>NZ_JFFR01000022.1 GCF_000695685.1 Vibrio fortis | reverse complement strand
TGTATATTGTCTTTGTGATTTTACTTTCATGACACTTAATACTCCGTATTAAGTGTCTACTTTAATGGGGTCACATCAGAAGGATTGAAAGACATCTAGATTGTCGATACAAACAAAAAAGGCTCCCATCGTAGGAGCCTTTTGTTTTATGCCTTAGCAATACAAAGATTCAATGTAGCCTGTTGGCTTATTGAGGTTGTACACCTTTTGCGTTGTTCATGTATTGGAAGAAGTCTGTCTTCGGATCCAGTACTAGAATGTCGCTCTTATCGCTAAATGATGATTCATAAGCTTGCAGTGAACGCATGAAGCCAAAGAACTCAGGATCTTTGTTGTATGCGTCAGAGTAAATCTTCGCTGCTTCTGCGTCTGCGTCACCTCGAGTAACACGCGCAGTACGGTCAGCTTCTGCCAGTACTGTTGCTACTTCTAGTTCAGCTTGTGCACGAATTACTTCTGCACGCTCACGGCCTTGAGAACGGTGCTTACGAGCAACCGATTCACGCTCTGCACGCATACGCTTGTAGATTGAGTCACTGATGTTGTCTGGAAGGTTAATCTTCTTCATACGGAAGTCGACAATTTCCACACCTAGATCTTTCAGTGCACTTTCACGTGTATCCGCAAGAACATTTTCCATGATCTTGTCACGCTCACCATCTACCTCTAGCGCTTCAGCAGCAGCAACCGTTGTTACTTCCTCGCTGTCAGCAGAATCTGGCAGAACATCGTTGTTACGAGGGCCTGATACGATTTGCTTGATCTCACGAGAACCGATTTCCGAACGAAGTACATCTGTCACTTTACGCTCTAGAAGTGCTTGCGCTGTTAGTGCGTTACCACCACCCGTTGCTAGGTAGTATTGACCGAAGTCTTGAATACGCCATTTCACGTACGAATCGATGATTACGTCTTTTTTCTCAGACGTTACGAAACGGTCAGAACGGCCATCCATTGTTTGAATACGTGCGTCTAGTGTTTTCACACGGTCAAACAGAGGCAGTTTGAAGTGCAGACCAGGTTCGTGGATTCGAGAGATGTCGTTGTTATCTTTCAATACACGACCGAAACGAATCACGATACCGCGCTCGCCTTCTGGAATCACAAACACAGACATCAACATCAGTGCTAGCGCAACAACCAATACAGGGATCATTAACTTACGCATTATTAGTATCTCCCTTGACGTGAGCTATCTGAACGAGACTGAGAGCTCGATGGCGTTTCAGTTTGAGTTTCTAGTTCAATCTGATCGTAAGTTGATGGTGCTTTAGTAGAGCGAGAGCCCGACTTAGAACCACCTTGAGCGCCTAACTTATCAATCGGTAGGTAAAGTAGATTACCGCTCGATTCAGAGTCAATCAGCACTTTAGATGTGCTTGAGTACACTTTTTCCATTGTATCTAGGTACAGACGGTTACGTGTTACTTCTGGAGCCGCTTGGTATTCAGGAAGTAGCTTTTCAAACTGAGCTACTTGACCAAGTGCACCATTGATAGTGCGCTCTGAGTAACCCACAGCTTCTTTCTTCAAACGCTCTGCACGACCTGTTGCTTTAGGAAGAATGTCATTTCGGTAAGCTTCTGCTTCACGCTCGAAACGCTCTTCATCCTCACGAGCCGCGATTGCATCATCAAATGCATCTTTAACTTGCTCAGGTGGACGAGCCGACTGGAAGTTCACGTCTACGATTAGGATACCCATGTCGTAGCTGTCGATAATGCGGTTCAGTGTTTCTTGAGTGCTTTGACGAATCTGTTGACGACCGCTGGTTAGGATACTATCCATTAGCGAGTCACCGATTACTGCACGAAGCGCAGAATCTGTTGCTTGGCGTAAGCTGTCATCAGCATTCGTAACACGATACAAGTACTTGTATGGGTCTGAAACACGGTATTGAACACCCATTTCAACCGTTACTACGTTCTCGTCTTTAGTCAGCATGGTGCCAGAAGCACGCAGTGAACGGATCGCTTGAACGTTAACCAGCTGTTCATCGCTGATTTGGTCGATGAAACGAGGGTGCCAGTTTAGGCCCGGCTCTTCAATACGGTCGAACTGACCTAGTCGAAGTACCACAGCTCTCTCTGCTTCACCTACGGTGTAGAAACCCGCAAAGAACCAGATAGCGATAGCAATAACTGCAATGACACCAAAGCCAATTGCACCACCGCCACCAACAGATGAACCGTTGCCACCTTTTTTACCAAACTTGCCACCCAACTTTTGACTCAGTTTGTTAAACACTTCGTCTAAGTCTGGCGGTCCTTGATCTCGGCCACCGCGATTATTCTTATTACCCCAAGGGTCATTATCGCGGCCGTTATCGCCGTTGTTATTTCCAGGCTCATTCCACGCCATTAGAAAGCTCCATCATTTGATATGACGTTATACTGTAGCAGTCTCTGTGGTAACGATAAAGTCACCTAAGAGTGCCCCTTCTCTTTTTTCTAGTTTAGACCAATCCACTTGTTGCATTCGGATATCTATCAACAGGTTACCATTTTCATCATATTCTTCTTGTTGAATAGATTTCAACTGAAAAAACAGACTACGAATACGACCCTGATGTTGAGGTGGAATGCACAGTCGATATTGAACCATTTGGCTTGCTAGACGTTCTGTCAGCGCCTCAAACAGTAATTCAATGCCTTCCCCTTCCATTGCCGAGACCCAAACAGCGCGTGGTGCGCCCTCTTCGTCTCGTTCAATGCGAGGTTTTTGGTCTTCCATGCAGTCAATCTTGTTCATGACTACAAGGGTTGGCACCTCATGAGCATCGATTTCTTCTAATACATCATGAACTGCCTGAATATTCTCACGAAAGCGGTCATCACTGGCATCAACAACATGTAACAAAATGTCAGCTTCCTGCGTCTCTTGTAACGTTGCTTTAAATGCCGCGACTAAATCGTGCGGTAGGTGACGAATAAATCCTACAGTATCTGCAAGGATTGCCGGACCTACATCAGTCAGATCGATTTTGCGTAGTGTTGGGTCTAGCGTTGCAAACAGTTGGTCTGCCGCGTAAACACCAGCACGGGTGATCTGGTTAAACAGTGTTGATTTCCCTGCGTTGGTATAACCAACAAGAGAAATGGTTGGGATTTCAGCTCGATTACGAGCACGGCGGCCCTGTTCACGTTGCTTAGCTACCTTAGCTAAACGACGCAATATCGCTTTTATACGGTCACGCAACAGACGTCGATCCGTTTCTAGTTGAGTTTCACCTGGACCACGAAGACCGATACCACCTTTTTGTCTCTCAAGGTGAGTCCAACCGCGAATCAGTCGAGTAGAGATATGACGAAGCTGAGCAAGCTCAACTTGTAGCTTACCTTCATGAGTTCGCGCACGCTGTGCGAAGATATCTAAGATAAGACCAGTGCGGTCAATCACACGACACTTACACAAGTGCTCTAGGTTGCGCTCTTGGGCAGGAGAGAGGGCGTGATTAAAAATCACAATTTCAGCCCCAGTTAGCTGAACGGCTTGAGCGATTTCTTGGGCTTTACCCTCTCCGACGTAGTATTTAGGGTGCGGGGACTGACGACTACCAGTAATCACTTGTAGTGTTTCTACCCCCGCAGAGGAGACCAGCATTTCACATTCGCTTAAGTCTTCCCATTCACCCTCTTGCGTGAAGTTGATATGAACAAGTACGGCTCGCTCACCGGATTCATAACGGTCAAACAAGCAACCAACTCCTTATTACAGCTTTAGCTGTATTGATTGAACTATTAATCTTCAGATTTCTCTGAACGATCAGCTGGTGCACGCTCACCGCTGTGGTGGCTAACTGCACGAGCAGGAACCACTGTAGAGATAGCATGCTTGTAAACCATTTGGTTTACTGTGTTCTTCAGTAAGATCACAAACTGATCAAAAGATTCGATCTGACCTTGCAGCTTAATGCCGTTTACAAGGTAGATAGATACTGGAATGCGCTCACGACGTAGTGCATTTAGAAATGGGTCTTGCAGCGATTGCCCCTTAGCCATTTTATTTTCCTTATTTTGTATTTTGTTGTAATTATTTAGCTAGTGGTGCACAAAAAGGTGCGGCCTTTGCATCTGAGCTAAACGAATAAAAAAACTCCGTTGTTATTGAAAGGCTGTAAGTTTAAAAAGCCTCAATAACGGATCCTTTCCAGAGTATATTCACGCAAAAGCGATCACATTATACACAGCTATGCTAGTCAGATGCTATTGCATCTGAAAGAGTTTCTAGCGCTTGTTCAATGTTTTCGCTATCTAACCAAGTCAAATCATCCCAACTGCGTAACCAGGTGATTTGGCGCTTGGCCAATTGACGGGTTGCACAGACTCCACGGAATACCGCTTCGTCAAGGTCACAATTCCCATCTAAATAGTCCCACATCTGACGATACCCTACGCAACGGATCGATGGTAGATCAGGATGAAGATCGTCTCGAGCGTATAAAGCTTTCATCTCATCTTCGAAACCTGCCTCTATCATTTTCTCGAAACGCAGTTCAATTCGACGATGCAGTTCAGCCCTTTCCTTGGGAGCTATAGCAAATTGCTTCACACGAAATGGCAGGCTATCGCCCTTCGTTTGAGTTAGCTCTGTTAATGTTTTACCCGAAATTCGAAAAACTTCCAATGCTCTTGACAATCTTTGTGGATCATTCGGATGAATTCTTTCTGCAGATACTGGATCAATCTCTCTTAATTGATCGTGCATAACTTGCCAACCGTGCTCGTTTGCTTCTGCTTCAATCTGTTTACGAATCTCTTGGTCTGCCGCTGGTAGAGGGGATAGCCCTTCTAACAATGCCTTGTAGTAAAGCATAGTACCACCGACCAATAATGGTATTTTTCCTGCTGCAACGATGTCGTTCATCTCTTTGAGCGCATCACGACGAAAATCTGCCGCAGAGTAGGATTCACTTGGATCTAAAATATCGATCAAGCGATGAGGTGCAAGTGCTAACTCTTCTGCGTCTGGTTTCGCAGTACCAATATCCATATCTTTGTAGATCAACGCCGAGTCCACACTGATGATCTCTACCGGGAACTTCTGACGTAGGCGAATGGCTAGATCTGTTTTACCTGATGCGGTTGGCCCCATTAAAAACAGTGCTAAAGGTAGTTTCTGAGTCATGATATTTGTTTTTTGCTTCTCTGTTAGAGCGCTCTGTTTTTCAGAGCTTAGTGCTGCGCAAACTTACCGCGCAACTCAATAAATTAAACCGTAAATGCTGCAATGGTCGCTGAAAAATCAACTGGGTTTACAAACTCAGGATCATCTAATGGAAGTAGACCGTGCCAGAGCTGTTCAAGTTCCCCAACTAATTGAACCGCTTCAGATAAAGTGTAGTCGCTTTTTACCTGCGCGGTTTGGATACCAATCCAATTGACCAACTGTTGCATGCTTTGAACGTCGTTGGGTTGGATATTGCGCGAAGCCGCGTACGATAACAGATCTGGGATTAAAGTTTGTAAGTTTTGCTGCCTTAGAGGTGATGGCACTCCCATCACCATAATCGCTTCGCTGTTTCTAGCTTTAAGCTCAATGCCTAACAAGTTCAGTTGAGGGCTCAGTGTTCTCATCACCTCAACCAACTCACTACCAAGTTTCATCGATAGAGGCACCAATAAAGGCTGACTTTTCAAAGCGCCATGTTGGGTGTTCAATTGCCCCACCACACGCAAATATTCTGCTTTCGCCAGTGATAACAACAAGCAGCCATTTTTACTTCCCATCGCTAAATACTGCTGGTTCACCACAGTAATCGCTTTGCCAAGCTCGGCAATGATCGGCCTTTCAACCGGTGGGTGTTCTGCTACAGGAGCTGCCCTCGAGGATGAATCTTTTGAAAGCGCGCTGTCACCTGCTGTTGAGTTTGGAAACTCTGGTGTTTGCAGTAGCTCTTTGTAGGCTTTCACTTCACGCTTAGACGGTGCCGGTTCTGCATGATGTTGGTTCGAAGGCTTGTCAGGTTTTGGCGCAGGACGAGATTCAATCCACTCCTGACGCGGAGAGCCCGTAAAGCTGGTCGCTTGTTCAACTCGACCACCATAACCGGAACTTCGTTCGCCCTCTGATTGAGAGCCCGCTCTTGGGCGACTCTGGCTATAACTCGGTGCACGATCTTGAACCGACTCTTGAGCATGCTCTGATTCCGCTTTTCTTGGATAAGCAGGTGTCTTATCGATCGCCTCTCTTGCTCGCTCCGACGCTTGAGCAGCACCTATTGGCGAAGAGGGCTGTGAGGTTTGTGGCGAAACAAAGGTATCAAGACCCTCTGAGTGATTAACAGCTTCAGAGTAACCAGTGGCTTCATCACTCGATTCAGGCACTTGGTGAAAAGCAGATTGATTGAGTGGTGCGGCTTCAATCTGTTTGGTTTGCGCCAATCCATCGCTTAACGCTTGATAGATAAAATCATGCACCAGACGCGCTTGATGGAAACGTACTTCGTGCTTGGCTGGGTGAACGTTAACATCCACTTGATGCGGGTCGAGCTCAATAAACAGCACGTAGGTAGCAAATTGATCAGGGCGTAGGCTGGTCTCATAGCTTTGACGAATCGCGTGATTGATCAGCTTGTCGCGCATCATACGACCATTCACATAGCAGTATTGCAAATCGCTCTGCTGTCTCGCACCTTCTGGTGTGGTGATCCAGCCATGGAGTTTAAGCCCTTGGTGCTCTAACTCAATCTTGAGCATATGGCGCACAAACGCATTGCCACATACAGCCGCAATACGTTTTTCGGCTTGAATTTCTGTTTTCGCCGCTCGGTATTGGCGGATCATCTTGCCGTTATGGCGCAGATTAATCGTCACATCAAAGCGGCTCAAGGCAATGCGCTTTAGCAGCTCGTCAATATGAGTAAATTCGGTTTTTTCAGTACGCAGAAACTTACGTCTTGCCGGCGTATTGAAGAATAGGTCCAAGACTTCGACGGAGGTGCCGATTGGGTGTGCAGCTGGCTGTAGTTTTACCGCCATGTCACGCCCTTCACTATACGCTGCCCACGCTTGGTCTTGCGTCGCTGGTCGCGATGTCATGGTTAAACGCGCTACCGAGCTAATACTCGCGAGTGCTTCACCACGAAAACCAAGACTCACAATCGCTTCAAGGTCATCTAGGGTATGAATCTTTGATGTCGCATGTCGGCTTAGCGCCAACCCTAGTTCATCTTTGACGATACCTTTACCATTATCACGAACACGAATCAGCTTGGCGCCGCCCTTCTCGATATCAATGTCGATTCGGGTTGCACCAGAGTCCAAGCTGTTCTCCACCAACTCTTTAACAACCGAAGCAGGTCTTTCGACCACTTCTCCGGCTGCAATTTGGTTAGCAAGACGCGCTGGTAATATCTTAATCGTCATAATGGTTCCCTGCTCACTCTGGCTCTCTACTGATTATTTGTGAGGAATCACCAAAACTTGCCCAACGGCTAAGCCGTCAGAGCGCAGTTTGTTTGCCTTACGAATGCTGTCTACCGTCACCCCATATTTAGAGGCGATCTTGCCAAGGTAGTCGCCGCGCACAACTTTATGTTTGCGTAGTGGTAGTGCCTTAACGCTAATGGTGATCTTAAGCTTTTGACCTACTTTTAAGACGTCAGATCTTAGATTGTTCTCGCGCTTGATTGCTGAAACGGTCACACCATATTTATTAGCGATACCACCTAAGAACTCACCGCGCTGAACCACATGAGTCACCGTGCGTCGTTCAACATTGTTACTTGTGCTCTGGTTAGTCCCTGGAACCTTCAACTTCTGGCCAATAGCCAAGCTTGTTGATTTTAGGTTGTTCATCGCTACCAAGTTTTGAGTGGTAGTTCCGTACTTCTTCGCAATCACTGACAGTGATTCACCGCGCGACACCTTATGAGTAATCGTAGAAGCGACTGGAGCAGATGTAGGTCTTGCTGTGTTGGATAGCACTATTCCTTCTGGAGGGTTCGCTTTCAGGTATTTCACCACCGCGGTTGTAATCGCGGTCGCTAGCTTATCTTGATGTGAGCGCTGGAAAAGCAATCTCTCTTCTGTCGGGTTTGAGATAAAGCCAGTCTCTACCAACACCGAAGGAATTTGTGGTGAACGCAATACCGCTAGACTGGTGTTGATTGGCTTGCGGTTATGCAGCTTAGCCACTTTACCCATCTCAGACAGGATTTCCGTTGCCAATTTATAGCCCTCTTTTTGAGAGTGACTAAATTGTAGGTCTAACAGCGTTTGGTTAACGTTCTTATCATCAATGTTATTGGTGAAAGCCGCACCGCCCCCGCCCAAGAGCTCCGATTGTTTCTCTTTGTTCTCAATCCAACGGGAGATTTCTGTGTTAGCACGACGAGTATTGAGTACGAATACAGAACCACCACGAGGTTGAGGCGTTGTGAATGCGTCTGCGTGAATCGAAATCAACAGGTGCGCTTCATTTTCACGAGCAATCGCAACACGACGGTTGAGATTTACAAAGTAATCAGCATTACGAGTCATACGAGTTTTAATGCCAGGAACCGCTTCTAACTTAGCCGCTACCTTCCTGGAAATACTCAGAACCGTGTTCTTCTCATACTTGCCAGACGGTCCAATTGAGCCTGGGTCTTCACCACCGTGTCCAGGATCAATCACGATCAAAATATCTTTTTTACGCTGAACCTGATCAATGCTCTTACTCACTGTTGAACTGCTCGAAGAGCTTGAGTTAGACGATGATTTTTTCGTTTCACCATGTGGAAGATCGATCACCAAACGGTGGCCATATTGACCACCCGGAGTTGGGCTCAATTTGAAGATTTCTGCTTTTGTAGACTTCTTCAGCTCAAACACTAAACGGTAGGTTGTTTTCTCTGGAGGAGAACTCTTGCGAATCTTTTTTAATACAGGGCTATCTGTAACGGTGACCGGCAATTTGGTCGCGAGATTGGTACGTTTAAGATCAACCACCAAACGGTTGGGGCTGGTCAAAGTAAAATAGCTAAAATCAGCTTCAGACTTTAGATCAATAACAACTCGGGTTTCTTCAGGGGAAGGCCACACACGCAACCCTTTTAAAGAGTTCGCAGCAGCAAGGGAAGAAAACAACAATGAGAAAACAGCGGCCATCATGGCCACTGTGGAAAGAAGGCGTTTAGAAATCAACATAACTCCAACTGACTAAGTAAGCGTTGTCCATATTCACTGTTAGCGGTTAAAGAGACGATTCGGTGATCATCTTGGTAACGGATATCGATATCAAGATCAGCTTCTGGCAATAGACCTTCACCCTTCTCTGGCCACTCAACGAGGCAGATAGCGTCAGGAGTAAAGTAGTCACGAATACCCATGAACTCTAACTCTTCAGGATCAGCAAGACGGTATAGATCGAAATGATATACCTGCCAATCTGCCAATTGATATGGTTCAACCAGAGTATACGTTGGGCTTTTTACATTTCCTTGATGACCAAGCGCTTTTACAAAGCCACGACTAAATGTCGTTTTACCTGCGCCAAGATCGCCATGCAAATAGATAGTGGTTTGCTGTGAGCATAGATTTGAAAGCTCCGTCCCCAGTTGAATCGTTGCTTGCTCATCTTTCAAAGTAAATTGTTTTGTGCTCATGAATACGTTCTCTAAAAATCGATCGTTGACTATATAAAAATCAAAAGAACAAGAATAGTAAACCGTGAAGGTTTTGAGAGACAAGCATTCAAGTGTAAGTAATATGAAAAATAGCGATGAATTTGCCTCTGTTCTGGTCAACACTATTAAGATCCGTTAAGATCCGCCCCCATTTTCGCTCATGCCAAGATATAAACTGATTACCAGGCTATGAATAAAGTTGCGACCAAGCTATGAATCTAGACCACCTTGCTGAACAAATTAAAACTTGGGGACAAGAGCTCGGCTTCCAAAAAGTAGGCATTTGTGATGTCGACTTAAGTGAGCATGAAGCAGCTTTACAAGCGTGGCTAGATGCTGGTTACCACGGCGATATGGATTGGATGGCACGCCATGGCATGATGCGCGCAAGGCCTGATGAATTGCACCCAGGTACAGTACGAGTGATCAGCGCTCGCATGAACTATCTACCACCTGAAGCTCAATTCGCGACTAACCTTGCAGACAGCACCCAAGGCTATATCAGCCGTTACGCGCTGGGTCGTGACTACCACAAACTGTTTCGCAATCAGTTAAAAAAGCTCGGTCAGAAAATCGAAAAAGAGATTGAAGGTTTGGACTATCGTCCATTCGTCGATTCTGCACCTATATTGGAACGACCTTTAGCTCAAAAGGCTGGTCTAGGTTGGACGGGTAAACACTCGCTCATTCTCGATAAAGAAGCAGGCTCATGGTTTTTCTTGGGCGAGTTGCTAGTCAATATTCCACTACCTGTGGATGAACCGAATACAGAAGAGTGTGGCAAATGCACTGCTTGTATGACTTCTTGCCCTACTGGTGCCATTGTGGAAGAAGGTATTGTGGATGCTCGTCGCTGCATCTCTTACCTGACTATCGAATTCGATGGTGTTATTCCACTCGAGTTTCGTGAAGCGATTGGTAACCGAATCTATGGTTGTGATGACTGCCAACTGGTTTGCCCTTGGAATCGACATGCAGATGTTAGTAAGCAAAGCGACTTTCATCGCCGTGAAGCATTCCAAGATATCGATCTAGTAACACTGGCAAGCTGGGATGAAGCGACCTTTCTGAAAAAGATGGAAGGTTCTGCGATTCGACGCATTGGACATACGCAATGGCTACGTAATTTATTCGTTGCGATGGGTAATGCGCCTTTCCAACAACGCATCATTGATATTTTAGAATCTCATTTAGGTAATGATGAGATGCTCGACGAACATATCCAATGGGCGTTAGAAAAGCAGAATCAACAATTGCCCAATACAGTACAAACTGCCCTTTCAACAATCTCTCCTCAAGAGTCTGTGAATAAGATTGAAAGCAAGAAAAAGCGACTTATTCGAATTGTAGAAAAAGGCCTGCCAAGAGACGCTTAGTGTATTCACCATGAATATCAGTCGCTAAGCTTGATACACCAAGGTTAGCGGCAAAATGACGGTAAGCTGTTTCATAGAATTAAAGCACAATGTTTGACCTTGTTCTCAAATTTTATAATGTGGAAAAGAAATTAATTTCCCTCAAACTTTCCACATAGCAGCAAAGTTAAACACAGTTCGGATAAATGACTAAGATCAATAAACAACAAGTTAACGATCCTTCCAGTTACCTACCCAACCAAACAAAAACAATTAAAAACAACAACTTAAAATAAAACAGAACAATTTAGAGAAATTATATTAGGAAGGATCTTTTCAGTAGCACTTGAGGATTAAGGCTGAAATAACTTTATCAACCAAGTTATCCACACAAGAAAAAGTGTGGATAAGTCTGTTTACAGATATGAAAAACCTCAGATATCTTCTTTAGAAACCTGATAGTTATTAGCATTCCATTAGCTAAGACAAATTTGAGACAAAAAAATATCCACCAAGTGTATTGGAGGATTGATTTCTTTTTTAAGGGATGATGCTTCGCAGCATTAAAGAAAGAGCTTAGGCTTACAGCCTATATCCAAGCTAGATGGGGGGGGGGGGGGGGGGGGGGGGGGGGGGGGGGGGGGGGGGGGGGGGGGGGGGGGGGGGGGGGGGGGGGGGGGGGGGGGGGGGGGGGGGGGGGGGGGGGGGGGGGGGGGGGGGGGGGGGGGGGGGGGGGGGGGGGGTGCATTGTTAAGTACAATGAAACTTTAAATTGGAGCGACACACGAGGTTCGAACTCGTGACCTCAACCTTGGCAAGGTTGCGCTCTACCAGCTGAGCTAGTGTCGCA
>NZ_JFFR01000021.1 GCF_000695685.1 Vibrio fortis | reverse complement strand
TATTTTTGCGGTATCGACCTAGCTAAAAACCACTTTAGCCTTCATGCCGTAGACCAAAATGGTAAAGTCATACTTCATAAGCCAGTAACACGCTCTAAACTATTGACTACAATAGCAAATATGCCACTCATGCGTATAGGCGTTGAAGCGTGTGGTGGTGCACATTATTGGGCCAGAACACTCAATAAACTGGGTCATGACGCCCGCATTATGGCTGTTAAATACGTAATCCCTTATCGAACTAAGGGAAAGAACGACCTTAATGATGCTGTTGCTATTTGCGAAGCTGTTCAGCGACCCTCAACTCGCTTTGTGCCCATAAAATCCCCCGAACAACAAGCCATCCTATCTGTACATAGAATGAGAGAGCATTGGGTTCGTGAACGCACCGCGCTTATGAATCGCATGCGTGCTCTGCTTTCGGAATTTGGATTAATCATTCCTGTTGGTCGTTCTTCATTGATGAAACAGGTTCCCTTAATGCTCGAAGATGCAGAAAATGAACTACCACTCCTTGCAAGAACATTGATAGCTGATGCTTATCACCACCTTGACGAACTCAACCAACGTATCGCCGATACTGAACAAGTCTTCGATTCTTTTGCCAAGGTCAGCACTAATGTCCAGCGAGTGATGAAGGTTCGAGGTATTGGGCCACAAACCGCAACAGCGATACTCGCTTCGATAGGTAATGGCTCTCAATTTGATAAAAGTCGCGACTTCTCTGCTTGGTTAGGCTTAGTACCAAAGCAATATTCCACAGGAGGCAAGCCTCGTTTAGGTCGGATAACCAAACACGGTGATAAATACTTACGAACACTATTAGTTCACGGCGCAAGGACCGTGATTGCCAACCTTGGCGACAAGCAAGATAAGCTAAGTCAGTGGTGTCGAGGCGTTCTGGAGCGCAGAGGAATCAATCGAGCGATAGTGGCACTTGCCGCAAAGAACGCACGAATTATATGGTCGCTTTTACACAATCAAACCGAATATGAAAACTATGCTGCTTAAGTAGAAACTTAAGCAGCATAAAGAGTTAAACCCACCGGGTCATTGCAGACGCTAATGATGGAGATAGGTTAAGACCACTTGCGGAGAGCCTGTTAATGCGGCGGACACACTCGATGTCATCTAACGAATAAGGCACCGCAGTCGCGCAAAGTCATCAGGGCCACGACGTATGCGAATCGTCGATAAGTAGGCCGAATGTAGAGCGGCAGTCCAAAACCCATCAACATAAGTTTAGCGGATGTTTGACAACCGGGGGAATCCATGTAGCCGCGTTAAGTAACGAACAGCGCCATCACTGCCCATCAACTATTGTGCCGTAAACACTAAAGCTGATTCAAACCTAGAATGCCAAGCATTGGGAATCTGCATTAAACGCCTTGCTATGTTTTTATGCGCCACTCTGAAATCTTGTCACCTTCTTCTGTAGTTGCTTCGTATGGCTGTACATTTTTGTGAGGTTGACTCACATTAAACGGCACGTCTAAATCATCTAAAAATATGATATGTTCTTGAAACACTAATTCATGCTCTATAGGGTAGCAAACCCATGAACGAATAAAATTGCTATTCTCGGGATCGGTTATTGAAATTATAAATGATACGGAATTTCCTCCCTTTAATACGGCCTCAGCTGTTCTCCAGTGTTCAACGTAGTCATCAATGCCCCAAAAACTTAATTCCGCTATAAAACTCTCTTGGTAAGGGCCGATTACAACCTTCCCATTCCCATCAGCATTAAGTAAAAAACTAAAGTTGCTCATATCTGCCTCGAAAATATAACGCCATACTAAGGTGCGGAATAACGCAATCTAAACTTGAGCAAAACGAAACCAGCGCACGGTATGGAGTCGCTCTTGAATGCTTGTTAGTTGCACAATGCACACTGAATTTTTTCTTTACTTTCAGTGATATATTCTATGTCATTTAGATAGGCTTGAAGATGACCTTGCTCTATGTTTTTAACAAAGGTTTCATTACCATTTTCAGCTTCACTGCGCATGAACAAAACTAAAGCCTGTAATCGCTCAATCATTGCGTCCGCTAGTCGATTTCTTTCAGACGTAGTTGCATCGTAACTATCACAGAACAACTTAGCTCTAGTTACCTGCTCAGAGATTGTGCCTAACTTATCATTGCTGTCAGTTTTGAAAGGCGACCAGCAATAAACTGAATATGCTAAATCCCATATTCTTGGCGCAGGGTGCGCAGTATCAAAGTCAAATACACCTACAACTGCGTTCTCAGATAGAGCGACATTGTATGGTGTAAAGTCACCATGACAGATAACTTCAAAAGGCTCTCTTGGCTCTAGCATCCACTTATGCGCATTGACATCTACTTGATCCAAAAGTGGCACAGTTGAGTCATGTATTTTACGCAATAGTTTACCTGCTGATATGAGTGCATCCGCAGTAGCAATTGCACCGACTAGTGGGTAGTTATAAGTATTGCCAGCAACAAAACTTAGGACCTCCTGTTCTTGGTTAACACCAAGAAATCTTGGACATTCAACTACATTTTCTCGCTCGAGGTGTTTTAAAATAACGTGAACTGTAGGACTCCACGGCTGAAGAGGTCGATAGACAACTTCACCATCTCGATATATTGCTGATTCTCTTCCACCTGATAATTCTTCCACGAAACCTCCTCGTGCAACTAACACCTTATTAAGGTGTGAGGCACGCAATATCAAAGCCTCTGCATACAACCTTAAACACTGAAACTAACGCACAGTAAAAATGCCACGCATGCCGAATCACTCTTGAACAATTTGTTAGGTGTTCAGTCTCCAATGACTAATTGATTTGGTCTGTTGCCCAAAAACTCTACCCCAACAACCGCCTCCAACTCACTTTCGGTATCAAAATAAACAGCCCATTCAAGCGTTGAACTCAAAAACACATTCGGGTTTGAAAACATTTTTGCTTCCATCCCATAGCTTTCTCGGTTTTGGTCAATATAACCGTAACATTCTTTAATTGTTTCCAACCATGAAGCAGATATTCGCTTAACTGCTTCTACGTCCTCGTCGGTGACATGTTCTTTCTCTATATAAATAGTTGCACCGTTTAAATTGATGGGCTCAATTTCCCAATAGCCCTCGCGCTTTATTAGAGCCCCAATACCTTTTATTTCCACATGTTTCTCCATGACACCTAACGCAACGCATAGTGAAAATGCCAAGCGTTGCGAGTCACTCTCAAACAAATTGTTAAGTTCGTACTACAATATTTAGCGCAATTACATCAAGTTGCCCTAACTCATTAAAGTTAAGCCGAAAGTGCTTGTAGCCTTCGCCGCTATCGATTGCTTCTGAATGGACATGTTGCTTGAGCCAAAGAGATGAGCATATTTCATAACAGCTGTCGTCTCGCTCTCCCTCAAGTAAATCAAATACCATCTGCCACTTGCATGCGACGTGATCGGCAAAATATAGCTTTACCGTCTTTTCCTGCCAATCTTTAAACTCAGCTCTCAAATCGCCTTCTTCTTGATAGATTTCAGGATATTCTGCATCTGCAGTAGAAAACCCCAAATCTAGCATTTTAACTGTTTCCATATCCCTTCCTAGCCCAAAGAACATAAACAGTTTGTTATGTGTTTACTCAAAGTAACCCTCGGAAGCAATTGCAACCGATTGAAAGTACAACCCTTCAGCTTCTTCTAGGTCAGGAAGAGTTGGACGCCAGAAAGATAACTGAAGCTCTTTAAACACGTAGCTATAACCTAACTCTGGATCAGCATGATCATAGTTACCTTCTAGCTGAACTCGTTCGAGCACATTAGTCGCTAATGTCCTATGTACGTCAAAGCCAAACAATGTCGTTGAAAACAGCTCAGACGCAGCAGTTTCAATGAACTCAACTCTTCCTTCATTATCAAAATCTACCATGAGACCATCTAAAAAATGATGGCGATGACCATAGATGCAATCAGGAGCTCCGATAACATTGCTCACTTCAGTTTCTGTCATACCAAGCTTGACTAAACCGATTGAGTTTCCTAGTTGAATTTCGAAAATTTCCATTTTTTGTCCTAAAAACACATAACGCCGCCATAAGTTGCCCGCTACCAAACTCAAACAGACCACCGTATACACACAAGCCAACCCATACCAAAATGCGCCGTGTAAAGGGTCAACTTGATGGCCTTGTTAGCTGTGTATTTGTTCGACATTCAGAGTTACCATACCTGAATGCTCTCTATCGACGAATAAATGATGGTTCTTCTGCTCGATAGATTCAATTGCCGCCCTAGCATCTTCTGATGAGTCGTCGTCCGTCAATAAGTTTTCAAGCGGCTTCAGAGCCTCGGGGTTTTGCGCTAAAGCCAGCAAGAGACATGCTTCATACCTAACTACTTTAGATCTATCACCTAGAGCTATTATGCCCAGCTCGAAAGCAAACGAACTCGAAATTGCGTATCAAGACGCATGGTATAAACATGAGGCTCTCTCACGCCACTTTTTTGATATTAAATATTTATTCAATAACAATCTAGGGAAATCCATGCCAAGACTTGATAATACTCTAGCCGCTTCGATTTCTTTATCCGAGCCTCGACCATCAAGTAATTTTAAGTTTTTTCGATCTCGATTGTATCCATATTCTTTCTCTGTACAGCTCACGCCCTGTTAAGGGGTGAGCAACGCAATACCAAAGCCGCCGCAAACCACCTTAAAACTAAAACCAACGCATAGTGAAAATGCCACGTGTTGCGAATGATCTTAAACAGATTGTTAGCTGTGTACTACAACACTAGCATTAAAATCAAAGGTCCAAAAGCGGCGACAACCATCATCAAAAACCAGAGATAAATCATCAATGATAGGTAGAGCGAAAATATCCCTTTTACAGCATTTTCCAGCTCGATACCTTTATTGTTCTGTAAAAAGTACGCTAACTCTGCCCTAGGAATGGAGCCTGCAACTTTTCGAAACTTTAGCTTCAAAAGTATAAGACCCATTGAGGTAGGTACACTAAGCATCAACAGATACAGCATGTAAGACATGAAGGTGTTCTCGGGAGATTTGTTACCTGAAACTATAGCCGCAATAATGATGACTAAGAGTAGAGAGGAAAAACCTTTAAATGATGAAAAGACTGAGTCTCGCGTTTTAACATATAGCCAAAATAACGGCTTATCGATTATTTTCATTTGTTTCTCAAACAGCTAGACATAATGCCCCCCACGAGGTGCTAGCCTCCAATATCGTGGGTTAGCTAAAAGCCAGAGCCATAATTAGTGCGTCAAACAACTAAATTTG
>NZ_JFFR01000020.1 GCF_000695685.1 Vibrio fortis | reverse complement strand
CCAGATTTAGGTTCTGGCGCCGCAAGGTGTGAGAGTTCAAGTCTCTCCTTCCGCACCATTATTCTTCTTCGGAAACGAAGAACGTGTGATTGACACATAAAACAATCCAGTTGGGCTATCGCCAAGCGGTAAGGCACCGGCTTTTGATGCCGGCATTCCCTGGTTCGAATCCAGGTAGCCCAGCCACTAATACAACGTTATTGAGATTCACCAATCATCTCCTTAACTACACTATTTGCTAGAAAAATTCCCTGGTTCGAATCCAGGTAGCCCAGCCACTAATACAACGTTATTGAGATTCACCAATCATCTCCTTAACTACAAATTGATGCGGAAGTGGCGGAATTGGTAGACGCACCAGATTTAGGTTCTGGCGCCGCAAGGTGTGAGAGTTCAAGTCTCTCCTTCCGCACCATTATTCTTCTTTGGAAACAAAGAGATCTCGAAAGAGAAACAAGTGGGGGGGGGGGGGGGGGGGGGGGGGGGCAGATTTAGGTTCTGGCGCCGCAAGGTGTGAGAGTTCAAGTCTCTCCTTCCGCACCATTATTCTTCTTCGGAAACGAAGAACGTGTGATTGACACATAAAACAATCCAGTTGGGCTATCGCCAAGCGGTAAGGCACCGGCTTTTGATGCCGGCATTCCCTGGTTCGAATCCAGGTAGCCCAGCCACTAATACAACGTTATTGAGATTCACCAATCATCTCCTTAACTACAAATTGATGCGGAAGTGGCGGAATTGGTAGACGCACCAGATTTAGGTTCTGGCGCCGCAAGGTGTGAGAGTTCAAGTCTCTCCTTCCGCACCATCATTAGAGACCCAGCTTTTTAGCTGGGTTTTCTTTTATCTGAAATATACAAATCTGCTAACCACATCACCAAGTATTTCCCCTAGATTCAGCACTTAGTTAACTTTTTATAAGACAATGTCGGCTCCACTTTTACATCGAGTATGACAGCGCTATGAGAACTCTCCCTTTAACCATCGGTTGCTACACAGAAGATCCAAATGGAAGCCAAGGTGTATATCAAACTCAGTTAGATCTGGAAACAGGTAAGCTGAACCCTCCACAACTGATCGCAAAGTGCATTAACCCCTCTTTTGTTGTCTCTACAAAGCTGGGCATCTATACCGCATCTGAAATCGACCAACAGTCCCAACCTCAGCTATTTCATGTCTCAGAGACAGATTCAAACGTCCCATCCAACTCTGGGTGCATATTGGGGGATCACCCTTGCCATATCTCGATAGATCCTAACCATAAGTTTGCCATCACCTCTCAATACTCTTCCGGCACATTCGATATTTTTAGTTTGGGTATCAACGGCAACATCGATAAACGAATCGAAACACTAAAAATGTCAGGTTCAGGCCCTAACCAAGATAGACAAACAGGGCCACATGCTCATCAGTCGCTGTTCTTAACGCACTCGCCACAGTTTGTCACCGTTGATCTTGGTGCCGATCACATCAACTTCTACTGCTTCGATGAGGAGCAAGAGGAGTTTTTGGAAGAGCCAGTACAATCTATTCAAGTTCCTGCGGGCAATGGGCCTCGTCATATGGTTTTCAATAAGGCTGAAGACAAAGCCTATGTTATCTGTGAGCTATCTGAAACGATTCTAATGCTAGAGAAGGCAGTTGGACGTTGGCATATTGTCGAGGAGATGGATGCGCTTCCTAATACAGAAAAAGGAGAAGCGGCCGCAGCGATCAAGCTATCGCCAGATGAGCAGCATCTTTATGTCTCTTGCCGATATCAATCAAGGATCAGTCACTTTAAACTCGACCCAGTGAATCAAAAGCCGGTTTTTGTAGATAGCTATCGTACTGAAGGCAGCTTCCCTCGTGATTTTCATATTACCGATGATGGAGAGTGGCTAATCGCGGCAAATCAACACTCCAACAATCTCACCTCTTTCAAACGCAATAAACTAGACGGCTCTTTAACCTACAGCGGTCATTCTTTGGAAGTGGGTTCGCCGGTTTGTGTAACACAACAAATATCGTGAGTAGCAGATACAAAAAAGGAGAGCATTGGCTCTCCTTTACTTCTTTAGCTGTACGAGACTATAAACTACAGCCCCAAAGCATACTTCAATACTTGGTTTTTAATTGGTCCAGAGTTCTCTGCAAGCTTTAATGCTGCATTACGAACAAACTTAAGTGGGCCAAGATCATTACTAAACGTCTTGTAGAAGAAGTCCATGCCACTCTGCATGATTAGGTTATCTCCTCTTCTTTTAACCTCGTAACTTCTTGCGACAGAGTCAGTTAACTCACCCTGCTCTTTAGTTAGGCTGATTAGAGCTGCCACATCTTTAAAGCCCAGGTTAACCCCTTGCCCAGCGAGAGGGTTGATGGTGTGTGCAGAATCTCCGACCAAGATGCAGTTGTTTTGAGCGTAACGCTGAGCATGTCGACGGGTTAATGGGAAAGAGCCCGATTGAAGCACTTTGATATCACCCAGCTCCGCAGGGAAGTGACTTAACACTTCTGCACGCAGCTTCTCTGGACTCATTGCTGACAATTGCTTAATACGTGACGGCTTGTCGTACCAAACCAAAGAGCCTTGCCCCACTTCCTTACCCTCTTCCGTAAGCGACGCCAAAGGTAAAAAAGAACGAGGGCCACTTGGTAGGAATTGCTGCCAGGTAATGTCTTGCTGAGGAAGCTCCGTCTCGACATTGATCAGCATGCAGTGTTGGCGGTAATCCCAGGCCGTGATACCAATTCCCGCTTGCTGACGAACAGCCGAATTCGCGCCGTCTGCACCAACAACCCATTTAGCTGATAGACGCAAGCCCGACTGCAACACCACAGTGTTCGTTTCACCAAATTCAATGGTATCGAGCTTTTCTGGGCATAGCAGTTCAATATTGTCATAGCGTTCAAACTGCGCCCACAACCCAAGTTGGATAAGGCGGTTTTCGACGATATAGCCCAGTCGAGGTAACTCTAAAGATGCAGCGTCAAATCGCGTACGGCACTCTGGATGCTCCCAAGTCTCTAAGCGTTTATATGTGCAAACTCGCATATTCTCGATTGCATCCCAAGCACCTAGCGAATCCAGCAGATCCACAGAGGCTTGAGAGATCGCAGAGACACGAATGTCCATAGGTTGTGTCTTTTCGAAAGCTTGCGGGGCAAATCCCTCGATCACCGCGACACGCATACCTTGCTGCGCAAATCCGATAGCGGTTGCTGCACCAACCATACCACCGCCGACTACCACAATATCGTAACTGTTCATATTTTGTACTTATCAGTTTGATTCAATGACTGTTTTTGATTGTACGTTTTCACAACTTACTTGTAACCAAAAACCTTAATCTCAAAATGGACAATCCCTTGCTGCGTATAGTGTTTCTCGAAATAACTAACAATCTTAACGAGAATAAAAACCACTACATAAGAGATTTTGCTAGACCACTAGTCAGTCGGTTTTGAAACCAGTACAATACGCCGCTTGCTGTTAGGGTAGCGCTATTTTAGCCATATTTAGAAGCTATAATAGAGACCATAACCGCGGATTAACACTGGGCGATTTGCTCCCTTAAATTAAACTAACGATCGAGCGAACAAAACATGAGTAAGAAACTGCTAATTAAAACTTGGGGCTGCCAGATGAATGAATACGATTCATCAAAAATGGCTGACCTGCTAAATGCCGCAAATGGCTATGAGCTAACAGAAGTACCTGAGGAAGCAGATGTACTACTACTGAATACCTGTTCTATCCGCGAAAAAGCGCAAGAGAAAGTATTCCACCAGCTTGGTCGTTGGAAAACGCTAAAAGACAAAAAAGACGGTGTTGTGATCGGTGTGGGTGGCTGTGTAGCGACTCAAGAAGGCGACCACATTCGTGAGCGTGCGCCATACGTTGACGTAATCTTTGGCCCACAAACACTGCACCGCCTACCAGAGATGATCAAACAATCTCTGAGCAATGAAGCGCCAGTAATGGACATCTCTTTCCCAGAGATCGAGAAATTTGACCGTCTACCAGAGCCACGCGCTGAAGGTGCAACAGCATTCGTTTCTATCATGGAAGGCTGTTCTAAGTACTGTACTTACTGTGTTGTACCTTACACTCGTGGCGAAGAAGTTAGCCGTCCAATGGATGACGTGCTATTCGAAATCGCACAACTTGCAGACCAAGGTGTACGTGAAGTAAACCTACTAGGCCAAAACGTAAACGCGTACCGTGGTCCAACGCACGAAGGCGACATCTGTTCATTTGCAGAACTACTTCGTCTTGTAGCTTCTATCGATGGTATCGACCGTATCCGTTTCACAACGAGCCACCCACTTGAGTTTACTGACGATATCATCGCTGTATACGAAGATACGCCAGAGCTTGTGAGCTTCCTGCACCTACCAGTACAAAGTGGTAGTGACCGCATCCTAACGATGATGAAGCGTCCTCACACAGCTATCGAATACAAGTCGATCATTCGTAAGCTACGTAAAGCTCGTCCTGATATTCAAATCAGTTCTGACTTTATTGTTGGCTTCCCAGGTGAAACAGCAATGGATCACCAAGCAACGATGAAACTGATCAAAGACGTAGATTTCGATATGAGTTTCAGCTTTATCTTCTCTCCTCGTCCAGGTACACCTGCTGCAGATTACCCATGTGACGTGCCTGAGCAAGAGAAAAAAGAGCGTCTATACGAACTACAACAAGTGGTTAACTCTCAAGCAATGCGCTACTCGCGTCTGATGCTTGATACAGAACAACGCGTTCTTGTGGAAGGTCCGTCTAAGAAGAACCTAATGGAGCTTCGCGCGCGTACTGAAAACAACCGTGTTGTTAACTTCGAAGGCAGTGCCGACCTTATCGGTCAATTCGTTGATGTGAAGATCACTGATGTATTCGCTAACTCTCTACGTGGTGAACTGGTTCGTACAGAAAAAGACATGGACCTACGTACTATCATCTCTCCAACTCAGATGATGGCGAACACCAAACGTGAAGACGAGCTAGGTGTAGCAACATTTACGCCGTAAGCGAAACATCTAGATTCAGCACAAAGCTGAACTACAAAGCTTGAAATTACCTAACTAAGTGACCATCTTAGAAATAGGGAAATCGCCACTAGAAGCCCGGTCCCAATCGGGCTTCTTGCTCTTTGTTTATTGAAAAGAGTGGGTGGCACAAAATGAGAGGCTAATTTGAGCAATAAAATCGTTACCCTAGAGATCAATCTAGAACCAGCAGATAACCGTCGCCTTGCAAGCCTATGTGGCCCATTCGATGACAACATTAAACACCTCGAACGCCGTTTAGGTGTCGAGATCAACTACCGCAGCAACTTTTTCACTATCGTCGGCAAGCCTCACACGGCTGCAGCTGCGCTTGAGATCGTTAAGCGTCTGTATGTTGAGTCTGCTCCGGTGAAAGGTAATATTCCAGATATCGAGCCAGAGCAAATCCATCTGGCGATTAAAGAGTCAGGTGTCTTAGAACAAACAACTGAGTCAAGTATTGAGCACGGCAAAGAAGTGTTCATCAAGACTAAGAAAGGCGTGATTAAGCCACGTACGCCAAACCAAGCGCAATACCTAATGAACATGGTCACTCATGACATCAGCTTTGGTATTGGTCCTGCAGGTACAGGTAAGACTTACCTAGCGGTGGCAGCAGCAGTAGATGCTCTTGAGCGCCAAGAGATCCGTCGTATTCTACTAACACGTCCAGCAGTTGAAGCTGGCGAGAAACTCGGCTTCCTTCCTGGTGACTTAAGCCAGAAAGTCGACCCTTACTTGCGTCCTCTTTATGATGCACTGTTTGAGATGCTAGGTTTTGAACGTGTTGAGAAACTGATTGAGCGTAACGTGATTGAGGTTGCACCTCTTGCGTACATGCGTGGTCGTACTCTGAACGATGCCTTCATCATTCTTGATGAAAGCCAGAACACCACGGTTGAACAGATGAAGATGTTCCTGACCCGTATCGGCTTTAACTCACGTGCGGTAATCACGGGTGATATCACCCAAATCGATTTACCTCGTGGTGCGAAGTCTGGTCTACGTCATGCAACAGAAGTACTGAGCGAAGTCGATGACATCAGCTTTAACTTCTTCATGTCTGAAGACGTGGTTCGTCACCCAGTTGTTGCTCGTATCGTTAACGCATATGAGAAATGGGAAGCGAAAGACCAAAAAGAGCGTAAGGAGTTTGAACGTCGTAAGCGTGAAGAGCGTGAGGCCAAACTACTTGAGGCTCAACAGCCAGCTGAGAAACAATTAGCAACACAAAATAGCTCTGTCGTTGCAGAACAAGGTGATAAATAGATGTCTATTGAACTAGACCTGCAATTAGCAGTCGAAGATGAACAAGGCTTACCGACTGAGCAAGACATTCAGCAATGGTTGGACAAAACCATTCCACAATTCCAAGAGAATGCGGAACTGACTATTCGTATCGTTGATACGGAAGAGAGCCACCAGCTGAATCATGAGTATCGCGGAAAAGACAAGCCAACCAATGTGTTGTCTTTCCCGTTCGAGGCGCCTCCGGGCATTGAACTCGATCTTTTAGGTGATCTCATCATTTGTCGCCAAGTGGTAGAAAAAGAAGCAGAAGAGCAAAACAAGCCTCTGTTAGCACACTGGGCTCATATGGTTGTACATGGCAGTCTGCATCTGCTAGGTTATGATCATATCGAAGATGATGAAGCTGAAGAGATGGAGTCACTCGAGACAGAAATCATGCAAGCTATGGGGTACGAAGACCCTTACATCCTAGAAAAGTAAACCGATTCTAGGAAGATAGGTTGCAGAGAAACAGCAGCTCCACGAACCTTGAAACACTATTGGTATCTGAGTTGTTATGTGTGCTATCACACTTCTGATAGCGTTATTTTTTGAGAAATCATGAACGAAGGTAACCCCCCCACTTCTGAGGGAAGTAAAAAATCTGAAGGTCCGAGTAGAAAGTCCTTCTTTGAACGCCTAGGCCAACTATTTCAAGGCGAGGTAAAAGACCGCCAGGAGCTCGTAGATGTAATCCGCGACTCTGAAATTAATGACCTAATTGACCATGACACTCGCGACATGCTTGAGGGTGTAATGGAAATCTCTGAGATGCGCGTGCGTGACATCATGCTACCGCGTTCTCAAATGGTCACAGTTGAACGCACCGATGACTTAGATACATTGATTGCGTTGATTACTGATGCTCAACACTCTCGCTACCCAGTGATCAGTGAAGATAAAGACCATGTAGAGGGCATTCTTTTAGCGAAGGACCTACTTAAGTATTTGGGCTCAGACAGCGCCCCATTCGACATTGAGCAAGTGATTCGCCCTGCGGTTGTTGTTCCAGAAAGTAAGCGTGTTGACCGCCTACTCAAGGAGTTCCGTGAAGAGCGTTACCACATGTCTATCGTTGTCGATGAGTTCGGCGGTGTATCTGGTCTCGTAACCATTGAAGATATCCTCGAAGAAATCGTTGGTGAAATTGAAGACGAGTTCGACGATGAAGAAGAGTTAGACATTCGTAAGCTGAGCAAGCATACCTTCTCGGTAAAAGCTTTAACCACTATTGAAGAGTTCAATGATACATTTGGAACCAGCTTTAGTGACGACGAAGTGGATACTGTTGGTGGTATGGTGATGACAGCCTTTGGGCATCTGCCGACCCGCGGTGAAATTGTAGAAATTGAAAACTACCATTTCAAAGTAACCTCTGCAGATAACCGCCGTGTGATTCAATTACAGGTGACTATCCCAGACGAGCAACCTCTTCCAACTATCGAAGAATAACAACTTCTCTCTAAAGAGATGACATAATTTAGATGACTAAACCATTTATTCATCGCCTACTACGGCCGCTTGCGGCCGTTTTTGTTGGCGCTATCACAACCCTTGCGTTCGCTCCCTACTCCTTCTGGCCTATCGCCATTCTCAGCCCAGCTATTCTGTTAATCCTATTGCACAAGCAAAGTACCAAGAGTGCACTGTGGACAGGTTACGCGTGGGGCTTTGGTCAGTTTGCTACTGGCATCAGCTGGGTCTACGTCAGTATTGACGGGTTTGGAGGCATGCCACTAGCCGCTAACCTATTCCTAATGGGCTTGCTTATTGGATACCTCGCCATTTATACGGGTCTATTCGCGTGGGCACTCAACCGCTTCTTCCCTAACAATAACCTCACTCGCTTTTTCCTTTCTGCACCTGCCTTATGGTTAGTGACAGATTGGCTGCGCGGCTGGGTTATGACAGGTTTCCCGTGGTTATGGCTTGGCTACAGCCAAATAGAGTCTCCTCTTGGCTCATTTGCACCGATTGGTGGTGTAGAACTGATTACCCTAGCCGTTATTGTTTCGGCAAGTGCACTGGCTTATACGGCGATTAATCGAGCCTGGAGCGTAGGGTTGATTCCTGTGGTTTTATTGAGTGCAGGTTTTGGCATTCGAAACATCGACTGGGTCACACCGAATCCAGACAAAACCACATCAGTCGTACTCATTCAGGGGAACGTCGACCAAGATTTAAAATGGTTACCAAGCCAGCGTTGGCCGACCATGATGAAGTATACAGACATGAGCCGTGATAACTGGGGGGCAGATATCATCATCTGGCCAGAAGCCGCAATCCCAGCATTTGAGGTTGAGATCCCATCCTTCCTTCGTAACCTTGATAGCGCGGCGAAGATGAATAACAGCTCAATCATCACTGGTGTGCTCAATCAGTCGGAAGACAAAAAGTACTACAACAGCATTCTCTCTCTTGGGGTAAATCCATATGGAGAGTACAGCTACGACCCAAGTGAGCGCTACCACAAACACCACCTACTTCCGTTTGGTGAGTTTGTGCCGTTTGAAGACATCCTGCGTCCACTGGCGCCGTTCTTCAACTTGCCAATGTCATCGTTTAGTCGCGGTGATTTCATTCAGCCAAACATCGTGGCGAATGGCCGCCACCTAGCACCTGCACTGTGTTACGAAATCATCTTTAATGATCAAGTTCGTCAGAACGTGACCGAAGAGACAGACTTCATTTTAACGCTCTCTAACGATGCGTGGTTTGGCAGTTCAATTGGTCCACTACAGCATATGGAGATCGCGCAAATGCGTGCTCTAGAGCTTGGTAAGCCAGTTATTCGCTCTACCAATAACGGTGTGACGGCGGTAACTGACCACAAAGGCAAAATCGTTGAGCAAGTACCTCAGTTCGAGACAGCAGTGTTAAAGGCTGAACTTATCTCTACCGATGGTCAAACACCTTATCGTATTGTAGGCACGTGGCCACTTTACGTTTGGGTGCTATTGAGTTTAGTAATCGGCTGGCGCTTGAGAGAGAAAAGCTAGGGTCGAGATTCGAGATAAAACCTTAAAGGGTTGGCCTAGTGGGTCAACCCTTTTTATTTATGTCGGAGGGAGCACTATGGTTTGAGCGCTTTACGACTGAAACCTTTACCGCCACATTTGATGCATGGAATGATGGTAGTTGGGTGGTTGTATTCTGTTTGGTGACCACAATCGTCACAAATCAGACGACCTAAACCGATCACCTCTCCTGCTTGATAAAGCCCTTGATGCTCCAAATCTTGGAACAGCTCTACCCACTCCACCTTGGTTCGGTCGGTGATTTCCAGCAAGCCATGCCAGATAGAATCTGCAATCATCAAGTAAAACGGTCCGCTTTTACTCTCTTCGTAGTTTTCAGAGAACTCTTTTAGATCCGATTTAACGTAAGCCGAGATCAAGGATAACTCATCTTTCGTCATATCATTCGCGGCTTTTGCAAGCTTGCCTGATGTTTCAATCTTATTGTTGATCTCTTCAGGGCTATGCTTGAGTGTTTCAATGACATCTTCCACCAGCTCTTCATAGAGTGCTTTTTTCTTTGGCATAAGTCCTCCTCAAGATTGCAGACCTAAATCAATACCCGAGATAATGAGAGTATGACAGGTATAGCTATTGTTGTAGTTCGTTCCTTTAGGTATTCTATGACGATCTATTGAAGTCTGATCAAACCAGACTCACAAATTCCAAGATAACCGGACATCATCGATGCAAGAACAATACAATCCGCAAGAAATTGAACAAAAAGTTCAACAGCACTGGGATAACAACAAGACCTTTGTTGTAAGTGAAGACCCAAATAAAGAAAAATTCTACTGTCTATCCATGTTCCCATACCCAAGTGGTCGACTGCACATGGGTCACGTGCGTAACTACACAATCGGTGATGTGGTATCTCGTTTCCAACGCCTACAAGGCAAAAACGTAATGCAGCCAATCGGTTGGGATGCATTCGGTCTACCAGCAGAAAACGCAGCGGTTAAGAACAACACGGCTCCTGCGCCATGGACTTACGAAAACATCGAGTACATGAAGAACCAGCTTAAACTTCTAGGCTTTGGTTACGACTGGAACCGTGAATTCGCTACTTGTACGCCTGAATACTACCGTTGGGAGCAAGAGTTCTTCACTAAGCTTTACGAAAAAGGCCTAGTGTACAAGAAGACTTCTTCAGTTAACTGGTGTCCAAATGACCAAACTGTTCTTGCAAATGAACAGGTTGAAGACGGTTGCTGCTGGCGTTGTGACACGCCTGTAGAGCAAAAAGAGATCCCACAATGGTTCATCAAAATCACTGAGTACGCTCAAGAGCTACTAGACGATCTAGATAACCTAGACGGTTGGCCTGAAATGGTTAAGACCATGCAGCGCAACTGGATCGGTCGCTCTGAAGGTGTAGAACTTAAGTTTGAAGTGAAAGGTCAACAAGACCTAGAAGTTTACACAACACGTCCAGACACACTAATGGGTGTGACTTACGTAGGTATCGCAGCAGGTCACCCTCTAGCGGCAGTAGCAGCTGAGAACAACCCAGAGCTAGCAGCCTTCATCGAAGAGTGTAAGAACAACAAAGTAGCGGAAGCTGAGCTTGCGACAATGGAGAAGAAAGGTATGGCGACTGGCCTTACTGCGATTCACCCATTGAACGGTCGTGAAGTTCCAGTTTACGTGGCGAACTTCGTACTGATGGACTACGGTACAGGCGCTGTTATGGCAGTACCTGCACACGACCAACGTGACTACGAGTTCGCGACTAAGTACGGCCTAGATATCATCCCTGTGATCAAGCCTGCTGACGACAGCGAGCTAAACATCTCTGAAGAAGCGTACACTGAGAAAGGCGTACTATTCGATTCAGGTGAGTTCGATGGCCTAGAGTTCCAAGCAGCGTTCGATGCGATCGCAGCGAAGCTTGAAGCAGAAGGCAAAGGTACTAAGACAGTAAACTTCCGTCTACGTGACTGGGGTGTATCTCGTCAACGTTACTGGGGCGCTCCAATCCCAATGGTAACGACTGAAGATGGTGAAGTTCACCCAGTACCAGCTGACCAACTACCAGTAATTCTTCCTGAAGACGTGGTAATGGACGGCGTAACTAGCCCAATCAAAGCTGACAAAGAATGGGCGAAGACAACGTTCAACGGCGAACCTGCTCTACGTGAGACAGATACGTTCGATACATTCATGGAGTCTTCTTGGTACTACGCGCGTTACTGTTCACCACAAGCTGACGACATTCTAGATCCAGAAAAAGCGAACTACTGGCTACCAGTAGACCAGTACATCGGTGGTATCGAGCACGCATGTATGCACCTACTGTACTCTCGTTTCTTCCACAAACTACTACGTGACGCAGGTTACGTAACGTCTGACGAGCCGTTCAAGCAGCTTCTATGTCAAGGCATGGTGCTAGCGGATGCGTTCTACTTCGAGAACGACAAAGGCGGTAAAGAGTGGGTTGCTCCAACTGACGTTGCTGTAGAGCGTGACGGTAAAGGCCGTATCACTTCAGCTAAAGACAACGAAGGCCGTGACGTAACACACTCAGGCATGATCAAAATGTCTAAGTCGAAGAACAACGGTATCGACCCACAAGAGATGGTAGACAAGTACGGTGCTGACACAGTACGTCTATTCATGATGTTTGCTTCACCAGCAGACATGACACTTGAGTGGCAAGAGTCTGGCGTTGAAGGGGCTAACCGCTTCCTGAAGCGTGTTTGGAAACTAGTAAACGAGCACGCATCGAAAGGCGCAGCAGAAACAGTAGATACCTCTGCACTTTCTGGCGACCAAAAAGCACTTCGCCGTGACGTTCACAAAACAATCGCGAAAGTGACTGACGATATCGCTCGTCGTCAAACGTTCAACACTGCAATCGCTGCAATCATGGAGTTGATGAACAAGCTAGCGAAAGCACCACAAGAATCAGCACAAGACCGTGCAATCCTTGATGAAGCACTAAAAGCAGTTGTTGCAATGCTTTACCCAATCACTCCTCACATTTCTTACGAGATGTGGACAGCTCTGGGTCAAGAAGACATCGACAACGCTGTATGGCCGACACACGATGAGAAAGCGCTTGTTGAAGACGAAAAGCTAATCATCGTTCAAGTTAACGGTAAGCTACGTGCGAAACTAACTGTACCAGCAGATATCTCTAAAGAAGATATTGAAGCGCTAGGTCTAAACGATGAGAACGTAACTAAGTTCACAGACGGCAAGACTGTTCGTAAAGTGATTTACGTACCGGGTAAGCTACTGAACATCGTTGCTAACTAATCATTCGTCACATCGTGACTGATTGGTTGAGTTAACACTCACAATGCGATAGGAATTAAAGAACTTAATTGCTACTTCGCAGTCAATAGACAGGGTGCATCCCACCCTGTCTACTTATTTAAACGCTTTTACATTGGTTAATACCAAGCACGGTTACCCCCGAATTTAAAGCCTTTAAATAAGTAATCCATTTTATGAGAGCCATCAAATAATGCGCCTGATTTCACTGTCTTCGTTAAAAGCTACATTCGTTGTTCTAACTGTCAGCCTACTCTCAGCCTGTGGTTTTCACCTACGAGGTGACTACTCTGTACCAGAAGAGCTAAACAAGATCTCAGTATCCAGTTACGACCAATATAGTACGTTTACGCGGATGGTGAAGAGTCAGCTGCGTATGAGTAACGTGGAAATTGTTGCGCCAACCAGCAAGACACCTAACCTTCACCTACTAAGTGAAAGCGTTAATGAGCGTACACTCTCTCTATACCAGAACACACGTGCTGCTGAGAAAGAGCTGACGTTCAATGCCTCTTACCGAGTGACGATTCCTGAATTAGGCGATAAAACGTTTACCACTAGCGTAACTCGTAGTTACCTAGATAACCCGCTAACAGCACTAGCAAAATCCGTTGAACGCGACATGATCGAAGATGAAATGCGTAAGCTAGCTGCAAGTCAGATCCTACGTCAAATGGCACGCCTGAAAGCTAATATCGCCGCGAATAGCATGAACCTTGAAGACCTAGAAGAGGTTCAGGTTAAAGAGTTAGAGAAGCAGTACAACATCAAGAATGTTGAGGTAAGTCCAGATTCAACTGAGTCTGCTCAATAAGGTTAACTGATGCGTATTTTTGCAGACCGCTTATCAGAGCAGTTAAATAAGCAGCTTAGCCGCGTTTATCTGATCTTTGGTAACGAACCGCTATTGCTTCAAGAAAGCCGCGAGTCGATTCAGAAAGCCGCTAAACAGCAAGGCTTTGAAGAGCGTCATCGCTTTGCTATCGACAGTAGCCTTGATTGGAATGATGTTTACGACTGTACTCAAGCCCTGAGTCTATTTTCGAGCCGTCAGCTGATCGAGCTAGAGTTGCCAGAGTCTGGTGTAAATGCTGCTATCGCGAAAGAGTTATTGGCGCTATCAGATCAGCTGCACGAAGACATCATGTTGGTGTTGATCGGAACCAAACTAACCAAAGCACAAGAAAATGCTAAGTGGTTCAAAGCACTTTCGAGCCAAGGTCACTGGGTAAGTTGCTTAACACCTGACGTTGGCCGCTTGCCGCAGTTTGTTCAAGCTCGCTGTCGCCAAATTGGTTTACAGCCAGACGCCGAAGCCACTCAGATGCTGGCTCAATGGCACGAAGGAAACCTATTTGCATTAACCCAGAGCTTAGAGAAGCTGGCACTGCAATATCCTGATGGCAAGCTAACCTTAGTTCGACTTGAAGAGTCACTAAGTCGTCATAATCACTTTACCCCATTCCATTGGGTAGATGCTCTGCTTGCAGGTAAAGGTAATCGAGCCCAACGTATTTTGCGCCAATTAGAGGCGGAAGGTGTGGAAGCGGTGATTCTTTTACGCAGTATTCAACGAGAGTTAGCACTTCTACTTCAGATGCAGCAACAAATGCAACAGATGCCCATCGGACAAGTGTTCGAGAAACACCGTATCTGGCAATCAAAGAAACCCCTTTATAACGCAGCGCTAACACGAGTCTCAATGACTCAGTTACACTCTCTGTTTGCACTGCTTACTCAAGCTGAATTGCTCTCTAAAACCCAGTATGAGCAATCACCTTGGCCACTCATTCACCAATTGAGTGTTGAGTTTTGTATCCCCTCGGCTTCAATCCCCTTTCCCGCATAAAAGCGTGATATGATTTTGAGTCGCAAAATTAAGATTTAAGGAACACCCTGTGTTACGTGAAGAACTAAGAGATTTTCTTGCAGATAAAGCCGACGACATGAAAGCAGAGTCGATCATCACAATCGACGTTGAAGGTAAATCCAGTGTGACAGACTACATGATCGTTTGTACTGGTACTTCAAAGCGCCACGTCGCTTCTATCGCAGAACATGTCGCAAGTGAAGTGAAAAAAGTCGGTCTAGAGCCGCTAGGTATGGACGGGGAACAAGAAGGTGAATGGGTTGTCCTAGATATGGGCACCAGCATGCTTCACGTGATGCAAGCTGAGCAACGCGAGCTGTACCAACTTGAAAAGCTGTGGGGCTAATCTGTGAAGATCCAATTAATTGCCGTTGGCACCAAAATGCCAAAATGGGTTGAAGAAGGCTTTCAAGAATATAAGCGTCGCTTCCCACACGATATGCCACTGGAACTGGTCGAGATCCCAGCGGGCAAACGCGGCAAAAATGCTGACATTGCACGTATTCTGCAAAAAGAAGGCGAAGCAATGCTAGCAGCGGTGCCAAAAGGTAGCCGTATTGTGACGCTCGATATCCCAGGTAGAAAATGGGATACACCGCAACTTGCTGAACAACTAGAGAGCTGGAAGTTGGATGGACGCGATGTTTCTATCCTTATTGGTGGCCCTGAAGGGCTTGCTCCAGCATGTAAAGCGGCAGCTGACCAAAGCTGGTCTCTGTCGGCTCTGACTCTACCGCATCCTCTTGTGCGCGTTATCATGGCAGAAAGCCTGTACCGAGCTTGGAGCATTACAGCTAATCACCCGTATCACCGAGAATAAGCGTTAATGTTACGTAAACGTAGCCAGATCCGTGATTACAAAGAAGAAGCACGACTATTTGCTAGTCGTGCTTTTATTGCGTTTATAGGCATTGTAATCATGATGGGCATTTTGGTTGCCAACCTGTACAACATTCAGGTCAACCAATACCAAGACTATAAAACTCGCTCGAACGATAACCGCATCAAGGTTGTCCCAATCGCACCAACGCGCGGTCTAATCTATGACCGAAATGGTGTATTGCTGGCGGAAAACCGCCCAGTATTTAACCTTGAGATCACCCCTGAGAAAATAAAGAACATGGATGACACCATTGCGCGTCTCCAAGAACTTTTAGAAATCAGCCCTGAGCGAGTCGAAAGATTTAACCGCGATCGCCGCAATACGCGTCGCTTTAAATCGGTTCCTATCCTTACCCAATTGACCGAAGATCAAGTGGCTGTTTTCTCGGTAAACCAGCACAAGTTCCCAGGTGTTGAGGTTACGGGCACACTCAAGCGTTTTTACCCATATGGTGATGTACTCACACACGTGATTGGTTATGTATCGCGCATTAATGACCGCGATATGCGACGTCTGGTTCGTGAAGAGAAAGATGCCAACTATCAAGCGACCCGTGACATCGGCAAGTTAGGTATTGAACGCTACTACGAAGACATGCTTCACGGTACTGCCGGCTATCAAGAAGTTGAAGTAAACAGCCGTGGCCGTGTAATCCGTACCTTGAAGTTTGTACCCGCGATTCCGGGCAAAGATATCGTATTGAACCTAGATATCGACCTTCAACTATACGTACATAAGCTGCTCGATGGACGTCGAGGTTCAGCTGTTGTACTTGATCCAGACGACAACGGCGTACTCGCTATGGTCTCTAGCCCAAGCTATGACCCGAATGCGTTTGTGCACGGTATCTCGTCCAAGGGTTACAATGCCCTACTCAACGACAAAAACCGTCCACTCGTAAACCGTGCGACTCTGGGTATCTACCCACCAGCATCAACGATTAAGCCTTTCATTGCGGTAGCCGCATTGCAAGAAGGCGTGATCACACCAAACACTACCCGTAACGACCCAGGTTACTGGAAGATCCCAAACTCAAAAACCAAACCATTCCGAGACTGGCTGCGTTGGGGACACGGTACCGTTGATATCGTGAAAGCGATAGAAGAGTCCGTGGATACCTTCTTTTACCAAATCGCCTTTGATATGGGCATCGATCGTCTATCAAGCTGGATGATGATGTTTGGTTTTGGTGACTACACGGGTATCGATATCCACGAAGAGAGCAAAGCCAACATGCCGACGCGTGATTGGAAAATGGCTCGTCACCGTGTGCCATGGTATCAAGGGGATACTATTCCAGTTGGTATTGGACAAGGCTACTGGACAGCAACACCAATGCAGATTGCTAAAGCAACATCGGTGTTGGTCCATGAAGGTGAAGTAATTGCTCCGCACCTACTGCGTGCCACCATTGAAAACGGTCAACCACTTGAGACGCAATCGCTGTCTGATATCGAAACTTATCCACCAATTACTGGTGTGAAACAACGATTCTGGGACATAGGTAAAGAGGGTATGAAGCTGGTTAACCACGGTCGTAAAGGTACCGCTCGCCGCTCTTTCCAAAATATGTCTTATCTGACTGCAGGTAAATCTGGTACCGCACAAGTCTTCGGATTGAAAGAAGATGAAGAGTACAACGCTGACGAAATCGCAGAACACCTGCGTGACCACGCACTCTTTACTGGCTTTGCGCCGCTGGACGATCCAAAAGCGATCGTGACCATCGTACTTGAGAACGCCGGTGGTGGTTCTTCAAATGGTGGTCCTGTTGTGAGACGTATCTTCGACCATATAGTTTTGGGCGACGAATATAAGAGTAAGGCAACACAATAATGAAACTCGATCTCTCTACTGGTCAAAATCGCGCCCTATTTGAGCGATTCCATATCGATTTGCCGCTCCTACTTGGCATCTTAGTGCTGATGGGATTTGCGCTACTGATTATGTACAGCGCAAGTGGTCAAAGCTTAGCGATGATGGATCGCCAAGCGATGCGTATGGCATTGTCACTGGGTGTGATGATTTTCCTCGCGCAGATCTCACCACGAACCTATGAAACACTGGCTCCGGTTCTGTTTGCAGGTGGTGTTGTACTGTTGCTCGGGGTGCTGTTCTTTGGTGAAGCCTCCAAAGGTGCTCAGCGTTGGCTGAACTTCGGCTTTATTCGTTTTCAACCGTCGGAGTTACTCAAGCTCGCTGTACCACTGATGCTAGCTCGTTACATTGGTAAGCGTTCACTGCCGCCGACATTCCAAACGCTAGTCATCTCTCTGGTGATGGTGTTTGTACCCACCATTCTTATCGCCAAGCAGCCCGATTTAGGGACATCAATCTTGATCGCTGCATCCGGTATTTTCGTTATTTTCTTGGCAGGTATCAGCTGGAAGATCATCGCGAGTGCGGCTGTGGCTTTGGGTGCATTTATCCCAATCCTATGGTTCTTCTTAATGCGCGAATACCAAAAGGTTCGTGTTCGTACTCTGTTTGATCCGGAGTCCGATCCACTCGGTGCCGGCTACCACATCATTCAAAGTAAGATTGCAATCGGCTCTGGCGGCATCTCAGGTAAAGGTTGGCTACAAGGAACACAGTCTCAATTAGAGTTTATTCCAGAGCGTCACACCGACTTTATTTTCGCTGTCATTGCCGAAGAATGGGGCATGATCGGTATCCTATTCCTACTCGCTATCTATCTGTTCATTATTGGCCGCGGTCTGATTCTCGCGAGCCAAGCTCAAACAGCATTTGGGCGAATGATGGGCGGTAGTATTGTTTTGAGCTTCTTTGTTTATATTTTCGTAAACATCGGAATGGTAAGTGGCATTCTTCCTGTGGTAGGTGTACCGCTACCTCTTGTTAGTTATGGTGGTACTTCGATGGTTACATTGATGGCAGGTTTTGGTATTTTGATGTCAATCCACACTCACCGTAAAGCATTCTCTAAGGCGACTTAAGTGATATTTAACGCAATGAGCGATTACGCAAAGAGCAGTTACACAAAGAGCAATTACGCGATGAACAGTAACGCGCAACACGCCAATAAGTCATCACAGCTTAAACAGCTCGCATTGATGGGTGGCTTAGTGGTATTGATGAATGGTTGTACATCATCACCAGATTCGCAATCGGGTCGCTATGACATTAACGATGACATTGCCCCTGATGTGCCGATCTCGGTTGAGCATTTAGAAGATGCACACCCAAAATATGAGCCATACAGTTTAGGCGGTAACAGTGACTACACTTTGCGCGGCGAAGATTACAAAATCATTCACGATAGCAAAGGCTTCACTGAAAAAGGCAAAGCATCTTGGTATGGCAAGAAATTTCACGGCCACCTTACCTCTAATGGTGAAGTGTATGACATGTACTCAATGTCTGCCGCTCACAAGACATTGCCAATCCCAAGCTATGTGAAAGTGACCAACACCGACAACAACAAGAGCACTATTGTTCGAGTTAATGACCGTGGTCCTTTTCATGAAGGTCGCATCATTGATTTAAGCTATGCAGCCGCATACAAGCTAGATGTGATCCGTACCGGAACGGCTAATGTTGAGATTGAAGTGATCACCGTTGATATCCCAACCGACGAGAATAAGAAAGCGGCACTGCCACAATACATTATTCAAGTTGCGACTTCTCAGCATCAAGATCGCAGTGAAAAGCTCGCGAGTGAACTGAGTAAAGAACTGTCGGTCAAAACGTTTCTTCAGCCAGTAGATGACAAATACCGACTGATGCTTGGGCCATTTCATGACTATGCTCTGACTCAAGAAAAATTAGAACAGGTTAAGCTTATGGGTTACCCGTCAGCTTATATAAAGAAGCACACCTTAACTCGCTAGTAATCTTACAGAAACTTCTGACAATCACTGCACTGGTTTGAAATAGTGATTCTGTTAAGATATGGATAGTTAACCAAATAATTGCATTCAAAATGAATAAATCTAATAAACTTATCAAATCGATTTTTGCTACTTCTGTTGCGCTTTCTGCAACTCTAGCTTCTTCGTCATTCGCCGCGCCTATCGTTGTTCCAGACGCTCCACAAATTGCTGCTAAAGGCTTTGTTCTAATGGATTACCATTCAGGCAAAGTATTGGCAGAAAAAGAGATGAACACTCAGCTTTCTCCAGCAAGCTTGACCAAAATGATGACCAGCTATGTTATCGGTCAAGAGCTTGATCGCGGCAACATCAACCTAAATGACGACGTTGTTATTAGTGAAAACGCTTGGGCGAAGAACTTCCCAGACTCTTCAAAGATGTTTATTGAAGTAGGTACAACGGTAAAAGTGGAAGAGCTTAACCGCGGTATCATCATCCAATCGGGTAACGATGCATGTGTGGCTATGGCAGAGCACATCGCAGGCTCTGAAGATGCATTCGTTGACCTAATGAACGCGTGGGCTAGCTCTATCGGCATGAAAGACACGCACTTTGCGAACGTTCACGGTCTAGATAACCCTAACCTATACTCAACGCCTTACGATATGGCGCTACTAGGTCAAGCGCTTATCCGCGACGTACCTGAAGAGTACCGCATCTACTCTGAGAAAAAATTCACTTACAACGGCATTACTCAATACAACCGTAACGGCCTGTTATGGGACAAGAGCATGAATGTGGATGGCATAAAAACTGGCCACACAAGCAATGCAGGTTACAGCCTAGTAAGCTCGGCAACTGAAGGTAAAATGCGCCTTGTTGCGGTTGTAATGGGCACCAAAAATGCTAATGCTCGTAAGACAGAAAGCAAAAAGCTACTAAGCTACGGTTTCCGTTTCTTTGAAACTGTTGCACCGCATACTGCTGGTGAAACATTCGTTGAAGAGAAAGTTTGGATGGGTAGCAAAGATACGGTTGCTCTAGGTGTTGATGAAGATACATTCGTAACCCTTCCTCGTGGCGAAGCGAAGAACCTAAAGGCGAGCTTTGTTCTAGAGAAAGAACTTGAAGCACCGATTAGCAAGGGTGACCAAGTAGGTAAATTGTTCTACCAGATCGATGGTCAAGACGTTGCTGAATACCCACTACTAGCGCTAGAAGATGTCGAACAAGGCAGCCTATTTAGCCGCCTATGGGACTACCTAGTTCTTCTGTTCAAAGGTTTGTTCTAAGGCCTCAGAGTAACAGTCAATAACAGTAATCACATGATCCTGTTGACTATTTACTCATAACCCTTTTTCGGGTTTGCCTAACAAGCCAACAAAGGCCGCACTCAGCGGCTTTTGTTGATCTTGAGTTCAGCGATATTTACCAGTAATATTCCGCTCTTATTAATCGAGTCAATTGACCGAATACGCTTTTCTGGGTATTTTGCCCAACAGCGAAGTACCTACCATTTTGGAGCTAATCATGAACATCAATTCTGATGCAAAACTTAAAGACCTTTTAGAGTTCCCTTGTTCTTTTACTTACAAGGTTATGGGTTACGCGAAACCAGAACTGCCTGAACTTGTACTGGAAGTGATCCAGCGCCATGCTCCTGGTGACTACAGCCCAACTGTGAAACCAAGTGCAAAGGGTAACTACCACTCTGTTTCGATCAACATCACAGCTACGTCGATTGAGCAGGTAGAAACGCTTTACAAAGAACTTGGCGAGATCGACATCGTACGTATGGTTCTGTAATCCTAGATTACACAATGATCACAGCGGCTTAGAGCCGCTGTTTTCATTTTAGGCCCCATCGTTTTTGCTGCTTTTATTCAACTTAATTTTCAAGAAATACAAAGAAAGTTGAAAAACCTTGCAGTCCGTCTGTAGTTAGAATCAAATTTCGCGTTTATAATGCGTTCACTTTATTAATCCTTGAGGGAGTCCTGCTTTGCAAAATAAGCTAATCGTAAAAAAATTAGGTCGCCAGGATTATGAACCCGTATGGAAAGCCATGCATGAGTTCACCGATACGCGCACAGATGACGATGTAGACCAAATTTGGTTAGTCGAGCACAACCCGGTCTTCACTCAAGGACAAGCAGGTAAAGCGGAGCATGTACTCAATGCTGGCGATATCCCTGTCATTCAAAGCGATCGTGGCGGACAAGTTACCTATCATGGCCCAGGCCAGTTGGTTGCTTACTTCTTAATCAACATTCGTCGTAAGAAATTTGGAGTGCGAGATCTTGTTACTCATATAGAGAACCTCGTAATCAACACTCTGAAAGCATACAATATCGAATCAGCTGCTCGACCAGACGCTCCGGGTGTTTATGTCGATGGCAAAAAGATATGTTCTCTAGGCCTACGTATTCGACGTGGCTGCTCGTTCCACGGGCTAGCACTCAATGTCGATATGGACCTGTCACCGTTCCTACGTATTAACCCGTGTGGTTACCAAGGTATGGAAATGGCTCAAGTCAGCCAACTAGGTGGCCCTTCGGATCTAGAGAGCGTTGAGCAACAGCTAATACAAGAGCTTGTCGAACTACTCGGCTATGACCAAGTAGACATTCAAGCCAACAGTAACACTACAGCAGAAGCATAAAATCATGAGCAAACCAATCCAAATGGAAAAAGGCGTTAAATACCGCGACGCCGATAAAATGGCATTGATTCCAGTAAAAAACATGCCTACCGAGCAGAAAGAAATCCTGCGCAAGCCGGAGTGGATGAAGATCAAACTGCCTGCTGATAGCCAGCGCATCCAAGACATCAAATCTGCAATGCGTAAGAACAACCTTCACTCGGTATGTGAAGAAGCGTCTTGCCCTAACCTGGCTGAGTGTTTCAACCACGGCACAGCAACCTTCATGATCCTAGGTGCTATCTGTACTCGTCGTTGTCCTTTCTGTGACGTTGCCCACGGCCGTCCAGTTGCTCCTGAAGCGGAAGAGCCTCAGAAGCTAGCAAAAACCATCCAAGACATGAAACTGAAGTACGTTGTAATTACTTCTGTTGACCGTGATGATCTACGTGACGGTGGTGCAAAACACTTTGCAGACTGTAACCGTGAGATCCGCGCACTAAACCCAAATATTCGTATCGAAACTCTGGTTCCTGACTTCCGTGGTCGTATGGACGTGGCGCTTGATCTAATGAAAGACAACCCGCCAGATGTATTCAACCACAACCTAGAGACAGCACCTCGCCTATACCGTAAGGCACGTCCCGGTGCGAACTACAAGTGGTCATTGAACCTACTGAAGAAGTTTAAAGAGCAGCACCCAGACGTTCCAACAAAGTCGGGCGTAATGATGGGTCTTGGTGAAACAAAAGAAGAGATCATTCAAGTACTGAAAGATCTACGTGAACATGGCGTGACAATGCTAACTCTAGGCCAATACCTAGCACCTAGCCGTCACCACTTGCCGGTTGAGCGTTACGTGCCACCATCTGAGTTTGATGAACTGAAAGAGATCGCGCTAGAGCTTGGCTTTACACACGCTGCGTGTGGCCCGTTCGTACGTTCTTCTTACCATGCGGATCTACAAGCACAAGGTATGGAAATTAAGTAACTCGCGACTTAACTTCTCTATATTTGAAAGGCGCATACCCTATGGTTATGCGCCTTTTTCATAGCTGCGCTTTAGTGCCCAAACTCACTCAACTCTCGATAAAAGCATATACTGCATATCCAAACATACCGATACTAAAAAGCCGCTCTTAACCAAGAGCGGCTTTCAAATTTAGCGTGTTGTATTAATCGTTGGTAGTATCGCTAGTAGATTAACCGAAAGATGCCCAGATAACCGTTACTACCAGTACAGGGCATACAAACTTAACGTATGCAGGCCATACTTTACCGAACCAACCTAATTGGAAGTCAGGGCAGCCCTGCTCTAGCTCTTTTACCTTAGAAGCTCGGCTCCATACCCAACCACCAAACAGACAGAACATCAATGCTGCAATAGGTTGTAGATACTGAGTAGCAATCATAGCCACTAGGCCAAATAGAGCGCCAAAGTTGTAAACAATAATGACACTGAACAACGCGATTAAGCCACCAATCACCCAACTCGTCGGTGTACGTTCCGTGTTAAAGCGCTCGCTCACTAGAGAAACAGGTGCCTCTAGCATAGAGATAGAAGAAGTGAGCGCAGCAATAGTCAGCAATAGGAAGAAAACAATCGCAAAGATCTGACCGAGGAAGCCTAAGCTATCGAACATCAAAGGTAATACCGTAAATACCAGAGTATCTGAGCTCAGTAGTGACCCATCCTCAGCGTAGATTTGTACACCCTTTTGCATCGCGACAAACATGGCTGGCATCACGACAAGACCAGCAATAAAGGCAACGGTCGTATCCACTAAGGTCACGTTCATCGCCATCTTCGGCAGGTTCTCTTTCTTACTTAAGTAAGAGCCGTAAATCAGCATCGAACAGCCACCAATGGTCAGCGAGAAAAAGCCCTGTCCCATTGCTGCTAGAATCAGTTTTCTGTCCCATACCTTTTCAAAATCAGGTACAAGATAGTGCTTAAGCCCTTCAAGCGCACCTTGCTGAGTCATGATGTAGACAAACAGCAGTGCGAACAGTACAAATAGCGCTGGCATTAAGCGAGTCGACCATTTTTCAATACCTTGCTTGATGCCGCCTTGCACAATTAAGATTGTTAGCACGTAAAACAACACGGTACCGAAGACATTACGCTCGACACTAAAACCTTTGAACCACGCTGCAGTCTCAACCAAGCCAAACACATCAGCAATCGCGCCAAATAGGAAGCAGATCAACCAACCACCCACAATGCTGTAAAAGCCTAACACTGCACTTGGTACACTTAAGCCAATCCAACCTGTCAGTGCACCGACTTTTTTCGCCAGTGGGTTTGATGTCAGTGAGCGCATACTATCCACTGGGTTAGCTTGACCATGACGACCAATCGCCATTTCAACCACCAGCATTGGGAATGCGACTACAAAGATCAGCACCAAATACACTAAAAGAAATGCACCGCCACCATTGCTAGCGACTTGTGTTGGGAAACCCCAGATGTTTCCAAGGCCAACTGCAGCGCCCGCTGCTGCCAAAATAAAGCCTAAACGAGAGCTAAACAGCTCTCTTGATGAAGAAGATTGTTGGTTCATACTGCCTGCAAAAATACCAATGAACTAGTTTGCTAGTACAATAATCAAAACCACTAACCCATGCAATCTATAAATGATTAAAATGCTTATTTATAAGAAAAAACCAAACAGTAAAACTGTAAATTTAAATATACATAGAATTAGAGTCTAAAGGTAAACAACAAATCATTAACAATCACTACTCCGCCCCCTCATACAACAGGTACAAAAAAGGGCACGCGAGGTGCCCAATCGAAGGTTCAATTTATTGCCGGCTAGTGCTAAATGGTAAACACTTGGTAGTCTTTCAAATTCGGGATCTTTTTCTGCAACGATTTTTCTTGCTCAGCCATCTCATCAAGTGAGTCACAGAATGCTTCCGCTTCTTTCTCTACCTGTTGTGAGTGCTCCTTAAAACGCTCTTCGATCTTCAACTTTAGCTCAGACATGCTGTCCGCCATTTCAGTTAAGTTAAGACCGCCCTCTTGCTTCATTTTTTCAGACATGGCATTAAAAGCGCTTGAGATAAACTCTTCGTTAAAGATCTCCATCGCCTTATCGAAGTCTTCACTCCAGCCATTCGCCATCGACTCGAAGCTCTCAGCAGGAAGCACTAAGTCACCATCTTTATAGTAACGAGCTTCCATCTCAGCAAAGAAATCACTCATTGATTTTTTAACATTATCAAACGCTTCTGGCGCATCCAAACTTACTGCAATGTCGTCGATAACATCGTTTGCCAATGCTAATCCCTCTTTCGCCATTGCCTTGGCTTGAGGTAAGTATTCACTCATGCTTTCACGGTAGCGTTCTATCGCCGCTTGCTGATCTGCGTCGAGCTCAACCTTTTCACCATGAATATAGAGATCATTACCATCAAGTACGGCCATATCGCCATTTGTTTGGTGGATCTCAACCGTCTGCTGATCAATTCTCAGTTCATTTTTCAGGTCTACACGACACTGAGCCGCATAAGCGGGGACACTCGCCGCTGCCAACACCATGGATAGTGATGCAATTAATACGCTCTTTTTCATAACATCCTCACATACATTGCTGTACTAACTATACATGGAGTGATTCACCCAATGTCATGGAAAGGTTTAGAACTTAACAAACCGATACAATTTCATAGATAAAGTGGCTGTCTGCGACACTAAACTCCACTTCGTCACCCACCTCTTTTCCCATTAAAGCGGCACCTAGAGGAGCGTTTGGTGTCAGTATAGCTACATCTTTACCATCCCACACCACCGACAAACCTCCAACTCTTGGCCCGATAAAGAAGTACTTAACCTTATCTTGTTCATCTATAACAGAAAGAAAGCTGCTCATCGCTATGCGTTCTCCCTCTCTCAGAACTAAATCACGATAGCACTGAATATCCTCTTCACACTCTTGGACTCTTACGGCCTGACCATGTGCGAGGTAAGATGCCTCTAGTGCCAGGGTATCGTACTTATGTTCTGGTACGGTTTCTTCGTCGGTCGCGGCATCAATCGCGCGCTGCGTTGCTGACTGAGCAATTGCAAGCCGAGATTCAAGCTGCTGGAGAATTATTTGTCTAAGCTCGGATTTATTCATACTTTTGAAGTGCTTTTCTTTAGGAGCTACAGAATAGAATTAGGTACAATCTGGTGCAAGCGCTTTGAAACGGAAGTTTCTCGGCCAACAAGATTGAACAGGCTTAGCAGCACACCACACAGATTAACCGAGCACATTTATGATAGAACAGAAGCTAAAACAGGTCTTTGGATTCGACTCACTGCGTCATGGACAGAAGCAAGTTATTGATAATGTTCTTGCAGGCCAATCGGCAGCGGCTATTTTTCCGACCGGATCAGGTAAATCCCTCTGTTATCAGCTTCCTGCTCTAGAGCTGCCTCATCTCACCTTGGTGATTTCCCCTTTGCTTGCACTTATGAAAGACCAATTAAGTTTTCTGCACAGTAAAGGGATTGCTGCTGCGGCCATCGAGTCGAGCCAAGACAGACAAACTACTCAACAAGTGATGCAGTCCGTTCGCAATGGCGAAACCAAAATCTTGATGATCTCGGTTGAACGCCTCAAGAACGAGCGCTTTAGACAATTCATCTCACAGGTGCCTATCTCGCTTTTGGTGGTCGACGAGGCGCACTGTATCTCAGAATGGGGTCATAACTTCCGACCTGACTATCTCAAGCTGCCCCACTATCAGAAACAGCTCAACATTCCTCAAGTTCTGTTGCTGACCGCAACGGCGACAACGGGCGTGATTCAAGACATGCAGACCAAGTTCAATATTGCTCCAGAGAGTGTAGTGGTCACTGGCTTTTATCGTAAAAACCTCGACTTAGCGATTCAACCTTGTGAGCAAGAGACAAAGTTAGAAACGCTGTGCAATGTGGTCAATCAAGCGCCACAATCGCCGACTATTGTGTATGTTACGCTTCAACAGACGGCAGAGAATGTCGCTCAAGCCCTGAGAAATGTCGGCATCAATGCGATTGCCTACCACGCTGGTCTCAAACCCGAAAACCGCGATGCAATTCAGCAACAGTTTATGAACGATGATATCAACTGCATCGTTGCGACCATCGCCTTTGGTATGGGTGTCGACAAATCAAATATTCGCCGCGTGATTCATTTCGACCTGCCTAAGTCGATAGAGAATTACTCCCAAGAGATTGGGCGTGCCGGTCGTGACGGACAAAACTCCGAATGTATACTGCTCGCTAATAAACACGGCCTCAGCACGCTAGAGAACTTTGTCTTTGGCGATACACCCGATAACATTGCGATTCAAACAGTGTTGCAAGAGATATACGCCTGTCAGCCCTCTGGCAATACCTACGCTACTCAGTGGGAAATCATGCTCAATCAGCTCTCTCGCGAATCCAATATTCGTCAGCTGCCACTGAAAACCTTACTTGTATACCTCGAGATAGAGGGCATCATTGAGCCCAAATACAGTTTCTTCGCTGATTACAAATTCAAGTTTGTTCGACCAAAACCACAAATCATCGACCAATTTCAGGGAGAGCGTCGCGCGTTTGTCGAGTCAATTTTCCAGTGCTCGCCGCAAGCTCGAGTTTGGTGCCAAGTGGACTTCGATGCATTGTGGGCGCACTTTCAAGCAGACAGGCAGCGCGTGGTCGCAGCAATCGACTACTTTAATGAACAAGGTTGGATTGAGTTAGAAAGTAAGCAGATTACCGATGTATATGCAGTACACAACACCAGCGAAGATCCAAATGAGGTCGCTCAGCGTCTGTCTGCACTCTTTAAACAGAAAGAGGGCAATGAGATTGGCCGTCTCAATTACATGTTGGATTTCTTTGAATCAAGCAGCTGCCTGAGTTCAAAACTAGCCAATTACTTTGGTGACATCAATGCACCACAAGAGTGTGGACACTGTTCAGCGTGTCGTGGCAACGTCGCCAAACTACCTAATGTACCGTTAGAGGCGATTGACGAGGGTGACCTTCAAGCTTGGGTGAATGAATTTATAAACAGTAGCCCACAATGGGTGACTGATGAGGCGATTACTCGCTTCTTATCGGGTATTGCCACACCACTATCCACCAAACTGAAAGCTAGCAAGATGTCTGGATACGGCAAGCTTGAGCAACACCCTTTCCGCGATACCCTTGCTCTAGTTCAACGAACTCCAAGATAGTTCAACAAACACTGAGATAACACGTTAATCGCCAACTAAGCTTTTTTCGATCAGAAAAAGCTTAGTTGGCGCATCTGATCTTTGGGTTGCAGCATGACACTTAACCCCAGCAAACGAATCTCACGTCCTTGCTGACGCTTTAGAATCTCACTCAACAGCTCTTTGAAGTGATCGAGATTCAACGAGGGTTGAATATGCTCAATGGTGGTTTGCTGAAAATCCGCAAACTTGAGCTTAATGCCTTGCTTGGTAATAGACTTGGTTGGGCTCGCCTTCTCCAGTCGAGCTTCCAACTCAGGAAACAAACGCTCTTCAATCACCTTCCAGCACTCTTGATAGGTTGAGATATTTTCACTAAAAGTGCGCTCCACACCAACCGACTTTCTTTCTCGCTCAACCACCACCTCTCGATCGTCAATGCCATGGCTTCTCTTCCAAAGCGAGGCGCCTTGTCGACCAAACTTAGACAACAAGGATCGATAATCTGTCTGCTTAATATCTTTACAGGTATAAAAGCCCGCTTGGTGAAGCTTCTCGATACTCACCTTGCCAACACCGGGGATCTTCTCCAATGGCAATTCATCAATTACCCCCTGAACCTCTTGAGGTGGGATCACAAACTGTCCATTGGGTTTATTCATATCCGACGCAACCTTTGCCAAAAACTTAATCGGCGCGACGCCTGCAGACGCCGTTAGCTGGAGTTCATTCCAGATATCACGGCGGATAGCTTCGGCAATAAGAGTGGCTGAACCATGGCACTGCTCTGAATCAGTCACATCAAGAAAGGCTTCATCCAATGAGAGCGGCTCAATGATGGAGGTGTATCGAGAAAAGATGGCTCGGATCTGCTTAGAGATCTCCTTATAAACCTGCATCCGACCCGGTACCACCAAGAGGTTTGGACACAACTGCAATGCCTTTGCCGTTGGCATCGCCGAACGAATACCAAACTTGCGCGCCTCATAGTTACAAGTACTGAGTACGCCGCGCTGCTTTTCGTGCCCACCGACAGCTAATGGACGATTCCGATAAGAAGGGTTATCACGCATTTCGACAGCCGCATAAAAACAATCCATATCAACATGGATTATCTTACGCACTCTCTCTTTATCTGAACCACACATGACCAAACCACTTGCCAAATACTGTATTAATAAACAGTATAATCATTTATTCGCCGAGAACAAAGTGTTCATTGATTCGCTAATCTTTCGCTTAGTCACTTGTTAACAGTTCTGGTAATATGGTTAAAAAGTATTTACTCGATAAGTAGGGAACACTTTTGACTGAAAAAATACTGGTTGTTGAGGACAGTCGAGCCTTTAGAAACTACCTTCATCAGCAGCTAACTAATAGCGGTTATGCAGTGACGCTTGCCGAGTCTGTGCAACAGGCTAAAGAGATACTTGAGCAGGAAACAGACTTTCTGTGTGCGGTATTGGACTACTGTCTACCAGATGGCCAAGATGGCGAAATTGTTGACTTGGTTCTTGGTTACCAACAAAAAATCATCGTACTGACAGCCATGTTCAGCGACGCCCTACGCGAGCAGGTACTGGCTAAAGGTGTGATTGATTACATTCTGAAAGACAGCATGGCATCAGTAACGTATTTACTGCCGCTAATTCAACGTATTACCAACAACAAAAATCACAAAGCATTGGTTGTCGATGACTCTTCCGTTGTACGCCGTTATATAGTGCAACTCCTTGAGCACCAATACATCCAAACTGTTCAAGCCGTTGACGGCGAACAAGGGTTAGCCCTACTTCAAAACGATCCCGATATTACGTTTGTCGTTACCGATCATGACATGCCAAATAAAGATGGCATCACCATGATTCGTGAGATTCGTCAGCACTACACGCGTAACGAACTGGCCATCTTGGGGCTATCGGCAAGTGACGATCGCACGCTAACCGCCCAGTTCCTTAAAGCGGGTGCTAATGACTTTCTCTATAAGCCATTCAATCAAGAAGAGTTTTTCTGTCGTATTCACCAACTGCTAGATATGAAGGAAGCGAACAATGAGCTGTTCCGTCATGCCAATGAAGATGCGTTGACTGGGTTATGGAACCGTCGATTCTTATTCAATCAAGCTTGCAAGGGCTGTGAAAAACGTAACATCGCAATGATGGATATCGACTTCTTTAAAAAGGTTAATGATACATACGGTCACGACGGCGGTGACGCAGTACTAATTGCTGTCGGTCAAACCATCAAATCCTTCTTCAAAGATGATGTTGCAGTTCGCTTTGGCGGGGAAGAGTTTTGTATTCAAGCCTGTGGATCGTTTAGAGACTTCATCGTACGTCTAGAAAAGATGAGAATTGCGATTGAGCAACAGGTCATCGCTCACGACGATCAGCAAATTAAAGTCACCATGAGTATTGGTGTCACTAATATCGAATCCGACCTCGATAGCCAAATAAAGGCAGCTGATGAACTCTTATATAGAGCAAAAGAACAAGGTCGTAATCAATTGGTATTTGAAAGAAACGACTAACTGTTCACGAATGATCAACCACTCGTTTTAGTAAGTGCAAGACTGTTATTAACTGAGAATCACCACAAACAAAAAAGCTCGAGGCTTCCCTCGAGCTTTTCTTTATCAGCAAAACCTGATTAAGCGATACGGTCTTTTTCCCATGCCGCTAGCTTCTCTTCGCGCTCAGCTAACTTCTCAGCACGGTAAGCCTCACGAGCTTCACGTTTCTTACGTGCATCACAAGGTTCAGGACAGTTACATACCTTATCGATACCAACAGCACCTAGGCCGCCACAACTTCCTTTTACCACTTTCTTTTGGATGATGTAGCCAATCGACATTGCTGCGATAACTGCTAGAAAAACGCCAAATGTAATAATAAATGTGTTCATAATGCTCTCGCTACCTTATTTCTTTAAGTATGGCTTGAACGCTTCAGAGGCGATCTCTTTAAAGCCATCGGCTGTTTTAACCACCATAAATGCTGGAATATTATGTTGATTCGCGATTTCCATACCTTTTACCTCACCTAAGACCATAAGGCCAGTAGATAAGCCATCTGCAGTCATTGAAGATGGGTCTAATACAGTTACTGACACCACTTTGTGGTGAATCGGTTTACCGGTTTCTGGGTTGATAATGTGCGAGTAACGAACACCATCACGCTCGAAGTAGTTTCTGTAATCGCCAGATGTTGCAATCGCCATATCACCTGGTTCAATGATCTCTTGAATTGTACGCTCTTCAACGCTTGGCTTTTCAATCGCAATGCGCCAGCCAACATTTTCACGGTTCAGACCTTTAAGGCGAATCTCACCACCGACTTCAACCATGTAGTTGTGAATACCAATAGAGTCTAAGTAGTCAGCCAGTACATCCACGCCCCAGCCTTTCGCAATCGTTGAAAGGTCAACGTAAAGCTTTGGCAGGTCTTTCGTCAGCTTGTTGCCCTCAACGCTTAAATGGTGGATACCAATTTTCTGTTTTCGTGCAGCCAACTCTTCATCTGTTGGAACCACTTCAGGGCGAGCTTCTGGACCAAAACCCCAAAGGTTAACCAAAGGCCCAACCGTCACATCCAATGCACCTTCAGTTAGACCGTTCAAACGAATCGCTTCTTTCACAACAATTGCGGTTTGTTCAGATACTTCGAATGCATCCCCACCTTCATATTGGTTGAAGCGGCTTAGTTCGGAATCTTTGCGGTACGTCGACATCTGATCGTTCACTTCCTCAAGAAGACGGTCGATCTCTGCATGTACCTTATCCGACGCTAGAAACTCATCACTATTGATGTACTTAATATTGTAGCTCGTGCCCATGGTTGGGCCGTTCAAATGTACCTGTTCACGTGGCTTTTCACAGCCCGCTAGAAACAGTAGAGAAGTTAATGCAACAAGCCAAATTCTCACTTGCTTACTCCCATTATTGTTAGTGATTTATATAAGAAAGAACAGTGTCTGCATAATTGCCAAATATGCTTTCTTATATAAGCCGTTGTATGGTGAACATAGCTTAGAAAAACAAATGGCTGACTCCTAAGAGCCAGCCATAATATCAGTCACTTAAGTGGATTAACCACCGAAGTCATCTAGAAGGATGTTCTCATCTTCTACACCAAGATCTTTCAGCATGCCGATAACAGCCGCGTTCATCATCGGTGGACCACACATGTAGTACTCACAATCTTCAGGAGCTTCGTGATCCTTCAGGTAGTTTTCGTACAGTACGTTATGGATGAAGCCTGTGTAACCATCCCAGTTATCTTCTGGCATTGGATCAGACAGAGCACAGTGCCAAACGAAGTTATCGTTTTCAGCTTGTAGGCCGTCGAAGTCTTCTACGTAGAACATCTCACGCTTAGAACGTGCACCGTACCAGAAAGACATCTTACGAGTTGAGTTAAGACGCTTAAGCTGATCGAAGATGTGTGAACGCATTGGCGCCATACCAGCACCACCACCAACGAATACCATTTCGTTGTCTGTGTCTTTCGCGAAGAACTCACCAAATGGACCAGAGATAGTACACTTGTCGCCTTCTTTAAGAGACCAGATGAACGATGACATTTGACCAGGTGCAACATCAGGATTATTAGGCGGCGGCGTAGCAATACGCACGTTCAGCATAATAATACCGTGTTCTTCTGGGTAGTTAGCCATTGAGTATGCACGGATGATATCTTCATCAACCTTAGACTCGTAACGGAACAGGTTAAACTTGTCCCAGTCTTCGCGGTACTCTTCTGGTACATCGAAATCAGAGTATTTGATGTGGTGAGCAGGAGCTTCAATCTGAATGTAACCACCAGCACGGAAAGGTACTGATTCGCCATCAGGGATTTGCAGCTTAAGCTCTTTGATGAAGGTTGCTTTGTTATCGTTAGAGATAACTTCACATTCCCACTTCTTCACACCGAAGATCTCTTCAGGAAGTTCGATATCCATGTCAGTTTTCATAGCAACTTGACATGCAAGACGTTCACCTTCGCGCGCTTCACCTTTAGTAATGTGGTCAAGCTCAGTTGGAAGGATGTCGCCACCACCTGATTTAACTTTTACGCGACACTGACCACAAGAGCCACCGCCACCACAAGCAGAAGATACGAATACGCCAGCGCCAGCTAGAGCACCAAGCAGTTTACCGCCCGGTTGCGTCGTGATTGCTAGAGTTGGGTCATCGTTTACAGCGATAGTGATGTCACCTGTAGGTACAAGCTTAGATTTAGCGAAAAGAATCACTAAAACCAGTGCAAGTACAATGATGGTAAACATCGCTACACCAAGAATAATGCTTTGCATTTGTTATTCCTTATTTCTGGGTGCTTACCCTACAGTTGAACACCAGAGAAAGACATAAAGCCTAACGCCATTAGACCAACACTGATGAACGTGATACCAAGACCACGAAGACCAGGAGGTACGTCAGAGTACTTCATCTTCTCACGGATACCCGCAAGTGCAACGATAGCTAACATCCAACCCACACCAGAACCGAAGCCGTATACAACAGATTCTGCGAAGTTGTAGTCACGCGTTACCATGAAAGATACACCACCAAAGATTGCACAGTTAACTGTGATCAGTGGTAGGAAGATACCTAGTGCGTTGTACAAAGGTGGGAAGAAACGGTCAAGAACCATCTCTAGGATTTGTACAAGTGCCGCGATAACACCGATGAATGCGATGAAGTTAAGGAAACTTAAATCGACACCTTCAACAAGCGCGTTCTCTTTTAGAATGTGCGTGTAAACAAGGTTGTTTACAGGCACAGCGATTGTAAGTACTACAACTACCGCAACACCAAGACCAAAAGAAGTTTTAACTTTCTTAGATACCGCTAGGAATGTACACATACCTAGGAAGAAAGAAAGCGCCATGTTTTCGATGAAAATCGATTTAACTAGCAGACTAATATAATGTTCCATGACTACCTTACCCCTTCGCTTCTACTTGCTCTGGCTTGAACGTACGAATCGCCCAAATCAAGAAGCCGATTAGGAAGAATGCAGAAGGTGCTAGAAGCATCAAGCCGTTTGGCTGATACCAACCACCGTTGCTCACTAGAGGTAGTACTTCCATACCAAATAGTTTGCCTGAGCCTAGAAGCTCACGGAAGAAACCTACAGTGATAAGAACGAAGCCGTAACCAAGACCGTTACCAAGACCATCGATTAGAGATGGGATTGGCTCAGACTTCATTGCGAATGCTTCAGCACGACCCATTACAATACAGTTAGTAATGATTAGGCCTACGAATACAGATAGCTGCTTAGAGATATCGTATAGGTATGCTTTAAGCACTTGGTCTACCACGATTACTAGTGATGCGATGATCGCCATCTGAACGATGATACGCACACTGTTAGGAATGTGGTTACGGATTAGAGATACAGAGAAGTTAGACAGAGCAGTAACGAACATTACCGCGATAGTCATAACAAATGCTGTTTCTAGTTTAGTGGTTACCGCAAGAGCAGAACACACACCAAGAACCTGTAGCGCGATTGGGTTGTTGTCCAATACTGGCGCTAAGATGCTCTTTTTAATATCTTTTGCACTAGACATTAGTTCAGACCTCCGTCACGAACTTTTGCTAGGAACGGACCAAAGCCCATTTCACCTAACCAGAAGTCAAATGTATGTTGAACACCAACGCTAGTTAGTGTTGCACCAGAAAGGCCATCAACACCGTGCTCAGAACCTTCAGGAGCGCCACCTTTTACAACTTGGATAGCTGGCTTGTGGTTTTCGTCGAATAGTTTCTTACCAACGAATTGAGCACGCCATGTTGGGTTCTCAACTTCACCACCAAGTCCTGGAGTTTCACCTTGCTCGTAGTACGTGATGCCAGAAACTGTGTTGCCATCAGTCTCTACCGCAACGAATGCGTACATCATTGACCATAGGCCGTTACCGTGAACTGGGATGATAACTTTAGTCGTTTCTTCACCAGATTTAACTAGGTAAACCGTACCAGTGTTAGCACGACGAAGGATCTTAGCTACGTCTTCTTCAGCTGAAAGCTTGATAGACTGAGCTGGATCTTTTGCCGCTTTACGTTGGTCGTATGCAGCCGCATCGCCGTCAACGAAATCACCAGTAGCGAAATCAACTAGACGAGGTTCGATGTTCTCTGCGTATAACGCAGGAATGTCGCCTGCTAGGTCGATGCCTGCAACTTCTAGGATCTTAGTTTGCTGATCAAGAACTGCGTTAGCTTGTTGCTTAGGTTTAAGAACAACTGCAGCTGTTGAAACGATGATTGAGCACACTAGGCTCAATGCGATAACAACAAACAGCGTCTTTTTAATGCTATCGTTATTACTTGCCATAGCGAGCTAGTCTCCGCTTAATGTTCTTCTCGATTACAACGTGGTCAAACAGAGGAGCAAATAGGTTTGCGAATAGGATCGCAAGCATCATGCCTTCTGGATATGCTGGGTTAACAACACGGATCATTACACACATTGCGCCGATTAGGATGCCGTACCACCACTTACCTTTGTTAGTAAATGATGCTGATACTGGGTCTGTTGCCATGAAGAACATACCGAATGCGAAGCCACCTAGAACTAGGTGCCAGTGCCAAGGCATGCTGAACATTGCATTAGTGTCAGAACCGATCACGTTGAATAGCGTAGACACAGCGATCATACCGATCATTACACCAGCAATGATGCGCCATGAAGCTATACGCATGTATACGATCATCGCAGCACCGATCATAAGTGCTAGAGTCGATACTTCACCGATAGAACCTGGGATGTTACCAATGAACGCATCCATCCAAGTGATTGCTTCACCAGATACAGTGTTCACTAGAGCGCTACCGCCGCCTTGAGCCCATTGGCTAAGTGCAGTTGCACCAGAGAAACCATCCGCTGCAGTCCATACTACGTCACCAGAAATCTGTGCAGGGTATGCAAAGAATAGGAACGCACGGCCAGCAAGTGCAGGGTTAAGGAAGTTACGACCCGTACCACCGAAGATCTCTTTAGCAACAACAACACCGAAGGTAATACCTAGTGCCGCTTGCCATAGAGGAAGTGTTGGCGGAACGATAAGTGCAAAAAGGATAGAAGTTACGAAGAAACCTTCGTTAACTTCGTGCTTACGCACCATACAGAATAGAACTTCCCAGAAACCACCAACGATAAATACCGTTGCGTAGATAGGTAGGAAGTAAGTCGCACCTAGTAGCATTTTACTGCCAACACCTGCATCGGCTCCCAAGGAAGCGCCAAGCATTTGAGTCAGCCAGTAGTGCCAGTTACCATCGATTACAGATGCTAGTTCAGCGCCTGCGTACATGTGGTTAAGTGCAGCGATAGCTTGGCCACCCGCGTTGTACATACCCCAGAACATAGCTGGGAATACCGCGAACCAAACCATAATCATGATACGTTTTAGGTCAACGCTATCACGAACATGCGAGCTCTTCTTTGTAATAAGACCTGGCGTGTAGAACACAGTTGCCGCTGCTTCGTAAAGCGCGAACCACTTCTCGTGTTTACCACCTGGCTCAAAATGATGCTCGATGTCTTCAAGAAACTTTTTAAGGCCCATGAAAATTACCCTTCCTTCTCAATCGTATCTAGGCATTCACGAAGTAGTTGACCGTACTCGTACTTACCTGGACATACAAAGGTACACAATGCTACATCTTCTTCATCTAGCTCTAGCGCACCTAGTGCTTGAGCACTATCAACGTCGCCTGCACATAGATCACGAAGCAGCAGAGTAGGTTCCATATCTAGAGGCATTACGCGCTCGTAGTTACCGATTGGAACCATTGAGCGATCACTACCGTTCGTTGTTGTTGTCATGTTGAACAACTGACCTTTGAACAGGTGACCAAGGAATGAACGAGTAACAGAGAACTTGTTCTTACCAGGCATAGCCCAGCCGAATAGCTCTTTATCACGACCTTCACGTAGAACAGAAACTTGCTGATGGTAACGACCAAGGTAAGCGTGAGGACCTGTTGCTTGAGTACCAGTTAGTACTGAACCAGAGATCACACGAACTTCACCTGGCATCAACTCGCTATCCGTAAGCTCATCAAGGCTAGCACCAAGTTGAGTACGAACTAGACGTGGGTTGTTTACTACTGGACCAGCCAGAGAAACAACGCGATCTGTGTAAATTTCACCAGTTAGGAAAAGTTTACCGAACGCGATAACGTCTTGATAGTTAATGCTCCACGCTACGTTTTGTGCATTTACCGGATATAGGTAATGCATATGCGTACCTGCAAGACCTGCAGGGTGTGGGCCATCGAAAACATGTTCTTCAACATTAGACTGAGACGAACGAGGTAGGCTTGTGCCTTTTTTACAAACGTAAACCTTGCCGCTCGTTAGAGTTGAAAGAATATCTAAACCAGCAACGAAAGCATCAGACTGCTCGTTAATGATCAATTCTGGCTCAGCAGCTAGAGGGTTCGTATCCATAGCAGTTACGAAAATAGCCTGAGTTTCAGAATCAACAGCTGGAACCTTGCTGAACGGACGAGTACGCAGAGCGGTCCATGCGCCAGACTCAACAAGCTGAGTTTTAACCGTATCACGGTCTAGACCTGCTAGTTGGTTAGCTTCATAGTTATTGAACGTGATTTGCTCATTGCCTGCTACTTCAATCACTACTGATTGAAGAACACGCTTAGCACCACGGTTCACTTCAATAACTTTACCGCTTGCTGGAGAAGTAAATACAACACCTGGGTTCTTTTTATCTGCAAAAAGAACTTGGCCTTTCTTCACTTCATCACCAACGCGAGCATGCATCGTAGGACGCATACCAACGTACTCTTCGCCAAGCAAGGCGACTTTAGTGATGGACTTACCATCATTAATCACCTGGGATGGAGTTCCTGCAATAGGAAGATCCAAGCCCTTCTTTATTGTAATCATACGCACTTGCACTACTTTATCGGGAAAAAGATTCTTTTAATTGCGTAAATTCAGGACGGTTTTTATGCGCCCTTAGACACGACATTAGAGTGTCCGGTTTTGGTAAAAATAAGGCACCAAAATCGCAACATTATCTTAATAAACTCATCACAAAAATGAGGTGAGATTTATCAGGTGCCGTATTCTAGCATTTTTTGACGTCTTGATGCCATGACCAATAACTTGAATAAGGGCTATATTTGGTGAGAAATGAAGCATATGGACTCTCAAATATGAATAATTTTGACGAGCCGCACAGATAAAAAGGCATTTTAATAGCGTTTTAAACAAGAGATTAACACTCTGTCACAAACTAATATTTTTCCGATTATGTTGAAACACTGTTAATAAAAACATTACTAATTATGGGTATTTTTAATCGTTCAAGGTGACATCAACTTGGTCAATATAACAACAAAAAACCGATAGATTTGGTGATAAAAAAGGCGGCCAATGCCACCCTTTGTTTATCTGTCTACTTTACGACTTGCTGCCGCCCATACACATAGGGCTGTCTGGCACGCTATCAAACTGCTTCTGCCATTCATCTTTTGTATAAGTATGAATGGAGAGCGCATGGATATGATTCGCTAATTCTTCAGAAAGCACTTGGTTAACCGCGCGATGGCGTGCAATCAAACGCAGCCCTTCAAACGCATCACTCACTACGACCACCTTAAAATGGCTTTCAGAACCTGCTGGAACATTGTGCATGTAGCTTTCATTCACGACGTTGAGATGTGTTGGCTCAAACTCATTATGCAGTTTCGTTTCAATGACTTCTTGGATCATCATGATTCCTTTATCGGACTCTTATTATTCACTATCAAAACAGTATAAACCCAAAGCGGGAGACTGTCTGGCTCTTTAATACATGACGCTCTTGGGAATGTAGAGTTTTTTCTATCTTGTTTAGTCTGCTTTTGAGAGAATGTCGCGGTTATTTCTCACATAAGTATCTAAGTAATGAAAACCGAACTTACCCTACACGACAGAACCCTGACTCTACATCGTTTCCCTAAACGTTCTAGTGAAACCCTACAGGCGTGGGATGCTGGTGATGAATACATTATCAACCATGTCGAAGAGATGAACCTAGAACCTGGAAAGCACATCCTGATTCTCAATGATCATTTCGGTGCACTATCCGCTTGGTTCTCACAAGATCACGACGTAACGATGATGAGCGACTCTTACATCTCTCATCGCGGCGCACTTAAAAACCTGCAACGCAACCAATGTAATCGTGTCCAGTTTCTCAATACCATGGATGACATTCCAGTTGGCGTTGATCTGGTATTGATGCAGCTACCAAAAACCAATCGCCATTTAGTGTGGCAGCTAAGTCAATTGCGTCAGGCACTTCCTGAAGGATGCCAAGTGATTGGTGTCAATAAAGTGAAAGAGATTCACACCTCTACCCTCAACCTATTTGAAAAATACCTCGGTGAAACCAAAACCTCTTTGGCGAAGAAAAAACACCGCTTGGTATTCTCATCACCTAACTGTCAGCCTATTCACAAGGTTGAGCCATTCGTTGAATGGGACGTTGATGGGGAAGATATCCGCCTGAAAAATTTACCGAACGTTTACTCAGGGGAAGCACTCGATCAGGGCGCTCGCTATATGCTTGAGCACATCCCGAAAGATCCTGAGCTTCGTCATATCATCGACCTAGGTTGTGGCAACGGAGTATTAAGTGTTAAAGCAGCGCAACTGAACCCACAAGCTCGCATTACCTGCGTTGATGAGAGCTTTATGGCCGTAGAATCTGCCAAGCAGAACATCCGTGACAACATCGGGGACGAAGGCAATTTCCAGTTCATCGCCAATAACTGTTTGGATGGATTCAAGAAGAACAGTACTTACTTGGTTCTGTGTAATCCCCCTTTCCATCAACAGCAAGCGATCACCGATCATATCGCATGGCAGATGTTTTGTGATGCAAAGCATGTTCTTAGCAACGGGGGCAAATTAATTGTTATTGGCAACCGACACCTCGGATACGATGTAAAGTTAGCGAGATTATTTGGCAAGGCGAACGTCGAAACGCTTGAATTGAACCAAAAATTTGAGATATTACAAGCAACAAGAGAGCCCGCTAACTTTAATAAGTAGCTGTGGTATTGCGCGTACGGGAAAAGTGCCGTGCGTCTCGTGTGGAATTAGAAAGGATATAGGAATGAAAAAACTGATTTTAGCAGCTTCTATTATGGCATTGACGGCGTGTTCAGCGCCTCAACAAGAGCAGATCAACCTAGCTCCAGAAGCTTCTCTCAGTAATAGCAACCTAGTACAAGGCAAAACGTACACTCTAAGCAGTAAAGATGTACGTGCGGCACAATACGTCGCACTCGTGGATAGCGGCCGTTCCAACATTCAACCTATTCACGCTAAGCAGAACATGCGTATCTCTCTAGAGAACGTATTAGCTCAACAGCTAGAATCACAGGGCTTCCGAGCAAGCGTAAATAGCGAAAACTCAGTTGTTCTTGAAATCCAAGAAGCCTTAGTTACCGTTAAGCACACCATCATGGAAAACCAGATGGATGGTAAGGTGACACTTGAAGTGACGGCTGAAACACCAGAAGGCAAGCTGGTAAAAACCTTTAATGGTACCGCTGTTCGCACTGGTGCCTTAAGCGCTTCAAACGAAGACATTGCGCTGGTTCTAAACGATGTTATCAATCTAGTCCTGACTGAAATCGCTAACGACCAAGAACTGCAAACTTACATGAAGGAGCGTTTCTAATGGGTCGCATTCTAACTTCTATTACCCTGGCTATGCTAAGTGCAAGTGTTTGGGCTGGTCCAAAAGTGGCTGTTGAAACCACGCTGGGTAACTTCACAATCGAGCTTAATGAAGAGCAAGCGCCAATCAGCTCAGAAAACTTCCTGAAGTACGTAGAAGATGGCAGCTATGTCGGCAGCCAATTCCACCGCGTGATCCCAGGTTTCATGGCTCAAGGTGGTGGTTTTGATGAAGAGATGAACCGTCTACCTACTTATGCGCCAATCAAAAATGAAGGCAGCAATGGTCTACAGAATAAAACCGCGACGATAGCGATGGCACGTACCAACGCGCCACATTCTGCAACTCGTCAGTTCTTCATTAACTATTCTGACAACACCTTTCTCAATGCTGGTGCTGGCAATCCAGGCTATGCGGTATTCGGTGAAGTGACAGAGGGCTTCGATGTAGTTCAGAAAATGGCTACCATCCCAACTAAACGCATGGGCCGCATGTCTGATATCCCAGTCGACCCAATTGTGATTACAGCCGTTAAAGTCATCAAATAACCTCCTCTCACGCCCTTAACTCATTAAGGGCGTTTTTCTATACAAGGACGCCCTATGTCATCAGGCTCTTCCTCTCTTTCATGGATGCAAACCTTCCGTAGCTATTTAGATAAACGTCTACTCTGGGTGTTTATGTTAGGTTGTTCCAGCGGTTTTCCTTGGGTACTCATTGGCTCAAATATGTCAGGTTGGCTGAAAGACGCCGGATTAACTCGCGCTGCAATTGGTTATTTCGGTAGTGTATTCGCGGTCTACGCCATCAATTTCTTGTGGGCACCACTAGTAGATCGCGTCAAGTTGCCTGTGCTTCATGCAATACTTGGACAGCGACGCAGCTGGATATTTTTCTGTCAAACCATCGTCTTAATTGCCACCCTGTTTATAGCTGGTGTCAATCCTGCCAACGATTTGATGTTTACTTCAATGTTAGCTCTGGGTATTGCGATTGCTTCAGCCACGCAAGACATTGCGATAGATGCATTTCGTATTGATACCTTCCCTAAATCTGAAGCATCGAAACTGCCGCAAGCCTCTGCAATGGCGGTCGTTGGTTGGTGGACAGGTTATTCCTTGCCAGGTTATCTCGCATTTATTAACGCTGACGCAGTTGGGTGGAATGGAGTCTACTACGGTATGGCTGGCGTAGTGGTAGTCTTAATGTTATTCACATTACTGGTTGGAGAACCGAAAACAGAACGTGAACGGCTGCAAGAGCAAGCTCAACAACGTCACAATAAAGTGGTCGATTCGAAAATTGTCGCTTGGTTTACCGTAACTGTGATTGAACCATTTTATGACTTCTTCAAACGTAATGGCGTGCAGGTGGCAATCACTCTACTGTTATTTGTGTTCTTGTTTAAGATTGGTGAAGCCTTCTTGGGCCGTATGTCTATCACCTTCTATAAAGAGATAGGCTTTAGTAACGAACAGATCGGTCACTACTCGAAACTGATTGGCTGGGGCGCGACCATATTCTTCACATTACTGGGCAGTGTCTTCAATGTGAAGTTTGGTATTGTGCGAGGACTCATGATCGGCGGTATTGCGATGGCGGGCAGTAACCTGATGTTTGCATGGATTGCTAAAGCAGGGCCTAGTGAAACCCTATTCCTCGCGACTATTATTGTCGATAACTTTACAACGGCGTTCTCGACAGTTGCGTTTGTTTCATTTTTAACCTTGTTAACTGGGCAGGCATTCTCGGCTACGCAATACGCACTCCTAGCGTCACTCGGCAACTTCGGGCGCACAACGTTAGCCTCCTTTAGTGGTGAACTTGTCGATTACCTTAATGATTGGTCGCTATTCTTTATTATTACCGCGCTAATGGTGATACCGAGCCTATTAATGCTTTACTCTCTTCGACACTTCTTCGCTCGCTTACTTGAAGAAGCAAGCCAACAAAAATAGTAGTAATTAAACTCACAGTTGGAAAAGAGAGCCTATTGGCTCTCTTTTTATTTGCAATTCACCCAATTTGTATTATTTATATTGAGATATAAGCTCATCTGTAACTGAAAATACGGTGTCAATTAATTTTTTACCATTTATGTTGATAACAAGATTTAGATCACCAGATACTGCAAAAACGTTTGCTTCGTACATCAATTATTCAATTCATCTGCAAAATATGCAGCAATCGCTAAATCAATAAAAAGTCGACAGCATCGAGTTGCATTACACTCTCAAAGTTCCCTTATTTAGATCATTTGTGTGACCAAAGTCACCATTTTATTTTCAGTTTGCACCCATTCTCACTTTTAATTGAGAGCAAAATCGCTATCATGCTCGCCATTCGGACATCACTAACACGCATGGATTAGCGAGTTACTTATTTTTAACAGAGAGAGTTCCATTATGCGTAAATCACTTTTAACTCTTGGTCTTTTAGCAGCTACTGCTGCGCCAGCAATGGCAGCAGACTACTCAGACGGCGACATCCACAAAAACGACTACAAGTGGCTGCAGTTTAACCTGATGGGTGCCTTCAACGAGAAACCAGGAAACTCAAACCACGATTACCTTGAAATGGAATTCGGCGGCCGCTCTGGTATCTTCGATCTTTACGGCTACGTTGATGTATTCAACCTAACTTCAGATCCAGGCAGCGACAAAGCTGACGCTCAAGCTAAGATGTTCATGAAGTTTGCACCTCGTATGTCTATCGACGGCCTAACAGGTAAAGACCTTTCTTTCGGTCCAGTTCAAGAGCTATACGTAGCTTCTGAAATTACGTGGGATGGTGTTAACACTACTGATACAACGTTCGGTGTAAACCAACAAAAAATCGGTCTTGGTTCTGACGTAATGGTTCCTTGGTTAGGCAAAATCGGTCTAAACCTTTACGGTAACTACGATTCAAACCAAAAAGACTGGAACGGTTTCCAGATCTCTACTAACTGGTTCAAACCTTTTTACTTCTTCGAGAACGGTTCATTCATCTCTTACCAAGGTTACATCGATTGGCAATTTGGTATGAAAGATGAGTACAGCGCAGAAAGCAGCGGTGGTGCTATGTTCAACGGTATCTACTGGCACTCAGACCGTTACGCAGTAGGTTACGGCCTTAAAGCTTACGAAACTGTTTACGGTCTAGAAGACGGCGGTTTTGCAGGTCGTACTTCAGGCGTAGGTCACTACCTTGCAGTAACTTACAAGTTCTAATCAGAGCTTTAAGAAAACTTCCTAAATGGCACCTTCGGGTGCCATTTTTTATTGCTTTCATATTCTGTAACGCTATCCTGAGGACCTATTTGATAAAACTAGGTCGTATTGTGAATATTACTGTAGTCGGCCCAGGAGCCGTTGGCTCACTTTGGGCAATTAAACTTCATCAAGCTGGTCATAACGTATCAGTGTGGAGCCGCTCTACTCAAACAGACTACCTAATATCACTCGATGACCAAGCTGAAGTTCGATTCGACAATAATAATCAAACGAAGCTTGCCGATAGTGATCTTATCTTAATTACGGTAAAAGCTTGGCAGGTGGAATCTGCAATACTGCCGCTTATTCCTCATATAGATAAAGATACCATTCTTCTGTTCATGCATAACGGTATGGGCGCAGTAGATAACATCGCTTCACATATTGAACCATTCCCGGTAGTTCTCGCTACTACAACTCAAGCCGCTTATAAAAGTTCACCAACTCAGGTGCATCATACTGGACTGGGCAATACCCAACTTGGTGGCTACAACAGTAACGGCAACCAATGTGCCTTCTTGGTTGATGTACTCAATCACGCCCTACCCGACGTTGTTTGGAACAGCAATATCCATCAAGCGTTGTGGGACAAACTTGCGGTAAATTGCGCGATTAACCCTTTAACTGGTATTGAACAGGTTAAAAATGGTCAACTTGCTGAAGAGAAGTATCAAGCCGTAGTCAATGACATCGTTGCTGAAGTCGTTGAAGTGATGACAGCAGAGAATCTACCAACCTCTATCGAATCACTCAGCTCAATCGTTCAACAAGTTATCCAAGCTACTGCGGCTAACAACTCATCGATGAAGCAGGATATGTTCTATCAGCGAAAAACTGAGATCGACTTTATTACTGGTCACTTGCTCAATACAGCTCGTAAGCACGGTATCGCAACGCCAGCCAATCAAGCGCTCTTTGACCGAGTAAAACAACAAGAAGTGCTTTGGCATAAATAGACAGATATATTTTGCCCCCACGATCAAGCAACTCACGATACAATAAATAGAGGCGCTAAGTTCAGCGCCCTATCCAAACTCAACTCTTAGGTAATCTTAGATGCTAGACATCCAACACATTCGCAATCAATTTCCTGCGCTCACCCAACAGGTTAATCAACAGCCTCTGATCTACTTAGACAGTGCTGCGACGACCCAGAAACCTCAAGTGGTGATCGATGCGATTAGTGACTATTACTCTAAGCAAAATGCCAATGTTCATCGTGGAAGCCATAGCCTTACAGCCAAAGCCACCAGCCAATTTGAGGCAGCGCGAGATAATGTTGCTCAGTTTATTGGAGCAGCTTCAAGCAAAGAGATCATCTGGACTCGCGGCGCGACTGAAGCTCTTAACTTAATTGCCCAAACCTACGCTCGAAGCTCTTTAAAGCCGGGAGATGAAATTCTAATTAGCGAACTTGAACACCACGCTAACATTGTTCCGTGGCAGATCGTCGCTGAGCAAACTGGTGCAAAGGTAATTAAGGTACCAATGACCAGAGAGTGCCAATTTGATGTTGCTGCTTTTGATTCTCTGTTGAATGACAAAACTAAAATTGTCGCACTGGCACAAGTAACTAATGTCACGGGTACGCGCCAGCCTATCGAAGAGGTAATAACAAAAGCACACTCAGTCGGTGCGATCGTAGTTGTCGATGGTGCGCAAGGGATTGTTCATGAGCCTGTCAATGTGACTGAGCTTAACGCTGATTTCTACGTATTCTCAGGACACAAGCTTTATGCGCCAGCAGGGATCGGTGTGCTTTATGGCAAACTAGAATTACTAGAGTCGATGCCACCTTGGCATGGCGGAGGAAAAATGGTTGAGCGTGTTTCTTTTGAGGGCACGACCTACTCTGCACTACCTGGAAAGTTTGAAGCAGGTACACCTAATGTGGCTGGTGCAATCGCATTGGACTCAGCGATTCAGTGGCTAAGTCAATTCGAACAACAGCAAGTCGAATCGCACATTCATCAACTGGTCGATATGACCTACCAAGCTCTGTCTCAATTGGATGACATCAAAGTGATTGGTTACCAACCTAACTCCAGTGTGGTCACATTTATTATGGATGGCGTGCATCATCAGGACATCGCGACTCTGCTCGATCAGCAAGGCATTGCGGTTCGCGCTGGTCACCACTGTGCTCATCCATTGATGGATGCGTTGGGAATTAAAGGCACGGTGCGGGGGGGGGGGGGGGGGGGGGGGGGGGGGGGGGGGGGGGGGGGGGGGGGGGGGGGGGGGGGGGGGGGGGGGGGGGGGGGGGGGGGGGGGGGGGGGGGGGGGGGGGGGGGCTCTCGCAGCCAGCCACAGTCACTTGCTCACTTTTCAACTCTTCAGGCATTTGAGGAAGTTTTTTTCCCCACTGAATCACTTGGCGATAGCGATCTTCCCAGCCATGAAACGTTGCCATTTTCTCGACAATATCATCACTGGTAATCGTTGCACCAAAAGGAGAGTCAGGAAATGAATGCATCTGTCGCTCCTACTTCTTGTACTTCTGAATTAACTTTTCAACGATGCGCGATACAGCGACAAAGCCAAAGGTTGCGGTTACCACAGTCGCAGCGCCAAACCCCGTCGCACAATCCATACGTTTAGGGCCTTCAGCTGTCGCTTTTGCTGCGCATACACTGCCGTCAGCTTGTGGGTATTTCAGCTGTTCTGTTGAGAATACACACTCAATACCAAACTTGCGTGCAGGGTTCTTCGGAAAATTATGATGACGACGCAATGTATCTTTCAGCTTCTTCGCTAGTGGATCTTGAATCGTCTTTGTTAAATCAGCAACTTGAATCTGCGTCGGATCAACTTGACCACCAGCACCGCCAGTTGTAATCACCTTAATCTTGTTGCTTCGACAGTACGCCAGCAGAGATGCTTTTGCTTTCATGCTATCAATCGCATCCAAGACGTAGTCGAACTCTTTGGTAATGTACTCAGCTTGATTGTCTGGGCCAATAAAGTCATCAATCAGATTTACTTTACACTCAGGGTTGATCAACTTAACACGCTCAGCCATCACCTCAATCTTGCTTTGACCAACCGTACCTGTCATTGCATGGATCTGACGGTTAATGTTAGTCACACACACATCATCCATATCGATCAAGGTTAGTTCACCAACACCAGTACGAGCCAAAGCTTCAACAGCCCATGAACCAACACCACCGATACCAACCACACAAACGTGTGCCGCTCTTAAAATTTCAACTTCGCTATTGCCATACAGGCGACGAGTTCCGCCAAATCGTTGGTCATAATTTTCAGAAGCTGGTGTGGTCAATTCACGCATTGTTGCCGCCAATTTATTACATTAGAAAAAGAAAGAGTGCGTTTTATACGCACTCTTGAATAAAAAGTCTAGGGGATTAGCCGATGTAGTTCAACGGGCGACCTTACTCTGCCTTTTCAGGCGGCAACGCCCATGGCGCTTCAGTTGCACTGCCGTCTAAGCCAAGTTTCCAAACGCGGCCAAAGTGCTTGTAATGTCCCGCTTCCGTACCTGCTCTAGCCCCCATACCATGATAGAGGTCTAGGTGGTTCTGCTTCACCGCGCCGCCAGTGTCTAGCACCAGCAATAAACGAAGTTGATGAGCTCCACTCCAGGTGCCGTCTGCATTAAGCAGTGGAACTTCGGCTAAGATAGGCGTACCCATAGGCAGGATAGAACGATCACCAGCAACTGCAGCCATTGGTAGCAGTGGAATGCCCGCACTACCCATCACCGACAAGTCTTCATTCGCTTGGAAGAAAACAAAAGAAGGGTTCTGCTCTAGAAGCTCTTTTACGACCTCTGGATTATTTTCCATCACCCACTCTTTAATAGCTTTAAGAGACATCTTTTCACGAGGCACCAGACCACGCTCAATCAATACGCGTCCAATACTGACATACGCTTTGTTGTTTTTACCGGCATAGGCAAAGTACTCGAGAGTATCATCGTCGCCAAAGTGCACAAAACCACTGCCCTGCACTTCCATCATGAAAGGATCGATACGATTCGCGGCATAGCCAAGTTCTAGTCCGAGTCCATCCAGTGCACCATCGTAGATTTCCGCACGTGTTGGGCACTCTTGACCGCAGTTAGGTAGTGCATAGACAGGGTATCGATACTCTTCGTTGGGCTCGTGGCGGAGTTCCATAACAGGTGAGAAATAACCAGTAAATAGAACATTACCTTGCTTATCTCCTCCACCCAGTTGCGCAGCCTGCACACCATAATTCGCAAGATCTTGTGGATTGCCACTCTGTAGGGCCCACTCGTTTAACTGTTGATAAAGTGGCTGATAGATTTTTGCCATCGAGGGAGATTTAGAAACCACCATCTCGGCTTGTTCAGAAAAAGCCGTGTAGTCTCTAGGGGAGTTGGTTTCGATTTGCTCAACCTTATTTAAGGTACGAGGAAATTCATCATCAAGATACTGTTGAGCGCGGTCTGTCGGTTGTGCACAGCCGAATAGTACAGAGGCCGAAACCAGAGGGAGCCATTTTTTAATCACAAGAATCATCCTAAAATTTCTATGCAACGAGGATGACAAAAACGGCTGAATAACACAATCTAAGTTTGTAAGAGTTTACAGTAAGATAACCTAACGAACTGAATGGTCGTTATAACCTTTTAGGCGAAAGACAGGATTGTAGTATGCATCAGAATCGAGCCTCATCTCAGTATTGTCCGAGTTAACCATCTTGAAGCGAAAAGTCTTCCCTGCAGAGCGATACTCAAAATAGTTTCCATCAAAGCTAAAATCAGTCGCAATCACTGAGCCAGCTACCGTCACACCTCGCTCATTCAATACGAACTCATCGGTGGCGTAATGTGCAACATTCTGCTCTACCCAAGTGCCGTAAATCATACTCTTAGGCGTCGATGCAGCCTGCATTCGGGAGAAGACATCTTGATACAAGATCACCACAGCTATCGAACCAATCAAAGCTAATAGCATCAAGCTACGCTCGACAAACTTACGTTTGAAGTTGGCGTTCTTTTGCTTATCCGCCTCGCTATACAAGCTCTTTGTGATGTCGTCGATTTTATTCTTACTTACTGGGGCTTGCATAACTATAACTACTCAATTTGAAGCAACTGACATTTTACACTTATTAAGATTACGGAATAAAGTATTCTTTAAGATAGTTTGCTCTTTATTCCAAAAATATTCTTGTTTACATTTGAATGAAAATGTTAGATTTAAGAATAAATAACCAGAACGGATTCTCTCTGTGAAATTAAGAAGCACCGCCTTAGTTAAAGGCTTCAGACAATCGACCCCCTACGTAAATGCTCACCGTGGAAAAACCATGGTTATCATGCTGGGAGGCGAAGCGGTGGCCGATCGCAACTTCGGTAATATTATCAATGATATTGCACTACTTCACAGCCTAGGTGTAAAAATTGTTCTGGTTCATGGCGCACGTCCTCAAATAAACGAACTGCTCGCCAAACAAGATTGCTACACACCGTACCACAAGAATGTCCGTGTGACTGATGAGTATGCATTGGGCGTAGCGATGCAAGCCGCTGGACAACTGCAACTTGCGATCACTGCTCGATTATCGATGAGTTTGAACAACACCCCAATGGCCGGCACTCAGCTCAATGTTATGAGTGGTAACTTCGTCACCGCACAACCTCTCGGGGTTGATGACGGTACTGATTATTGTCATAGCGGCAGAATTCGTCGTATTGATATCGAAGGGATCAACCGTACCCTAGACCAAGGCTCGATTGTTCTGCTCGGTCCCATTGCCAGCTCCGTAACTGGCGAGAGCTTTAACCTTCTTTCCGAAGAGGTCGCTACTCAAGTCGCGATTCGTCTCAAGGCAGACAAACTGATCGGGTTCTGTTCTGAACAGGGGGTTATCGACACCGATAGCAATGTACTCGCAGAGCTGTTCCCAAAAGACGCCAAGCAGATACTCGATCGTCTCACAGAATCGCAAGACCCAACTCTAGATATGGGCAGCGGTACACAACGATTCTTGAAAGGTGCCATTGCTGCGTGTCGCGCAGGTGTACCACGTTGTCACCTAATCAGCTACAAACTCGATGGTGCACTGATCCAAGAGCTGTTCTCGTTTGATGGTATCGGTACTCAAGTGGTTATGGCGAGTGCTGAGCAAGTAAGACAAGCTCAGATCGATGATATCGGCGGTATCTTCGACCTGATTCGCCCTCTTGAAGAGCAAGGCATTTTAGTTCGTCGCTCTCGTGAACAGCTCGAGCAAGAGATTCACCGCTTTACCATCATCGAGAAAGATGGACTGATCATCGGTTGTGCTGCACTTTACAGTTACCCTGAAGATCATATGGCAGAAATGGCGTGCGTTGCTATTCACCCAGATTACCGAGATGGCAACCGAGGACAACTGCTGCTCAACTACATGAGACATCAATCTAAATCCCAAGATATTGACCAGATTTTCGTGCTGACGACCCATAGTCTCCACTGGTTTAGAGAACAAGGATTTTATGAAATTGGTGTCGATGAGCTACCAATGGAGAAACAGGGGCTCTACAACTACCAGCGCAAATCAAAAATACTGGCATTGAACGTATAAAACAGGATGTTTTGTTCAGAGTTTGGGCACCGAAAATTTAAATTTGGTGCCTTTTCTCACTTTCGATAGAAATTGATTGCAAATGTAATCGATTACTATATGAGATTTATAAACTATGCACTTTAATTCACACTGATAATTGTATAGAATTTGGTCGATTTACATTCTCAGTAAACATTGATTGGAATCGTCTATGCCTCGGCATAGGGACTTGCACGGATTGCTATAACTTTAACATCGCAGGCTTAAACTTTGGCTATGCCCGTTAATAACAAAAAGCAAAAAGAGCATATTGATATGAGAACCGTTATTTGTAATTCGCTACAAAGCTTTTGGGATATGGCTGACAACCAATTTCTTGAAGGGTTAGATGTCCACTGTGTTTTTCCAGTGACTGACAACTTGAAGGAGTTTATCTTGAACTGCCAAGCAAAATACAAGATAAACCATATCTCTTTTACGAGAGCATTTCTGAGTAAAGACAGCTAGGTCTAGACTCAAAAGAAGCAACCATGGACGGCAGCTTCCCATCTTAGAATTACCTTCCGCTAGATTTCACTGCGCCCCAAACGCACCGCTAATCCGCTCACACGCTGAGTTTTCACCTTAATACTTCGCTTAAACACCGAGCTATCGCTAAACATCATCAAGCGAGATTTAGCACGTGTCACTCCAGTATAGATAAGCTCTCGCGTCAAAATCGGGCTGAACTCCGGTGGCAATATCATCAAGGTTAAATCGAATTCACTACCCTGAGATTTATGAATTGTCATCGCATAGGCGGTTTCATGCTCAGGAACTCGGCTAGGAAGTACTGCTTTGACACTGCCATCAGGCAGTTCAAAATAAACCTTAAGTCTTGGTGATGAACCATCTTCGGTAACAGTAGAATCCAGCATACAGAGACCAATATCGCCATTATACAAACCAAGGCCATGGTCATTACGTGTTACCATCACAGGGCGACCGTGATACCAAAGCTCTTCATTGTGCGGTTGGACCAGACGCCTCGCCGCTAATGCTCGTTCAATGCGTTGATTCAACCCTGAAACACCAAAATCACCATCGCGTACTGCACAAAGAAGTCGACACTGGCTGAAAAGATCGAGCGCTTGTTTGGCGCGCTCCTCTTGCTTCTCACCTTCAGCTAACGGTGGGTGAATACAATTTAAATAATTGCCGTATTCGTTTACTAGCGTACGAAGCATCAGGTTGTAGCTGTCACTAGAAAGCGAGTGATACTCAATATCGGCAAAGCCTTTGTTCAATACCACATCGACTTGAGCGGCCGAACCTGCATTAATTGCCTTGGCAAGTTGACCAATACCAGAGCGAGCATCAAAACGATAACTCTTTTGCAGCATACACAAACTATCAGCCACAGCAGGAGCACTCACCACATTGTGCGACTTGGATTGTCTGCCAGATAAAGAACTAAAGCCCGTCAGCTCAGCAATCAGGTTCCCTTGAGAAGCACTGTAACCATGAGCATTGAAAGCGCAGATATCGCCCAGTACCGCACCAGCTTCAACGGAGGCTAGTTGGTCTTTATCCCCCAGAAGAATCAAGCGTGCATGCGGAGGAAGAGCATCCACCAGCTTATACATCATAGAGAGGTCGACCATCGAAGCTTCATCGACGACCAAAATATCCAAATGCAGTGGATTTCGACGGTGATGTCTAAACTCGGCACGATTTGGAATGGCACCCAACAGGCGATGCAAAGTGCTCGACTCAGTTGGAATGTTCTCTTTGACGATAGGCTCAACAGGCAGTTGATCAATCGCCTTACCGATTGACTCAGTCAAACGCGCTGCCGCTTTACCTGTTGGCGCAACCAGTTTAATGGTCGGGGTTTTACCCAAGTTCAATGACTGCTCTACCATCGCAGATAACAGTTTTGCAACGGTGGTGGTTTTACCTGTACCAGGACCACCTGATATCACTGCAAATCGACGGCTGAGTGCTACCGCTGCTGCTACTTTTTGCCAGTTGAGGCATACCGACAAAGGCACTAGCTCATCCAGTGCACTAAGGTCAGAAACCTGACGTGCATCTGTTACAACTCTATCAATCTCATTCCAATTCAGTTCGGATTCTGAGACAACATCTAAGTGATCGCACACCAACTGCTGGCGCAACACTTGCGAGCTTTGACCATTCGAATCAGCTTTGGCCAAGGCATTAAAAAGAAAGTGATAGCTCCGAGCAAATAGCTGATTAAGTGTTTGTGTCAGCGCTCGCTTCTGCTCCAGATTAAACTCCACCGGATGACTTAGGCGATTTAAAGCCTCAGCCAATACCACCTCATAATTCCAATAGCGCTGCAGATAGACACGCTGCCCGTCAAACATGAGTGGCTTAACACATTCAGCACTGGTGCCAACCAGACTTGAGTTACTCAAAATAGCAGACCAATCGATATTCAATAGTCGTTGATTAAGCTGTAGTGCTGCTTCACCATAAAGGCCGAGTAACTGCGCTAAGTCAGCGGGTATATTAGACTGATAGTGATCACTCACTGTCAGCTGCATACAGATATGGCCTTTACCTAACTCATGACTTACCACACCTGTAAGAAAGCCAAGCTGCTGTGCGGTACCGGCCTCTTGCGAGTAGCCACTCGCTTGCTGAGCAATAAAGCGAGCAAATTGATAATCGAGCTGGCGAATGGTGCCTTTGTCTGCCAATAGCTGCAGCACATCCATCAATGGCGCTTGGTGTAAATCAATGGGTGTCATTATATAAGCTCCATCTGTCCAGCTTGGTCATCATTCGATTGAGTTGTTTGGCGATCGACGACCTTGCCGTCAATCAATTGATCCATTTCATTGAGCATGGCTTCACTTGGTTTAGCGGAAAATATTCCTTGCTGAGATTGTCCATCCATACCACGTAAAAACAGATAATAAACACCGCCAAAATGCTTTTGGTAGTTGTAACTAGCAATTCGACTGCGCAGAAAGCGGTGCAGAGCTAAGGCGTAAATTTGATACTGCAAATCATATCGATGATCGGCCATGGCCCCCTTAAGGGCGTCGCCATGATAAACCGCCACATCATCCCCTAAGTGATTTGATTTCCAGTCAAGCACGTAGTATTTGCCTTCATGTTCAAACACCAAATCAATAAAGCCCTTCAACATGCCTTGCACAGTGTGAAAACCGAGGTCGCCAGCTTTCGCCGAAAGAGGATCATGATACTGAATAACACGGTTGAGTTCTGAGGATGCTAACACCTCAATGGGCAATAAAAACTCCATCTCAACAAGTCGCTGAGAAGCATTTTTCTCGCTTAACTTAAGCTTTTTACCATCTAAAGCGGTGTTGAGCACGGTATCAACCAATTGTTGAAGAACCGGTAACCACTCAAGCTCATACTGTTCAAGTTCCAGTAAGTGAGTGATCACTTGAGTATTGTGCTCGCTGGTCGCAGGCTCGGTAAACTCGACTTCTTCAAACAGGGTATGCAAAAACGTACCCGGTCTTGCTCCTCGAGGGAAAGTAAAGATAGAACGCTCTGGCTCAATCAGCTCGTCTTCATCCTGCTCATCGGCAGAGTCAATATCAAAGCCCGATACCTCCATCGTCGCATCATGACTTGCGCCATGACTTCCTTGCTTGACTAACCCAGAGTAACTGGTGATACGCCACGCACGGTCAATCGACGCCTTCAACTCTTGAGCTTGGAGATCAGGTTGTGGTTCTGATTTAGCTACAAAAGGTTGCTCATGCTGCGTAGGCGTTTCGCTCAGCGTAATACTTTGATTAACACTCTCTAAACTCGCCAACGCTTGCTGTAGTTCAGCAATGCTGCACTCTTTCCCATTTTGAACCAGATAGCCCATCGCGCTCAAATGCACACCCGTCGGCTCTTTGGTTGAGCGCCCCTTGCGCAGTGGTGCCATACCAATAAAGCAGCCGTAAACAGCACGGGTTAGCGCTACATAGATCAAACGTAAGTCTTCCGCTAAGCGTTCTTTGTCGGCTTGCGCTAACGCGCCATCACTGGCTGTGATATCAAGCACAGTGGTGTCTGTAGCGTGGTCGTAATATTTACCTTCGCTCGCTTCACGGTAGCTTGCTACAAACGGTAAGAACACTAAGTCATATTCCAAGCCTTTGGACTTATGGATAGTAACGATTTGCACCAAGTTTCTTTCTGACTCTAGACGTTGAATATCATCTTCACTGCCACCCAAACCATTCTGCGCATCGATGATCGCTTCCGCGAGCCAGCGCAACAGTCCATAGTCACTGTCTAGCTCTTGTCTCGCTTGCTGGAGCAATTCTCCAATGTGCATTAAATCCGTCAGTGCACGCTCCCCGTTCTCTTCTTCCAACAATCGCTCAGCTAGGTGGCGCTTACTCATCACCGCTCGTAACATCGGTAGCACACCGCGCTGTAGCCACAGCTTTCGGTACTCACGAAATTCATTAACCGCATTTTCCCAAACAACCTCATCATTGTTCAGTTGGTCTAGTGATGCCGCATCAAGGGCAAACAACTCAGAAGCCAGGCAAGCGCGAAGAGCTCGGTCATTTTCAGGAGTTAGTACCGCTTGCAACAAACGTTGAAGATCTTGAGCAACAAGACTGACAAAAACACTGTCTCGGTTAGAGAGGTAAACACTGGCGATGCCTTGCTCTGCAAGAGCCGTCTTAACCAAACGCCCTTCACTACCAGTTCGCACCAATACAGCTATATCACCCGCTTGAATCGATTTTTGGCTTTTGCCGTTATCAAGAAACGCTTGCTGATCTTGAGAGGCGGTCAATATTGTTTGAATTTGGCTCGCAGTCGCTTCTGCCATCGCTGCGTGATATTCCCCTTTAGGTAAAGGCTTGTCTTCCGCCTCTTGCAGCCAAAATGTCACCGCAGGTTGAACCTCATCACCAAGTGTCCATTGACGCAAATCGGCATTTGGACTCGAAGCGACAGGGAGAAACGGAATATCTTCGTCATAGATAAACGGACTATCAGAGTTGCTAAACACCTGATTGACCGCACTCACCATATCTGCACTTGAACGCCAGTTAGTGCCAAGAGTGTAGTGGGCACTCACTTGGTTACGCGCTTTGATATAAGTAAAAATGTCTGCACCACGGAAGCCGTAAATCGCCTGCTTCGGGTCACCGATCATAAACAAACCACATTGTGGGCTATCCAGATAAATACGACTGAAGATGCTGTATTGCAGAGGATCGGTATCTTGGAATTCATCGATCATCGCGACCGGATAAAGCGCGCGAATTCGTTCGACTAACAGTGATTGCTCATCGACATCAATCGATGCTGAGAGCTGGGTAAGCAGATCGTCAAACGAGAGCCACTGCTTCTGCTCTTTGGCAGCGGCAAGCATGGTTCGACAATGGGTAATCGCATGCGCCAGTAGCGGCGCTTTCATATCTGCTGGCTGTGCTAAGAAGGTCTCGATCGCCTCAAAAACCTCATGACAAGGAGCAGTGCCCTTCGGCGTTTTTTCATTCAGCGTCGATTGAGCAAACTTCTCTAGTTTATCTGGGTACTGATAATCATGTGTCTCACTTTTCGCCCAAGTCGTTACCGCTTCTAACCAAGTCGGCAGTGACTTTTTAGTGTAGCTGCGTTTGTTAACATCTGAGCCCGAGATAATGGGCAGAAAGTCCTCTTGCGATGCCAGCCATTGTGCTTTGAGCGCTCTGATTTTGTCGAGATTGCTGTTGTGAAGAGATTGCAGATCACCAGACATCGCCTCTACCGTTAGCTTTAACGGCGCGCCTGTCAGGTAGCGATTCACATCCGCTAACAGAGCAGAAGGTGAACCCCAGATATTACGTACTTCGCCAGCCAACTGCAGCGGTAATGGGTAGAACTGTTTACGCCAGTAATCCGCCACCACTTGTGCTTTTAGATGACTTTCGTCGGTCACAAATTCATTGTCAAAGCGACTGCCCGACTCAAAAGCATTTTGCGTTAGCATGCGTTGGCAGAAGCCGTGAATGGTGTATACCGCCGCTTCGTCCATCTGCCTTTCAGCATTAAGAAGGATTTTGGCAGCCCCCGCATGATCGTCAATGTCTTCAAGTAGAGGAGCAATCACAGGATCGCCACTCTGACCACGCGAGAAAGCAATGCGCGCATCGTGAATTCGTGCTCGAATACGATCTCTAAGTTCCGCGGTTGCCGCTTCAGTAAAGGTCACCACCAAAATCTGATCGACCGTTAGTGGTTGCTGGTGTCGACTCGGCTCTTCACCGTTTACGCCAACCTCAGAGGTACCGTGACCAAGCAAAAGTCGCAGATACAAACCGGCTATCGTGAAGGTTTTACCCGTACCCGCAGAGGCTTCAATCAATCGCGCCCCATGCAGAGGAAACGTCATGGTATTAAGCGCTTGTGGCGTGATAGCGAGATCACGATTTGTGGTAGTCATACCGAGCTGCCTTCTTCTTAATTATTCTGTTACAAATGTGACCTAGTATCAAAAACGTCATTCAAATCTGGTCTTGTACCAATATCTTATTAGGGAGTGCGATCTCTCTCACGGATCAATTTGGTGCACGTCGTTACTATGCGCCCACGAGTTCAGGCAAGCGATTACTTTTTCGCCACCAAAGAACCAAAAGAATAATGGTCCCTCTGACCTGTGGCCGTACAGCGAACGCCCTACACTAATAATGATTTACTGGCGGCCACTTTAATTCCTGTGCTTTTCATTCCCTGACTTCTCAGTACTTCTCTTATCCGATCTATACTCATTCTAAAATTGCAATAAGCTTCCCATATACATCGGCCTAATTGGCATGGGTTGAGCGATCTTAACGATCGTCCTAGGTTACTCCTGATCATTGGGATCAATCGCTGCAAGACGAGCTGCTTGCATCACTAGCGTAGAGTACAGCCTTGCTTCCGCCGCCAATGTGTCATCCCACTTTGGCCAAATACGTGAGATGTAGCTGTCGCGTCCTTCACCGGTAAACGCGTAACTATCATTAAAGGTATCCGCCATCTTCTTCAGAGACTTCTCTTCATCATCAACCCATTTTCCTCGACTGAATCCTGCCTCAACTCCCGCTAAGGCCGTTTTAGGAAAATAGGGAAGAGGTTGAGTCATACCTTGATAGAACAGACGAACGAGCTCACCCAACGCCTGCTTTGCAGTTTGAACATCACTCAGAGGGCTAAGCGTAAGATGCACCACACCCTCCTTCTTGTCGTAACCAATAATATGCGTCGTTTGCGGATTGCCCATCACATTGCAACACAGATGATCAATCCAAGCGGCCAGATAGTCTTGCGCGCGAATTTTACCACTGCGATAACGCACTAGGCCCGATTGATAGTTGTGCGTTAGCCAACCTATCAACTTGACCGGTTTTCCTTCGCCGAGGCTGTCTATCGTAATATTGACCTCTAAATCTTCTTTAGGCGCGCCAGTAACGAACTGGATCTCTTTGGCTAGCTCCTCGGCTTGCACACGATTGGTCTCAAACTCTATGTCACCAAATGCCCCAACCGGTAAACAGCCTTGAGCTTTCTGCTTAGCGACAAAGTGACGGATGGCTTCATCCGGCGATTGAGGGTTATCAATCAATACTTGTAAGAGTGCATCTTTGAGTTGATAGCTCTCTAGACCATTCAACACAAACGGTTCATCGTCTTCCATCACTGGTAACGGCGGCTCAAACACCACCTTTAAACGGCGATTAAAGAAGTATTGAACAGGTAGACGCCAAAAACGCTGTAACTCGACCAGATCAAGCTCAAGTGGGTAAGTTGCTCCGGCAAGGTAATCTTCTAACGCACGGTTGAATTCACCACTGCGCTCACCAGCTCGATTTGCCGCAGGCAGCCACTCTTTAGCGTAGCTTAGCTGCGTATCGTCTTGATCCGGCATGAAAGCACTCGGGCTGAATGGTGTCATGGAGTGCTCAAACATCTGAGCTCCGCTTAGCTTACGCCCGGATTCATCGCTTCCCAGAGCCTCGTCACCCTGTAGGCAGTAGTTCTGTTCGCAGTATTCGATAAGCTCAGACACCAACACTGACGGGACGCGCTCTGTGTTATCTTGAATAGAGCGACCAACATAACTGATATACAGGCTCTCTTGCGCCGATAACATCGCTTCTAAGAACAGGTAACGGTCATCATCACGACGAGAACGATCACCCGGACGAGTGCGACCATTCATTAAGTCAAAGCCTTCTGGTGGCATAGAACGCGGATAAACACCATCATTCATTCCCAGCAGACATACCGTTTTGAAAGGAATCGAACGCATCGGCATCAGAGTACAGAAGTTCACTTGTCCTGCTAAAAAGCGTTGGCTGATGCGTGCCCCAGAGAGTTTATTGTTCAGGTACTGATAAACGATGCTTGGTGATAAATCTTGCTCAAACAAAGCATCATCAAGCTGTTCGTTAAGTTGCCCAAGAGCATCACGAATCGACTTTAATACCACTTCGCCCTCAAGCTCGACGCTGAAGAAGTCATCGATCAAGTTAAGCAGAGTCTCACGCCAACGTTCAATCGATTGTGACTGATTGAGGCGCTGTCGATAATGGGTAATGCGATCAATAAAGTGCGCGAGCTTACCCGCAAGCTCTGCGCTCATGCCTTGCACTTCATCATATGCGGCAATCGATGAGTCAGCGGTTTCAAATAACCCTGCAGATTCAGACATCGCATAGCCAAGCAGCATCCGCTGAACACCGAACAGCCAAGTGTTTTGTTGAGTCTCGGGTAGGTCAAATTCTGTTGCGGTACTACCATCAACACCCCAGCGAATGCCCGCCTCTTCAACCCACTGTTTAGCTTGTTCGAATTGATATTCATCGATATCAAAGCGCGCCATCATCGCCGGGATTTCAAGTAGTTCAAGCAGCTCTGAGGCAAGACAACGACTCTTAGGCAGCGCCACCAGCTGCATGAATGCGGTTAAGATTGGGCTTTCTTGATCGGCCGTTCTATCCGAGATGGAGTAAGGGATGTAACGCTCACCCGGAGCATTACCAAACACCGCTTGAATCGCAGGGCTGTAGGCATTGATGTCCGCTACCATTACGATAATGTCGCGTGGTTTCAGGTTTGGATCGGCATCGAACATCGCCAGCAACTGGTCGTGCAGCACTTCCACTTCACGCATTGGGCTATGACAAGCGTGAACCGTTAACGAGCGGTCACCAAGTACAACACTCTGCTTGTGTTCACTCGAATCGAGGATGTGATCATCTTGATGCTCTTCTAGCTCCAAAATATCGGCTTGAAGCTGATGCAGCAGGCTATCGCGCTCAACATCAATGAAAAATTCATGCTCTTCACACTCAGACTGGGACAATAAAAACAGATTGTCACGACCAAGTTTACCCATCGATGCCAGTAAACTATTGCCCACGGCTTGGCTAGTGTGCAGTTCATCTTCTACATTAGCTTCCAAGCCATCTTTAAGAGGTGAAACCTCTCCTTCTAGCTGAGGCGAGCCCTCGACCAAAGCAAACTGCTTACGACGCTGCGCTTCCACTCTTGCCAGATACTTTCTGTCACGAATATCGCCCCAGTAGTGCTGACATGGGTTAGTAAACATCAAGTGGACATCAATGTGTTCACCCATTGCTTTGAGGGCATCCATATAGCGCGGTGGTAGTGATGAGATACCAAACACAAACAATCGCTTAGGAAGGTGGGAAAGCTGATCTTTCTGCTGTGCGAGCGCTTCAATAAAGTCATGGTACAAGTTACCACGGTGATACTTTGATTGGCCTTGGGATAGTGTTTGCTCGTACAGAGCTTTCCACAATATCGGCTGCCACGGATGTTCTTGATGCCCATCCGCGTCTTGCAACTCAGCCACAGGGTCACCCGCCTCCCAAGCCGCCATCCACTCAGGTCGGTACACCAAATAACCATCAAAAATATCGGCAATTTTCTCAGCCAATTGGTACAGCTTGGAGCTATCGGTGTCGTTTTCCAAATAACGCTGCAGCGGCAAGAAATCAGGATGGTCGAGCATAGCGGGCAGAATACTCATCAGCTTCCAAGTCATCGCCTCTTTGTTAAAGGCACTGCGCTTGGGAACATCAGGAAGAACTTGGGTAAACATCTCCCAGATGAAGGTTGCTGGAAGAGGAAAATCTATGTTTGCGGCAACACCAAACTCTTTCGCCAGCTCCATTTTAAGCCACTGAGACATACCCGGGCTTTGTACTAAGATCTGCTCTTTGTCGAATGGATTAGCCAGAGGATCACTTTTAATTAAGTGAACGAGAAGAATTTTTAAAGTATCAACTTTATTGGAATGGTAAACAGTAAACAAAGTGCACTCACACTAATCTTGCCACAATATACTGCCAGATTAGCATAAGTGCTGAGTTTGGATGAGCAATATAAGCTTATGAAATACCAAAAGCTTAAGGTCTGTTTATCTTTTGAACGACCACCAGTTATAAACGACCTTTTGCAACGCTCATTAAACGGTGTGGTTTGTAATTCATGTAGTAACGTGCGGCTACATAACCTACGACGAGCGTCGCGACCATTAGCTCTAAGTAAGCCAAATTGAACACTTGGTTGATGTACTCACCTTCAACACCTACATCCTGCATCCAAGCCGCTACCTTAAACAAGGCTGTCGCACCAATGACCATAGGGAAAGTGAACGCCGCATAGCCAGGGCTAAATGGTAAACGAAGCAATTTAAAAAACGCTACATAGATGATGAATGTCATTAAAATTGCAATTCCGAATAGCAGACCAATCACTACTGGTGATGGATTTGCAGATACGGTGAGATAACCAGCCAAAGACAGACTTGCCGGCGCAGCTAGGATAGCGATTGTTGGTTTGGCCGCGTCTGGGATCTCGTGACGGAACATCAAACGATACACCATCATTGGTAGCATCACTGCGTAAACACCGAGACCGAAGAACAATACTGCATTCGCCACTGGCTCAAGTACAGGGTTACCCGAGAAAGAAACATCCGCAACCACAATGCCAATAGGCGGAACAAACCAGCTTGGTACCATATGGTGAATCTCAAACTCTTTAGCGCGGTGGTACAAGAAGCTCACCAAGAAAATTACATGCAACCCTACAGAAAGAATCCACACCAGTTCTCTTAAAAAAACAGAGATCGGATCTAACGATGCCGATACCACCATACAACCCATCGCAAAAGTCGGGACAACACTGCCCACAACAGGGTGCGCAAGATCTTCACGCAGCAAGTGACCGTGAATCAAAAATTTCACTGCCAATATTGCTAGAAGTAAACCCGCAATCCCAGCACTCACCCACTGTACTAACCCAGGAGTTTGCAATAAGCCTTGAGATACGAGTACCCCATCCCAACACCAACCAAGGCTGGCAATAGCAAGAGCCAGTCCCGCCATAGGAGTCGGTGCGCCAGTTAATCTGTATTTTAGTCGTTGAATCATGTCAGCCTCTCTTCATCCCATTCACTTATCTGTGAACTCATCAGCTTGTTGAGGCCATAATACGCTTGCGGTTTGTTAAGTTATATCCAATTATATATAACACTTGTTCAGGTTTTCTAAACGTCAAACCACTCAATCACAGGCTGATAAAATTTCGATGGCTAATATATCAATTAAACAGCTCAAAGTATTTGTCACCATCACCCAACATTCGACGATGACTGCCGCTGCCGAGGCACTCTTTTTATCAAAGGCGGCTGTCAGTATGGCTTTAGGTGAAATGGAGAAGCAGCTTGGGCACTCTCTGTTTGATCGCGTCAACAACCGACTGATCATCAATCAAGAGGGACAAAAATTACTGCCTCTTGCCGATGAGATACTACATCGAGCGGCCAGCATTGATGAGCTGTTCAGTGACGACCAACCATTAAGTGGTTTATTAAAGGTTGGCGCCAGTGACACTATAGGCAATCAAGTTGCACCGTTTATCCTCTCTGGGTTTCGTCAGCAAACCCGGCATCAAGAGCAGAGCCTGTTTATCTCGAACAGTGCTCTGATTTGCCAAAAGCTGGTCGACTACGAACTCGATATCGCGCTGATTGAGGGTAAAACTTTGCACCCCGAACTGCTCACGAGCCAATTTAGTAGCGACGAAATGTGCATTGTTGCTAGCCCCGTTCACCCGTTGGCCGACTTAGATACAGTGCCACTGCGCGAGCTTGAGAGCAGTCACTGGATACTCCGTGAATCTGGATCCGGTACTCGAGAGTTTTTTTTACGAACAGTAGCGCCTCGCCTTGAGCACTGGTATGAATCATTCGAACTCAATACCACCGAGGCGATCATCAATTCGGTATCAGCCGGACTAGGCTTGGCTTGCCTCTCCAAGCTCGCAGCAGAGCCCGCTATCAAAGATGGTCGAGTTAAAACGCTGAATGTGCCACTGGATATGAAGCGTCGATTTTGGATGCTAGTCCACAAAGACAAATATCAGAGTCCACTTCTCAAATCCTTCATGAGTTATTGTGAAGAGTGGGCGACACATCAAGATTGATACTTCTATCAAAGTTGGCAACTGGACTTTTAGTCACTAAAACTGTATAAAAAGCCAGTAAAATTTATCAAACTTAGAGGATTAACCATGGCTGTTATCGTCAAGTACGTGGTGGAACGCAACGGAGAAGAGAAAATGACTTTTACCTCTAAAGCCGAAGCTGACGCATACGACAAAATGCTGGATATGGCTGATGAGCTTTTTGAACTGTTAGGCAAAAGCGAATTAGTAGAAGACGAAGGCAAGCAAGAAGAGCTTGCAATGTACCTTGCGAAGAACAAAGAAGAAGTTCTTTACGCACTTGGTGCTAAGCGTAAACCAGCACCTAAGAAAGCTAAAAAGCTTGAAGCGGTTGAAGACGCGGAAGAAGACGCAGCATAACTCGCTGATACCTCTGCTAAAAACGTCAATGACAACTCTGAACAGAGTATGCAGTTGGCGTTTTTTTATACCTATCGAAATATAATGAGCCGAGTTTATAGTTAAAATTGCTCTAAACATTCTCTTGCAAGAAAGTGTGATTGAGATCTAATCTATACGCCATCAGGTGATGGGGTTCCACCTAAGCTTTCTAGCTTCAACCGCCCGTTCATATCGAACCGTGCTAATGACTCCTACAGAATCGAAAACAGGTAATCCTGTTGGTAGTATCGTTATACCCACCATTTTACGAGCTTAGTTTGCTCTTGTTCCTTGGTGTCACGATACGCAAGATCTGTAGTGAAATTAGCCGCACCTCTTCCAACATGTCCTGTTTTCTCAACGTTCGAGGTCTTCATCGACTCTATAAGTGAGAAAACACTATGCAATACTCATCTGAAATCCAAAACATGTGCCCGATTCAACGCGGCGACCTTCATGCATCTGCACCCATTCCAGTTGAAGGTGCAATGGTAAGCCCGAAAGACGTAATTGCTATCTCTGGTTTAAGCCATGGCGTGGGTGCTTGTGCTCCACAACAAGGCGCGGCAAAACTGACTCTTAACGTCAAAAACGGCATCATCGAAGAAGCACTCATCGAAACGATTGGTTGTTCAGGCATGACTCAATCTGCCGCGATGGCCGCTGAAATTCTCACAGGAAAAACCATCCTTGAAGCACTCAATACTGACTTAGTATGTGATGCAATCAACGTCGCGATGCGCGAAATCTTTCTGCAGTTTGTCTATGGTCGAACTCAATCGGCATTCTCTGAGGGCGGCCTCGAAATTGGCGCGGCATTGGAAGATTTAGGACAAACACAACGCAGCCAAGTCGGCACTAGCTACTCTACTTCGGCCAAAGGTGTGAGATACATGGAGCTCGCAGAAGGCTACGTGACTCAGCTTGCGTTGGATGAACACAGCGAAGTGATCGGTTATCAATACCTCAACCTTGGCAAAATGATGAAAGCCATGAATCAAGGTACACCAGCTGCTGAGGCCGCTGAGCTGGCTACTGGCACCTACGGCCGCTTCGATGAAGCCGTAAAAACCATCAATCCACGTCAACACTAATCGCCAAAGAGGAACCTGACTATGAACACACTAAATAATCCATCAGTAACTCGCGTATTGGCTGAAATGAATCTAGAGTCTCTCGACCAAGCTTATCAATACTGTTTGGAGCATGATGTTGACCCGAAAGCTCTCGTGATGGACACCCAGCCTATCGCTTTCGATAGCGCAACCGAAGCCTACACGCTAGGCACAGCCTTAGCGCTGTATCGTCACGCTGAGACCGCAGAACAAGCAGCAAACATTATTGGTGAAGCGCTCCAAGCCTATACCAAAGCAGGAAGTGTCGCAGAGCAGCGCCAAGTCGGTATTGGCCACGGCGCACTGGCAGCGCGTTTGCTGAATGAAGAGAGTGGCTGTTTCGCCTTTTTGGCGGGTCATGAATCTTTTGCTGCCGCAGAAGGTGCAATAAAAATCGCACTCAACGTCAACAAATCTCGCACTAAACCACTCAAAGTAATTCTAAATGGTTTGGGAAAAGATGCTGCTTATCTTATCTCTCGTATCAATGGCTTTACCTACGTGCGCACTCAGTTTAACTACCAGACCGGAGAGCTAATTGAAACCGAGCGCCGCCGTTTCTCACACGGCCCTCGCGGAGAAATCCTATGTTACGGTGCCGATGATGTTCGTGAAGGGGTTGCTATCATGCATCGTGAACAAGTGGATGTCAGTATTACGGGTAACTCAACCAACCCAACGCGCTTCCAACACCCAGTTGCAGGAATCTATAAAGCTGAGCGTACTCGCCAAGGTTTACCTTACTTCTCAGTCGCTTCAGGTGGTGGTACAGGTCGAACTTTACACCCAGATAACGTGGCAGCAGGCCCTGCATCTTATGGCATGACAGACACTATGGGCAGAATGCACGCAGACGCTCAGTTTGCTGGTAGCTCTTCTGTTCCTGCCCATGTGGCTATGATGGGTTTCATTGGCATGGGTAACAACCCTATGGTAGGGGCAACGGTGGCACTAGCCGTCGCAGTAAGCCAAGCTGCTTAGCCTCTGCAACGAATATAAAAAACAACAATAACGTGAAACAGATAGCCAGCTAACATGCTGGCTATTTTTTGTTCTCAACATGGTCTACTATCTATTTTCAGATGAGTAACACAGGTTAACTCCATCTTTATTAAGGGAATAATATGAAAGAGCTGATCATCCACACCATCACTGTCTTCATGGGCTTTTTTGCCATCATGAACCCAATTGCCAATACGCCAATATTCTTGGGACTTACCGGAGACAATGATCGTGAGACAGTAAAATCCATCGCATTTCGCTCCGTTTTCATCGCCTTTATCATCGTCAGTACCTTTGCGATTTCCGGCAAGCTAATCTTCGATCTTTTTGGTATCACACTATACGCACTGAGAATCACTGGTGGGATATTAGTGTTCTTGATTGGCTTTCACATGTTGCAGGGCGATTCCACACACAGCAAAGCCAAAGAAAAGGTTCACTCTGACGCCCAACAAGATGCAGCTCTGAGTATCGCAGTCTCCCCTCTGGCTATGCCAATCCTCGCAGGTCCCGGTACGATAGCGACCGCGATGAACTTCGCCAGCACCGAGGGCATTTATGAAACCATCATAACCATCGTTGCCTTCGGCCTACTCTGTACACTGACCTATATTTTGTTTGTGTTTGGCGAACGCTTCGTTAAAGCCGTTGGTCCGAGTGCACTTAATGTGATTACCCGAATGATGGGTCTGATCCTTGCGGTTATTGGTATGCAAATGCTAATTGAAGGCATCGAACAAGCCTATAAAGCGCTGTTTATCTGATAACTAAGTTCAATAAGCCTCGTACAAAAATAGCCAGCAACTCGCTGGCTATTGTTTTGCTACCAAGTTAAAAACTAGCTCGCAGGGCAACCTTTCACTTCTAGTCCGTTACTCATATAGATTAACTTACCCGCCTCTGGGGCGTAATCGGCCGCTTTCACTTGTGGATTATTGACGAAGAATTCTCGCAACACAGATGCGTCGGTCATCTGAGTCGATTCCACATCAATTACAGGATAGTCATCACCACCAGCGGCACTGAAACTAATCACGGAGAACGTATAAGTGTCAGCTAGGTCGAAGCCTTTACCGTTAATATCTCGTATGGTCACATCATTCAAATCACAGTCGACGGTCAAGCTAATGTTGTCGAGTTGAGCATATGCACCTGAACCTGCAGTCTTCGTCGCAACCACATCTAAGTATGCTTTCACCTCCGCCCCTGTCATCGTTGCTTTGGTCACGAAGTTTCCGAAAGGTTGCACCGTCAGTACATCACGATAAGCAATATCACCTGCTTGAATTGAATCACGCACACCACCAGAGTTCATCACCCCAAAGTCAGCATTAACTAATTCATAAGTACGATAGGCTTCTCCTAATAGGTGACCGAGATTAGTTTGCTCAGATCGAACTACATTACGATCACCTTCTAGTTTTGCATCTGTCTCTGAGATGACGACATCGAGAAGATCTTGCCCTTGTTGTTGATATGGATAGAGAATAGCTTTTACGGTTGCATCAGGTTTTATCTCAGTTTGAATAAACTGATACTCACCATTTTCGTCCTTCTCTTTTAAGTTCACCGGAACAAGATCGTATTTGGCTAAATGTAACTTACCATCATAGAATTCGAAGTCCGCTCTACCTACATACTTACCCCATTCGTGAGCTTGCATGATGTAGGTACCATTTTGCTGATCCGGTTTACAATCATCTCCAGGGTTAAAATCAGCGTATTCATTACCTTCCATACAAACTGGATTTTGAGAATGCCCACCGATGATGGCGTCCAGTTGGCCTTCCTCTAAAGAACGAGCAAGTAAAACATCGCCAGGCGCTTCGCTACCATGCTGACCATCGGCGTAGTGCCCCATATGAGTCGTAGCAAAAATCAGATCGACCGTTTCATTGGCCTCGATTTCTTGTATCGCTTTTTTAATTTCGTCTTGTGGGTCGGCAAAGTGGATCGTCGCCACATTATCAGGATTAACAAGCTTCGCTGTATCTTTGGTCGTTAAGCCAATAACCGCAATTTTTAACCCATTGATGGTGAATACTTTATATGGAGCGAAAAGGCGTTCATCTGTAACAGTGTCTCCATCTTTAATATAAATATTCGCTGCTAACATTGGGAAATCAGCCAACTTAGACTGCATCTCAAGTACATCCAAACTGTTGTCGAACTCATGGTTACCCAATGCCATTGCATCGTAACCAAGTAGGTTCATTCCAACAAAGTCGGGGACGGCATCCTGCATATCAGACTCCGGCACTCCGGTATTAATGTCACCACCGGATAATAGGATCGTCTCCCCACCATTTTGAGTAACTTCAGCACGAATGCTATCAATCAATGTCTTACGAGCAGCCATCCCATACTCACCCTTACTGTTCTCCCAGAAGCGACCATGATGATCATTGGTATGTAAAACAGTAAATTTGGTACAAGATTCCGCGGTATCACATGTCACTGTGACATCGTCATTATCCGAGCCACAACCAACCATCGCTACGCCGATAGAAAGCACCAGTAAAGACTTAGTAAACTTCATAGAAGATCCTTTGTTAATCGTTTTAATGTCGTTATGGCAGGCAATATACTTACATTTCAAAGGGTTTTAGTGACCACAATCTTAATTATATGGCTGAAGTTTTGAGTATTTACTGGGACTGTAGACACAAGCGATTAATCAACAGAACCCGAACAATTCCATTAATAAACATAGATTTATAAGAAATTTGTGACTAAGTCGATTGATATACACCACATAGGTAGACGCTCCAAAGGCACATTCGAGATAAAATGGATCAGTAAACAGCAGCTTAATCAGCTATCCAGAGAGTAAGTCCAAGGGGTAATATCCGGATGATGAAAAATATCTCTCAAAAGACAAGCAATATCATTTTACAGACTTTCTCCCCATGCGCCCTTTCATAACGAAGGCGCTCTCTTTATGATGAACGCAATTAAATTAACTTTTGCTACCCAAGCTGCTCATCAGACGAACAGTAAATGGAGAGATAGCAAAATCAAAGACTCAACACATGGAGATTCAACATGGCTTACTTTTCACTAGCCTTTGGTACGGCAACCAAAAACCGCGACAATAAAATCATTGAAGCGTTCTTCCCTAACCCACTTCTAAACCCAAGCGACGCTCTTGTAGCCGCTGTTGCTGAAGTTGCAGGTTACACTGAAGGCAACCAAGCTATCGAAATCTCTGCTGCACAAAGCGCAGAACTGGCGAAAGCATTCGCAGCAAACGACGATGCAGCAAACGCATCTTTCGCAGAGAAAGCAGCAGCTTCTGAACAACCACTTGTTCTTGTGGTTCTTGCTACAGACGAAAAACCAGCTTCAGTTGCTGAAGGCTTCCTTAAGCTACAACTTATCTCTAACCGCCTAGTTCAGCCACACGGCACGGTACTAGACGGCATCTTCGGTCTACTGCACAACATCGCGTGGACAAACGAAGGCCCAATCGACCTTCCTGAGCTAGCAGATCGCCAAATCGAAGCTCGCCTAGCGGGTCGTGCTTTGTCTGTAGATTGCGTAGACAAGTTCCCGAAAATGGTTGATTACGTAGTACCAGCAGGCGTTCGTATCGCTGATACGTCTCGCGTTCGTCTAGGTGCACACGTAGGTGAAGGCACAACAGTGATGCACGAAGGCTTCATCAACTTCAACGCCGGTACAACTGGCGTGAGCATGGTTGAAGGTCGTATCTCTGCAGGTGTTGTTGTTGGTAACGGTTCTGACATCGGCGGCGGCGCTTCTATCATGGGTACGCTATCTGGTGGCGGTACGGTTGTCGTTTCTATCGGTGAAAACTCACTGCTAGGCGCAAACGCTGGTCTTGGTTTCCCTCTAGGCGACCGTTGTACTGTCGAGTCTGGTCTATACGTAACTGCAGGCTCTAAAGTACGTATGCTTGACTCTTCTGGCCAAGAAGTTGAAGTAGTTAAAGCTCGCGACCTAGCTGGCGTTTCTGACCTACTATTCCGTCGCAACTCAGTGACTGGTCAAATTGAATGTCTTGCTAACAAATCAGCAGTTGAACTAAACAGCGAGCTGCACAGCAACAACTAATCTAGATGCTAGATGCTAGATGCTAGATGCTAGATGCTAGATGCTAGATGCTAGAAAATACGAAGCCGCTGGAGTTAACTCCAGCGGCTTTTCTTTTATCTGTAGAAAATAGACAGCGTTACACTTTCTCAGCAGCTAACTGTTCTAGCGCTTGAATCGAGGTTTCAGAGACTAATGCGCCATCAAGATAGTAACTGACGTTATCGCCATCACGTACACCCATCAATACCGCCTTTTCACCATCGTTGTAAGTGATATCCATACGAATGGTGTTCTCATCAATTTGCTGCATTTCACCGAACTGAATTTGACGTTGATAAGTAATTGGAGCGACAGGCGCCTCTTTGAGAGAGTCATCCAGGCTGTCGTTCACATCAATCATGGTATCGACTTTACTATCAAAAATATGCGGTGCACCTGTTAGTGGGTTTTTACCTGTCCAAAACTCTAATGAGTTAAACACGATGTAGTCCGCTGCGGTTGTTAACGCATATACAGGTGCCAGTAAGAAGTTGACCCCAGCACGCGCATAACGGTTATCCACGACTTCCACGTTAAACTTCATCAATTTTCCGGTAACGGCGTTACTGCCGACACACCCAGCCAAAGACATAACAACGGCGGCCACTGCAACTGCTTTTGTGATTGTTTTCATAGTTCCCTCTTGTGCCATAGTGATTGGTTCAGACTCGTTATCTCTAGCGACGAACTACTGACATGCCTCAAGGAGAGATACAGGCCTAACAATTTGATTCCACAACTTTTAGCCTAGTGCAGTTTTTTAGAACAGCAAACTGCAAAGAAAAACTTTTTACTCAGCTTGGGAAGATTTAAATAAAAAAAGCGCAGACCTTTCGGCCTGCGCTTTGAACTTTTCCCAATGAACTTAGTTAGTGTGCAATACCAACCAAGATGCGTATTGAACTAAGTCAGATTAACCTAAATCAAATTAACCTAGGTTCTTACGTGCGTTTTGGAACATACGCATCCAAGCGCCGTTCTCACCCCAACCTTCAGGAGACCATGAGTTCGCTACTGTACGGAATACACGCTCTGGGTGCGGCATCATGATAGTTACGCGGCCATCTTGAGTCGTTAGACCTGTGATTGCGTTTGGAGAACCGTTCGGGTTGTTCGGGTATTGCTGAGTCGCGTTACCGTGGTTATCCACGTAACGAACTGCAACTGTGCCTGATGCTTCAATAGCAGTTAGGTGGTCAGCATCACGCACTTCTACGCGGCCTTCACCGTGAGACACTGCGATTGGCATACGAGAGCCTGCCATGCCGTCGAAGAACACAGAATCAGATTTCTGAACTTCAACTAGGCTGAAGCGAGCTTCAAAACGCTCAGATTCGTTACGAACGAAGCGTGGCCATAAGTCTGCACCTGGAATTAGCTCTTTCAGGTTCGATAGCATCTGACAGCCGTTACATACACCTAGAGAGAACGTATCTTCGCGTTGGAAGAAGCCTTCAAACTGGTTGCGAGCTTGCTCGTTGAACAGGATAGACTTAGCCCAACCTTCACCCGCACCTAGTACGTCACCGTAAGAGAAGCCACCACAAGCCACTAGACCTTGGTACTCTTCTAGAACAGCTTGACCCGTTAAGATGTCGCTCATGTGAATATCAGTCGCTTCAAAGCCTGCACGGTCAAAGGCTGCTGCCATCTCAACGTGAGAGTTAACGCCCTGCTCACGTAGGATCGCCATCTTAGGCTTAGCACCTTTTGCGATGTAAGGTGCTGCGATATCTTCGTTCACATCGAAGCTTAGCTTAACGTTCAGACCTGGGTCTGAGTTATCTTTCTTCGCTTCGTGCTCTTGGTCAGCACATGCAGGGTTATCACGTAGACCTTGCATCTTATGCGTTGTCTCAGCCCAGATAGTGCGTAGTTCAGTACGATTACGCTCAAGAACAACCGTGTCACCAGAAGTAATCACTAGCTCATCAGATGCCTCAACAGAGCCGATTACGTGTGAACATGCTTCTAGGCCGTTTGCAGCAAGAGTAGAAAGTACAGCGTCTAGGTCATCGTTCTTAACCTGAAGTACTGCACCTAGCTCTTCGTTAAATAGTGCTGCTAGTGCGTCATCACCTAGGCCAGCGATGTCCGCTTTAACACCACAGTGACCTGCGAATGCCATCTCAGTAAGAGTAACGAATAGACCGCCATCGCCCTTATCGTGGTAAGCCACAACTTGATCGTTCGCAACTAGAGTCTGAACGCCTTCGTAGAAACCTTTTAGCTGCGCTGCGTTGTCTACGTCTGCTGGTTTGTCACCAAGCTGCTTGTAAACCTGTGCTAATGCTGTTGCACCTAGACGGTTTTGACCGTTACCTAGGTCAATAAGAACCAGTGACGTGTCACCCTTGTCAGTGCGAAGCTGAGGTGTGATTGTCTTACGAACATCTTCAACACGAGCAAACGCCGTGATGATTAGAGACAGCGGAGACGTTACTTCTTTCTGCTCGCCGTTCTCTTCCCACTTAGTCTTCATCGACATTGAGTCTTTACCAACTGGGATAGTCAGACCAAGCGCTGGACATAGCTCTTCACCCACCGCTTTTACCGCTTCGTAAAGACCTGCATCTTCACCTGGGTGACCTGCTGGAGACATCCAGTTCGCAGACAGTTTAATGTGTTTGATATCACCGATGTTAGTCGCTGCGATGTTCGTGATTGCCTCACCAACCGCTAGACGAGCTGAAGCACCGAAGTCTAGTAAAGCAACTGGTGTACGCTCACCCATCGACATCGCTTCACCGTGGTAAGTGTCGTAGCTTGCAGCTGTTACCGCGCAGTTTGCTACTGGAACCTGCCAAGGGCCAACCATTTGGTCACGAGCAACAAGACCAGTAACCGTGCGGTCACCGATAGTGATAAGGAATGTTTTTTCTGCAACCGTTGGTAGGCGTAGAACGCGATCTGCTGCTTCATTTAGCTCAATACCGTCACGGTTAACCGCAGGGTTGTTTGCTTTTAGCGTCTTCGCATCACGGTGCATCTTAGGCGTCTTACCAAGAAGAACGTCCATTGGCATATCGATTGGCGTGTTGTCGAAGTGTGAATCTTCTAGTTTCAGATCACGCTCTTCTGTTGCAACACCTACTACTGCGTATGGTGCGCGCTCACGCTTACAGATTGCATCGAATACTTCCATATTCTCTGGCGCAACTGCCATTACGTAGCGTTCTTGAGATTCGTTACACCAGATCTCAAGTGGGCTCATGCCTGGTTCGTCGTTTGGTACGTCACGCAGTTGGAAGATACCACCACGCTCGCCATCGTCTACAAGCTCAGGAAGTGCGTTAGAGATACCGCCCGCGCCCACATCGTGGATGAATGCGATTGGGTTCTCGTCGCCAAGCTGCCAACAACGGTCAATAACTTCTTGACAGCGACGCTCCATTTCTGGGTTTTCACGCTGTACAGATGCAAAATCTAGGTCTTCTGCTGATTGACCCGATGCCATTGAAGATGCAGCACCGCCACCAAGACCGATGTTCATCGCAGGACCACCAAGCACGATTAGGCTTGCACCTACTGGGATCTCTTTCTTCTGTACGTGCTCGTCACGGATGTTACCCATACCACCAGCGATCATGATTGGCTTGTGGTAACCACGAACTTCTTCACCTGCGTGAGAGTTAACTTTTTCTTCGTAAGTACGGAAGTAACCCAGTAGGTTTGGACGACCGAATTCGTTGTTGAACGCCGCGCCACCAAGTGGGCCTTCTAGCATGATATCTAGTGCGTTAACGATGCGACCTGGCTTACCGAAGTCTGTTTCCCATGGCTGTTCAAAACCTGGAATACGTAGGTTAGATGTCGTGAAACCAACAAGACCAGCTTTTGGCTTACCACCAATACCTGTTGCGCCTTCGTCACGGATTTCACCACCAGAACCTGTAGAAGCGCCCGGCCAAGGAGAGATAGCAGTTGGGTGGTTGTGCGTTTCCACCTTCATTAGGATGTGCGCTTTCTCTTGGTTGTAACCGTACTGGCGAGTTTCTGGGTTCGGGAAGAAACGGCCTACATCAGAACCTACCATTACTGCTGCGTTATCTTTGTATGCAGACAGTACGTTTTCAGGCGTCGTTTCGAATGTGTTCTTGATCATCTTGAACAGAGACTTCTCTTGCTTAACACCGTCGATAGTCCAGTCCGCGTTGAAGATCTTGTGACGACAGTGCTCTGAGTTCGCCTGTGCAAACATCATTAGTTCGATGTCTGTTGGGTTACGATCTAGCTTGTTTACGAACGCATCGTAAAGGTACTCAATTTCGTCATCAGCAAGGGCAAGACCAAGGGTTACGTTTGCAGTTACTAGTGCTTCTCGACCGCCGTTTAATAGGTCAACGTCTGCTACTGGCGCTGGCTCTGCCACTTGGAAAAGCGCTGCTGCTGAATCAAAGTCTGTAAAGATAACTTCCATCATGCGATCGTGCAGGATAGCTTTAAGCTCAACAAGTTGAAGCTCAGAAAGCTCTGCGGATGATTCGATGTAGTAAGCGGTACCGCGCTCAAGACGTGCAATCTTATCTAGACCACAGTTGTTTGCGATATCCGTTGATTTTGAAGACCAAGGCGAAATAGTGCCCGGGCGAGGAGTTGCTAGTAGAAGAAGACCTTCTGGTGCGTGCTCTTCAATTGTTGGACCGTAAGTCAGAAGTTTTTCTAGTTTCTCAACTTCTTGATCATTTAGGTCGGCAGTTAGATCTGCAAAGTGCGCAAATTCAGCGTAGATGCCTGTAACAGGTAGGCCAAGTTCACGACAAAGCTCTAAAAGCTTGTTAACACGAAATTCAGATAGAGCTGGGGAGCCACGAAAAATTCTCATGTGCTTAGGTCTCTTATGCAATTGATTAAGGTGATATTGGAATAAATTCAGTGGGTTTTAGGAGTAACCTAACTGTTTTTCTTCGAACCTATGCCGATTCCACCTCTCTGTTGCGGGCGCATTATATAGCAATTATTTTTGTGACGTAACCAAAAAAGCAACCGTTTGCGTCATTTTTTTCATGTTTCTTGGCAATTGTTACTTTTGCTGCATTTCTAGCCACTTTTACTTCCGTTTACCCAAAGTCACTTTGCCGGGAGTAAACGGTTTGATATAAAGGGAAGTCACTTTTTTGAGATTTCATTTTGATGCATACACTTACGCGCATTTTTTCATCCAAACTTCTTCTCATCGCGATCGCCATTACTGGTTTAGCGGGTTGTCAAATTGAGTCGGAACCGAAAAGCGACTTGGAGCAGATCCGAGAGCGCGGCGTATTAAGAGTTGGAACACTCAATAACCAACTCTCTTACTATATCGGCCCTGATGGCCCTGCGGGTTTGGATTATGAATTGGCTCGAGAGTTTGCAGAGCAGCTCGGCGTGCAACTAGAAATGAAACCAGCATACCGCTTGTCTGGCTTATTCCCTGCTTTGCAAAAAGGTGAAATCGACCTTATCGCAACAGGACTAACTCAGAACAATGAGCACACCCGCGGCTATCGTGCTGCGCCAGCATACTATTACGTTAGCCAACAGGTGGTGTACAAGAAAGGTCAATGGCGTCCGCGTAACCTTGAACAACTGATTGAATTTGAGAACAAACGCCAAGCAGAATTCATAGAACAACAAAACAAAGAGCAGAATGAAGAAAACAGTGAGCTAACAACCATCGACGACCGATTGGCTCCTGCTCTTGTTGTGATTGAAGAGTCTCACTTCGAACCGACTCTCAACCAACTTCAACAATCCAATCCTGACTTTATCTACGAGTCTGTCGGTAATGCCGATATTAATGACCTTCTGAGACAAGTCTCTAAGGGCGAACTGCGCTTTACCGTTGCAGACTCCATTGAGCTATCACTGGCACAACGCCTCTACCCTGACCTGGCGCTAGCGTTCGAATTAACGGAAGACCAACCTATCTCTTGGTACTTAAAGAAATCAGAAGATGAGAGCTTGTATGCGTTGCTGATTGAGTTCTTCGGTAACCTTAAACAGTCTGGTGAACTCGCAACTCTAGAAGAGAAATACATCGGTCACATTGGAAGCTTCGATTACGTAGACACTCGCGCCTTCATTCGAGCACTTGATAGCAAGCTACCGAAATGGTCACCACTGTTCCAAGAGTACTCACAGGAGTTTGACTGGCGCTTGATTGCCGCATTGGCTTATCAAGAGTCTCACTGGAATCCTGTTGCGAAATCTCCGACAGGGGTGCGAGGCATGATGATGTTAACCCTACCGACCGCCAAGAGCGTGGGTGTGACAAACCGTTTGGATCCTAAACAGTCGGTTCAAGGTGGTGTGGAATATCTACGTCGTATCGTTAATCGAATCCCTGACTCCATCAAGCAGCATGAGAAGATCTGGTTTGCTCTTGCTTCCTATAATGTTGGCTATGGACATATGATGGATGCGCGTCGACTCACTAAAGCACAAGGTGGCGATCCGGACTCTTGGAGTGACGTGAAAGACAGACTGCCTCTACTAAGACAGAAGAAGTACTACAGCCAAACCCGTTACGGTTATGCTCGTGGTGACGAAGCCAAAAACTATGTAGAGAACATTCGTCGTTATTACCAAAGTATCATCGGCCACGTAAACAAACGTACCGAAGAGGAACGTGAAGCAAGTATGGAAGACCTTATCGTGATTCCGCCGCTTGCGATCTCAGGAGCAGACTCAACCATCAGTGGTGCAGTCTCAGCAGCCGAGGCGAGCGACACGGTACAGAGCGAAGAATAGAACGCAGGTCACCATCATTGAAAAAGCCACACATAGGTGTGGCTTTTTGCTGTTTGTCTTGAAGAAAAAACTAACCGAGCTTCTCTAATACCTTTTCGCACAAAGTCTTCAGAGCCAACAACTCATCCAGCTCCAAGGTCAACTTGCACTTCATCTCATCAGGAACCGATCTCGCCTGAGTTTTTAGCTCTGCTCCACTCTTTGTCAGCTTGAGCACTCGCACACGCTCATCGTGCTCACAACGGCTTCGCTCAACAAACCCTTTGCCTTCTAGCCTTTTCAAAAGTGGCGTCAAAGTACCCGAGTCTAAATGCAATCGTGAGCCAATATCTTTCACACTGGCACAATCTTGCTCCCAAAGCACCATCATTACCAAATACTGAGAATAGGTTAAATCCAACGCATCCAATAACGGACGATATGCTCGAACCATAGCATTCGCTGCGCTATACAGAGGAAAGCACACCTGATTATCTAACAATAACTGATCATCACTACTCATATCGTTCTCTACTTCTGGTTTGATTGGCGCGAGCATTAAAAATAAATTGCGCACAATATAGTTGCATTCATTGTTTATTTCGATATAAGATTGCAAGCAATTAAATTGTGCACAACTTAAAATAGAAAGGGAAACGATATGACAACACTCTACACAACTCAAGCAACCGCTCTTGCTGGCCGTAATGGACAAGTGAAAACTGACGATGGTTTACTAGAGCTAGAACTGGCTTACCCAAAAGAGATGGGGGGCACTGGTCTAGCTACTAACCCGGAACAGCTATTTGCTGCAGGTTATTCAGCTTGTTTCTCAAACGCTATCCTGCACGTTGCTCGTGAAGCGAAAGTTACTCTAACCAAAGCACCAGTGACTGCAGAAGTTGGTATCGGTCCAAATCAGGCAGGTGGATTTGCGCTTACCGTAAGCCTTGCAGTCGAGCTAGACCTCCCACAAGAACAAGCTCTTGAGTTGACTCGAGTCGCTCATCAGGTTTGCCCATACTCAAACGCAGTCCGTGGCAACATCGATGTTGCAGTGACTGTAAACGGCGAAGCAATCTAAGCTCTCTCCTAACTAAAAAACACCGGCTAATTGGCCGGTGTTTTTGTTTATGAAGAGAATGCCTATTATCTCACTTGGCGAAAAGCTAACCATTCTCTCAATTCAGTCTGCTATCACAATCACTCAACCCGATTTTGCTACTTGAAAAGCCTCTTTGATTGCCATACATATGAAGAATAACTAGGGTCTGTTGTCATTAATTTGCAACAGAACTGACCTATAAGGTGGGAGCCGTTGTAGTGACGCTTCAAATTAACGTACTCAAAGAGCTTGTATTGGGTATATTTAATCTTAACTCTGGCTGCTAAACACAGCTGATATTGATAGTGGGAGGCCGTTCAAAAAGATGAAACGTAAGTTACGCTCTAAACGCCTTTATAAAACCGTAGTGGCTAACCGCCGTAAGCGCATGCTAGCCAACAACAAGAAGAAGATCATCTGGCGAAACCGAGCTTTCGTACAGATGCTTTAAACCGAAAAAAACATCATCAGCAAGCATCTAATTCAACCTCGAAATGTCACTCTGACACCTCAATTCGAACAGTATTGGATGTTTGCTAGAATCGAAAGCTGCTGATTATATCTACCTAAAAGTAACGCGCCGTTAAACTAGCTCCCTTCTTGAGCGTCTTTTGCTTGCGCTAACTTCTGTTGCTGCTTTTTCTCTTTAATCTCTTTACGACGCCTTTTGAAAAACGCCTGTAGTTGAGAACGACACTCCTCTTCCAACAAGCCGTGTTCTACGTCTGCATAATGGTAAGACGCTTGGCTATCGAACAGATTCAATACTGTACCAGCAGCCCCCGCTTTCAAGTCTGGTGCTCCAAAGACAATACGCTTCACTCGACTATGAAGAAGAGCGCCTGCACACATAGGGCATGGCTCCAGTGTTACATAGAGCGTGGTATCGAGAAGGCGATAGTTCTCTAATGTTTGACCCGCCTTACGCAGAGTTTCAATCTCAGCATGCGCGGTCGCATCATGGCTACCAATCGAACGGTTCCACCCTTCTGAGATAATTTCACCATCTTTTACCAATACTGCCCCAACAGGCACTTCACCTTCGAGCTCAGCTTGATGTGCTAACTCCATAGCGCGGCGCATAAAGGCTTCATCTTGCGATGTAAATTGATGGTCAGACAAAAGAAACTCCCAAAAACAAAAAAGGCATGCGCTGAGCATACCTAATCTTGGTGATCATGAACAATGTTATCAAACCAGTCGATACTTTCTTGTTCAATATGTATCACCATACCGTTACTTCGGGAATTGAGGGAATTATTTTAACTCACGCGGAGTTGTAACCTGCTGCTCACTTCACAGTAAAGACAACAAAAAAACCACTCATTCCTTGAGTGGTCGTGAAACAAAATGCCATGACTGCTGACAACAAGCATCCGAGCTTAAAGGTAGGGATTTACATCCAAAGCGAACAAGAATTGCTTGTTACAGTGCGATAACAACACCAGCAGTGAAGGTGGTATCTTCAATGTCAGAGTTGTCTGCAGCTACTTTAACGTATGGTTGAACTTCACCAGAGTTAACGTAAGTCGCTTTCAATGTAGATGTTGACCATTCGCTATCTACTTCTTCACCATCCACATAGATGCCTTCCGCAAGTTGTGAGTAAGCATCTAAGTCGTAAGAAAGTACAACTGTTTTAGCGATGTTGTAATCAAGGCCTAGGTTCACTTTCACTACTTGAGATTCGTTGTTGCCATCAACCATATTTATATTCATATGTGGCAACGGTGCAGGCAGAATAACATCACTGTCACCATGAGGTGCTGGTAAAATAACATCACTATTAGCTGTTGCTGGTTGAGGAGTTGGAGCCGGAAGAATACCGTCATGCCCGTCTGGGTTTACACCTTGCCCATCACCTTTACCACCTGAAGTCGGATCCCAGAAATCTGCACCCACTTTATCTAAACCGTAGTGGTACTCAACACCACCGGATAGCGTTAGTGACGAACCTAGCGTGTAAGCAGTCGAAGCCTTAACACGTACTTCGTCAGCACCGCCGTAACCACCTTGTACATATGATGCACCTAAGTCAAAGTTCTCATTGATACTGTAACCGTAACCGAGCTCAACAAAGCTATCGTTAGTAACTTCACCAGTCACGTAGTGCTGGCCATCTTCACCGAAGTTGTAGTCACCATACATACCGATTACGTCATTTTCATCGCCATAAACTTCAATAGAAGTTGCGTTCGCTTGCAGTGAGATAGCTGATACTACAGCTGCTGCTACAAAACTGATTTTCTTCATTTTTTAAAACCTTTAATACGTGTGCAAAGCATTGATTAATTACTCTTCCCGGTTCTGAGCGACCAAAACAATACTGAGCGCAAAGACTCGGAACAACGTAAAAGGCCTCATTAAAGATTTTGGTTTTATAAACGAAATCCGTTTACCTATTTCAACCTAATTGATAGATAAATCAGAAACAAAAAGTTTAAATATCATACTCTTAAAGAAAAAATAACAAGTAACACCAATTAAGATTCTCGTTAAAAAGAATTTCATCAACAGCCGTCTATTAGGCTAAAAACGTGAAAAAGAACAAACAAGTACACTCCTTTTCGCATCAATGACATCAGAGATATATCAATCTAAAACTAAATACATAACCTCGATTAATATCGAAGAAATATACAGTTTCAATGAACATACAATCACTTAGTTAAATCAGAAAATTCAAAGTCTTACATTTGCTATATTAATGAAAAATCCAAAATCAGTCCGCCTAAAACAAAACAAGGCATGCATTACGCACACCTTGTTTCCATAACAATAAAAGTAGAACCCGACTATTCGCTCACTTCTTGCTCTAACGGTAAGGCCTTCACTTTCGTGATTCGGTTGTTCTCTACGGCGACAATTTCAAATGACCACTGTTGGCACTGCACCACTTCACCGACGTCTGGTAAGCGGCCCATGAGCCAAGTGATCATGCCGTTGAGTGTTTGAAAGCCCTCTTCCTCACCTTCTAGTTCAGAAAGGTCTAAGCGATTTTTGAGCTCGCTGATCGGAATCAGACCATCCACCAGCATGCCCTGCTCTGTTTGCTCCGTCCAAAGGTCATTCGGGTTACTTGAAAGCTCTCCTGCAATCGCTTCAAGCACATCGTAGTGGGTCACCAAGCCTTGAACATCACCATACTCATCGACAATAAACGCCATTTGCGTACCCGACTCTTTGAAGTAGCTCAGTAAGCGTAAGCCTTGCATCGACTCAGGAAGATAAATAGGCGGTTTGGATAACCCCATAATCACCTGCAGACTCAATTGATGGCTGTTGTTCAACAGAGCTTTTGCTGACACCGTACCTAGCACCCTACTCATGCCTTCTTGGCATACTGGGAACACACTGTGTTTAGAGCTTTTGATCTTTTTCAGCAGCACCTCAATTGGCTGTTCGATATCAAGAAAGTCGACGTCGCGACGAGGTGTCATCAATGAGCTCACCAGTCGATCATCTAACTGCAGGATATTTCGGATCATCTCTTGCTCGCCACGCTCTATAACGCCCGTATCTGAGCCCTCTTTAACCAAGGCATAGATATCATCCTCAGTGACGCTATCTTCGCTGCCATTGCGTCCCATAAGCTTCAATATACCCTCTGTTGAGGTAGACAGAGCAAACACAAATGGCGTGGTGAGCTTAGAAAGCCAATGAATTGGCAGAGCAACCAATACCGCGATGGTTTCTGCTTGTGACTGTGCAAAACGCTTTGGTACTAATTCACCAATAACAATTGCAAAGTAAGTGATACCAACAACCACAACCGCAGTCGAGAGTATGTTTGCTTGAGTTGCGTCCAGTCCCCACAACTCTAATTGCACAGCGAGTGGGGCTGATAGTGTGGCTTCACCAACAATACCGCTAAGCAAGCCAATAACCGTGATACCAATTTGGATTGTAGAAAGGAACCGCGTTGGGTTTTCTTTTAGGTCTAGAGCGACCTGTGCAGAACGATGCTTCTCAGCTAAACGCTTTAAGCGACTATTTTTTGCTGCTACCAATGCAATCTCTGACATGGCAAACAGACCATTTAAAACAATTAACCCTACCAGAAGCAGAATTTTCATGATGAATGGGATTTCCTAATTTGTACCGGCCACCAAATAGCCGTGATCTGGAGTATAAGCTGAGTACCTTGCTTTTTGATATAAAAAGTTTTGGATATAAAAAAGATTGAAAAATAGAACGAAAAAAAGCCCGCACTTTTCGGTGCGGGCTTAGGAATCAATAAAGCTTAATATCGCTTAGTTCAATCTTACATTGTGTAAGTGTATGGTGCTTGAATACCCAGTGGGATACCTAGTGCCCAGTAACCTAGTAGGAAGATTGACCAGCCGATCAGCATTGCGATAGAGAAAGGCATCATTAGAGAAGCCAGTGTACCGATACCTGTCGACTTAACGTAGCGTTGACAGTAAACAACAACCAGTGGGAAGAACACCATTAGTGGAGAGATGATGTTAGATACTGAATCGCCCACACGGTAAGCTGCTTGAGATAGCTCTGGAGAGATACCAACCGCCATTAGCATTGGAACTAGGATTGGACCAATCAGAGCCCATTTAGCTGATGCAGAACCAACTAGAAGGTTAACTGCTGCAGTTAGAAGGATCATACCAACAACTGTCGCTTCACCCGGTAAGTCCATCGCTTTCAGGCCTTCAGCACCGTAAAGCGCTAGCATTGTACCGATGTTTGATTGACCAAATGCAGATAGGAACTGTGCACAGAAGAACGACATTACAATGTATGCGCCCATCGTTGCCATTGTGTCAGACATCGCTTTGATAACATCGTTGCTGTTCTTGAACGTACCCGCAACGCGGCCGTATACGATACCTGGGATGATGAACAGGATGAAGATCAATGGAACGATTGATTTCATTACTGGTGCAGAGAACGCCGTCAGCTCACCTTCAGGAGAACGTAGTGCAGAGTTTTCTGGGATAAGAGCCGCAACCAATAGTGCGATACCAGCAACCATTGCCCAACCCGCGTATTTGAATGCTTTAGATTCAATCGCAGTGAAGGTACCTAGATCCGGTGCCTCTTCAGCATCTTCATCAACTGGCGTGTTCGCAAGACGAGGTTCGATGATCTTCTCAGTTACGTACCAACCGATACCAACAATGATGATTGAAGATAGACCAGTAAAGAAGATGTTCGCTAGTGGGTTGATCACGTAGTCTGGGTCAAGAACGTTTGCCGCAGTTTGAGTGAAGCCCGCTAGTAGTGGGTCGATACCAGAAGGGATGAAGTTTGCAGAGAAACCACCCGATACACCAGCAAACGCTGCCGCGATACCCGCAAGAGGGTGACGACCCGCTGCGTGAAAAATGATACCACCTAGTGGGATAACCAGTACGTAACCTGCGTCAGCTGCTGTGTGAGAAACGATAGCAACTAGGATTAGCATTGGTGTTAGAAGTTTAGCTGGCGTGAAGTTCAGCATCTTCTTTAGGCCCGTAGTGATGAAGCCTGAAGAGTCAGCAACACCAACACCTAGCATAGCTACCAGTACGATACCTAGCGGTGCAAAGCCTGTAAATGTCGTTACCATGTTTGCTAGGAAACTCGCTAGAGCCTCACCAGTAAGTAGGTTATTGACTTCTAGAGCATCACCCGTACGAGGGTTAACTAGATCGAATGAAACATTCGACAAAAGAGCAGATGATACCCATACGATAACTAGTGCCCAGAAGAACAGGATCGCAGGATCTGGGATCTTGTTACCGGCGCGTTCAATGAAGTTTAGAAAGCGATCCATACCACTGATTTTTTCAGGAGCAGGTGCTTTATTTACTGCTTGGTTACTCATGGTAACTCCATATGTGATGTTGTTTTATTTAGGCCTAATATAGTTGTTGACCAGGGCCTATTGGTACAGCACATATTCTATTAAAACCACCCCGAAAAAGCACAAGATTCCACCTAAAATTCCATAAATGGAGACATATTTTGCAAAAATACCATATAGCAGCAACAAGATAAAAACACAAAAAACACCATTCCATATACAGTTTTTTAACTAGCACGTAAACAATGTCCGAGGAGTGAAAATTATCAATATTGAGGCGATAGGGAAAGGAGTTCGGTTAAACGTTTGCGTAGTGAATCAATCAAATTCACTGTATTTAGAGAGCATAGTTTTGAGCGTTATGCGTTGCGTCTGACTCATTCGATCCTGCCATGCAACGGTGATAGTAATGTTGCGCAGAGCACTCGACAAAGCACCATCGGCATTTTCAACAGAGCAGCTGAGTGAGTATTCAGAGCCTGATAAACCAGATAACGGATTAGAACTATCGGTGTTGAGACAGTGATTTGACTGATGAAGTTCCGAGAAACGAATCAACCCCACTGCCCCACTAACATTGTTCGCCCGTGTACGGTAATACTCCAATTGCCTTTCAGCAAAATGCAGTGCTTCCACACTCTGGATCGCATAGTCCGCTTTCTGCTCAGTATAGGTCTGCAACTTGACCATACCTAACGCCGCCACGCCCACCAACAGAAAAGAGATAAGCACTTCAAGTAAGCTAAAACCGCTTTGGTTAGAAGTCATTCCAAGAGCCCTTTTTCCATTGATAGATTGACGGTGGATCGGTTGGGTTCGCACTTGAGCGATAGTAGAGATCCATATCACCCACGATAGTCGATACCCCGCCCTTTACGTCAAAGATAAGTCCACCAGCGGGTAGCCCTGAAGCAAATTGGATCCCTACTGTTTTTTTCTCCACCGTGAGATCATTCAGTGGTTTAACAAACGGTGTAAACGCACTGGGTGTCGAAGAAGTGGTTATCGACTCCCAAAAGTCATCAATACGCGATTTGGTTGTGCTATCGGCGTAATCGACAAGGTGATAGATCACGCCGTTGTATGTCATCGCACCATTCAACGCAAAAGCGCCGTCGTGAATCACCAGAAGCTGAGCAGCATTAAGATTGGCTGCAACTGACGCATTGATATGACAGTTACCTTCAATCCAAAGCCCCTTTGTTTGCCCGGCAGTGAAATGATTCATGATTTCACTGCCGCAGTCGGTTGGATTGAGCAGTTGAATTTGTCTAAACTTGTCCGAATCTTGCGAGAGTTCGAGAATGTTCTGCTCTGTTTTTGGTATGCCAAAGAACGAATAAAATGGATCAAGAGTCGGGTCTGGATTGAAGTCTTTCTTGAACGGCGCTGGATTGTTTTTTTGATAATAATCAGGCGCATAGATCGAATAAGTTGTACCCGTTGCGCCTTTGGCGATTTCAGTTTTGTAGTCGGGATGACAAACACCCTCAAAGCCAGAGAATGGGCCATCAACACTTGGGTCTTTTACCTCTAAGCCTAATACCTGCCCTGAGTCACCATGGGTCGAGTCATATTGATAGGTAAAAAGGTCGCCAAAAGAGATGCTGATGCACTCATGCTCATTGCCATTGATTGGCGTCTCTTTGGCTGTTGGTTGGAGGGTTAGAGTACCAATCACCTCGATAGGACCCGTGGATTGAATCGCCCCAGCTCCGAGTAAAGAGCTATCCCGCAAAGTTTTAGTGACTCGATAACGATCAAGAGCCGCTTCGACAACATGACTACCACTTACCGTGCCATTGCGCGTAGTGATCTTTGGTTGCTGATCGTAGGGACTACACCAATCGATAAACTCCGAAGGTTGAGACGATGGCCCAACGATGTCTGAGACTTGTTTACCCGTTTCGCGTAGATAACTAAACGTGCACTCCAATCCCCCCTCCGCTTGCCAGTGATCTTTGCGCGCTTGAACCTCATTTTGCGCGCGCTTGATTTGATAGTAAGTGGTTTTGAAACTGCCAAGAGAAACAATCAGCACACCAACTAGCAGAATACTGACTAACAGCAGCGTGATCGCTCCTCGTTGCTGTTTGCTCGTCATTGCCAATTCCTTTGTACGACGGATGTCATCACTTTCTGGCTCTGATCCGCATTCACTAACGACGCCTCAAGTGTCATGTCGACCCTTTGCGAACTCGCCTGACTGCTCGATAGATCTTCTACAGAAACAGAAAACGCATCTACCTGAATTTGTCTCTCGAAGAACAAGCTTTGACACGTCATCGTCACATCTCCGCCTATATTACTGAATGGCTTTTCATCGATAGCCAAAATATCTGTAGATTCCCCTAGGCAGTAGTTGAGCTTGTTGTCTTTGAACTGATAAACAATGTTTCGGTAAGCAGACGAGGCACTATTTTGCAGATACACAAAGCCAAGATAAGCCTCATCTGCACTGACTTGCTGGGTATAAATTGTATTTGATGCTCCAGACAACTTTAGCGATTGGCCAGCATCGGCGTTATATCCAGCACGCCAAATCTCTTCTTTCATCATTTGAGTCGTGGAGAATAAGTTTTGTGATAGGAGCAGCTCTAGGCTTTTCTCTGAGCTAAGGCGCTGGTTAGTGATGAACACACTACCAATCGTTCCGATTACAATCACACCGATTGCAGAGGCCACCATCATCTCAACCAAGGTACTACCTTGAGCAGGCTTAATTGCAGATCTCATAACCATAGTGACCAATACTATTGCGCCCATCGCTGTTTGGGTCGCTGCTGCAAACTCGAATACGCCCTGTTGTGTTTGATGCTTTAACCGAGAGTTCTTCAGACGGTGCACTCACCGAAGCCATAGTGACGTTGCCGTTGATAAAACGCCCCCTTACTCCGTCAATCGAGATTGAATTCTGATTTAAAAAGCTGAACGACACTTTGATATCTCGATAGGCTGAGCCATCAAGATGCATCACCACATTATCTGGAACATACGAAGCGGTAGTACTCACAACCAAATCCCATTCACCCTCTGAATCCTCAATCGCACCTAACACGTTCGAAACCAAAAATAGCAGGTGCAATTCTTGATTACGGGCAATCGCTTCTGAGCGTGCAGTCACCAAGAAACCATGAACCTCGGGGGTGAGCCTTTGAAGTTTGGAAGACGCCAACAGAGAGCTAAAACTCGGGGCAGCCGCAGCCAACAGTACTGAAAGTACCACAACAGTGATCAGCAGCTCTAGAAGCGTAAACCCGCGAGTCATTTCCCAAATCCTTATGTAATAGATTGCGTAACCGTATTTAATCTTGCACCGATGCTATCACCGAAGAAAAATAGCCTGACTAGTGAAAAGGAAGTCCTCGTGATGATTCGAAAAAATATATGCAACAGCAACAACATACGTTTACAAGGAATGACATTGATCGAGTTATTGATTGTTGTTGCCATCATCGGGATCTTGGGTGCTATTGCCTATCCAACCTATACCAATCATGTTTTAAGCGGTCATCGCGCCGCTGCTATCGCCGACATAGCACGCATACAACTAGAGCTAGAGGCGAGTTACGACAATGGTTATGACTGGAGTAGTATCATCTCAGGGAGCAACTGCTTAATTTGCGATACCGAAGGTTCACGATTTTCATTCAGTGTTGCCAGTTCAGCCTCGGCCGCTTATACGATTACCGCCACGCCACAGTCAGATGTTGGACAAGATAAAGATGAATGTTTTGATGGAGTTAGCCCCAAAGTGCTGACTCTCAACAACGCCAATGTTGAATACCCAGAGGCTTGTTGGATGTAAAGACGGTATTAGGAATACAGAGATAAGATGCTAGATTTGAGGTACAAAAAAGCCTGCTACATGAGCAGGCTTTCGATTTTTCGTCATTAAGCTAAAGTATCAATAACTTAAGAATTCAATTACCTAAATTACTTAGTTAGGTCATCGAAGAAGTTTTTCACGCCGCTGAAGAAACCTTCAGATTTAGGCTTGTGCTTGCTTGCCGCTTCGCCGCCACATGTTTCTTCAAACTCACGTAGAAGTTCTTTCTGACGAGAGCTTAGCTTAACAGGTGTTTCAACCACTAGCTTAACGATTAGGTCACCCACACCGCCGCCACGAACGCCTTTCACGCCTTTGCCACGCATACGGAACATACGGCCCGTTTGTGTCTCTTCAGGCACCTTAAGGTTTACACGACCATCTAGTGTAGGAACTTCAACTTCACCGCCTAGCGCTGCCATAGAGAAGCTTACTGGCACTTCGCAGTAAAGGTTGTTGCCGTCACGCTCAAAGATATTGTGCTCTTTTACGTGAACTTGTACGTACAGGTCGCCAGCTGGAGCACCTTGCTCTCCCGCTTCGCCTTCGCCAGATAGACGGATACGGTCGCCCGTGTCCACGCCAGCTGGAATCTTAACGTTAAGTGTTTTGGTCTTCTGCTTACGACCTTGACCATGACAAGAGTTACATGGGTCTTTAATGATCTTGCCTTTACCGTTACACGTTGGACACGTTTGTTGAACAGCAAAGAAGCCTTGACGCATTTGAACTTGGCCATGGCCATGACACGTGCCACAAGTTTGCGCAGAAGAACCTTTCTTCGCGCCGCTACCGTCACAAGTGTCACACTCAACTAGCGTTGGTACTTCGATCTCTTTCGATACACCACGAACCGCTTCTTCTAGAGTCAGTTCCATGTTGTAGCGTAGGTCTGAACCACGTTGTGCACGTTGCTGACCGCCACCACGACGACCACCACCGAAGATATCGCCAAACACATCACCAAAGATGTCACCGAAATCACCATGACCGCCGCCGAAGCCGCCGCCACCGCCCATACCGCCTTGTTCAAAGGCTGCGTGACCATATTGGTCATAAGCGGCTTTCTTTTGAGAATCGGTAAGGATCTCGTACGCTACTTTTACTTCTTTAAACTTTTCTGCTGCGCTTTCATCACCCTGGTTACGGTCTGGGTGGAACTTCATTGCTAAGCGTTTGTACGCCTTTTTAATATCGCGCTCTGATGCATCACGGCTAACGCCTAATACTTCGTAAAAATCACGTTTTGACATGTTCTAAGTCACCAAATTTATTGCCACTACCAAATTACTTCTTTCAGTAGCTTGTGTATCAATCTAGATAAAGGTTCGAGATTCGAGATTCGAGATTCGAGATTCGAGATTCGAGAGCCATTATCTAGATTGACAGCCTAAATACAAATTTACGGGCGTGAGAGTTACCTCTGACGCCCGTATATTTAGAAATCGAAAAACGACTTTTCTAAGCTAAAACACGTTAGTTCAAGGAGAAGGCACGGAGCTTACGGATGTAAGTGAGTACCTTCGACGTAGAAATCACGTGTTATAGCGACGAAAAATTATTTTTTGTCGTCTTTAACTTCTTCAAACTCTGCGTCAACAACATCGTCGTCTTGCTTAGGTTGCTCACCTGCTTCAGCACCAGCTTGTTGAGCTTGAGCTTGCTGTTGAGCGATTTCCATTAGCTTCTGAGCTGCTTGCATAAGTTCTTGAACTTTAGCGTCGATCGCTTCTTTGTCGTCACCAGACTTAACTGATTCTAGAGCTGCGATAGCTGCTTCAATCTTCTCTTTCTCATCTGCAGGTAGAGCTTCACCAGCTTCTTCTACTTGCTTGCGAGTACCGTGGATCATTTGGTCAGCTTGGTTACGTGCAGTTACTAGCTCTTCGAACTTCTTGTCCGCTTCTTTGTTAGCTTCTGCTTCTTGTACCATTGCTTCGATCTCTTCCTCAGACAGACCGCCTGATGCTTGGATAGTGATCTTCTGCTCTTTACCAGTCGCTTTATCTTTCGCAGATACGTTTAGGATACCGTCAGCATCTAGGTCGAAAGTTACTTCGATTTGTGGCATGCCACGTGGTGCTGGTTGGATACCTTCTAGGTTGAACTGACCAAGAGACTTGTTGTAAGTCGCTTGCTTACGCTCACCTTGTAGTACGTGGATAGTTACTGCGCTTTGGTTGTCTTCAGCTGTAGAGAACACTTGATCCGCTTTTGTAGGGATAGTTGTGTTTTTCTCGATTAGCTTAGTCATTACGCCACCCATCGTTTCGATACCGAAAGATAGAGGAGTAACGTCTAGAAGTAGTACGTCTTTAACGTCACCAGCTAGTACACCACCTTGAACTGCAGCACCCATTGCTACTGCTTCGTCAGGGTTTACGTCTTTACGAGCTTCTTTACCGAAGAACTCAGCAACTTTAGCTTGAACCATAGGCATACGAGTTTGACCACCAACTAGGATAACGTCAGTGATTTCGCCTACAGATAGGTCAGCATCCGCTAGAGCAACTTTTAGAGGCTCAAGAGAACGTTGTACTAGGTCTTCAACTAGAGACTCAAGCTTCGCACGAGTCACTTTGATGTTCATGTGCTTAGGACCAGTCGCATCAGCAGTAACGTAAGGTAGGTTTACGTCAGTTTGAGTAGTAGAAGAAAGCTCGATTTTCGCTTTTTCTGCTGCTTCTTTAACACGCTGCATTGCTAGTGGATCAGTCTTAAGATCGATGCCTTGCTCTTTCTTGAACTCGTCTACTAGGTAGTTGATCATGCGGTTATCGAAGTCTTCACCACCTAGGTGAGTGTCACCGTTAGTAGAAAGAACTTCAAATGTCTTCTCGCCTTCAACTTCGTCGATCTCGATGATAGAGATATCGAACGTACCACCACCAAGGTCGTATACAGCGATAGTGCGGTCACCACCTTGCTTGTCTAGGCCGTAAGCTAGAGCAGCAGCAGTTGGTTCGTTGATAATACGCTTAACGTCTAGACCAGCGATACGGCCAGCATCTTTAGTTGCTTGACGTTGTGCATCGTTGAAGTAAGCAGGAACAGTTACAACAGCGCCAGTTACTTCTTCACCTAGGAAGTCTTCAGCTGTTTTCTTCATCTTCTTAAGTACTTCAGCAGATACTTGAGGAGCAGCCATTTTTTGGCCTTGCGCTTCTACCCATGCATCACCGTTGTCAGCCTTAACAATGTTGAAAGGCATGATTTCGATATCGCGTTGTACTTCTTCATCTTCAAAACGACGACCGATTAGACGCTTGATAGCGAATAGTGTGTTTTGAGGGTTAGTAACAGCTTGACGTTTTGCAGGTTGACCAACTAGCGTCTCGCCTTCTGTGTATGCGATTACTGACGCAGTTGTGCGTTCGCCTTCGGCATTCTCGATTACGCGTGGTTTGTCGCCGTCAAGAACAGCAACACAAGAGTTAGTAGTACCTAAATCAATACCAATGATTTTACCCATCAGGCTATCTCCGAAATAATTCTATTTAGTTTTTGCTATACCCACATATGTGGGGGTGGTTACCGGGGATTCAACCCCGACACACAAAATTAAAGTGCAAATGTAATTTGCTTTCGTATGCACCATAGATAAGGGCGGCAAACTGGTTTTCAAGGGAATAGGTAAAAAAAATCTATTTTTTTCCCCATCTTTTTTCATAGAGGTAAAAAGTGAGCGATCCCTTGCCCGTTAAGGCTCCAAAGTTGAGAAAACCTCGCATTTAGCGCCCGGTTAAAACCTCGGTTATATTCCTCTTTCCATAAAAAAGGCCTTCATGTAGAAGGCCTTTTAGAATAAATATTTATTTGAAAGTTACTGATTTAAGACCAGCTGATAGAAGCTGGCTTTGGTGTAGTCGCCGGCGTCCATACCGCGCCATTCACACGCCGAGCTCGACTTCTTCGTATTGCATTGATTGTAAGCGCCCGCTTTAAAGTACATCCAGTCCTGACCATAACCTAAGTCAACATCATGGCCTTGATATTTACCAGCCGCTAAATCTACTTCGTACGTTTTCACTACCGGTGAATCCGAATTTGGATTCTTAGTGAACGTTAGGTGCATGATGGTATCTTTGATATCGACATCATAAGAGAAGACTTCCCCCAGCTTAATGCCATCAACTGGGTCTGCACTGCCCTTCTTCAGGTTGTATTTACCAAACACATCATGACGAATGTCTTTACGTAGCTTCTTACCATTCTCATCTTTGGCATTTTTCAGTTCTTTTGGTGGGTTTAATTCGTAATTCCACGTCAATGAACCATGCTCATGCTCAGGCAATTTACGATAAACAATCTTCAGCGGTTCATTGTCTGAACCGTGGATCTGACCAATCACGACAGAGAACGCACCTGTCTTTTTATAGTTACCACTGGTGCTCACTTGGTCAACCGACAGCGTTGCCGTCATCTGACCACCAATTGAAACATAATCCTTAGCATTGCTATGGCTCGACACCACAAAGTTGTTGTCTGGTGCTGCGTAGTCGTCACCTAGCATCGCACGCAATTCGCTTCGGGTGTTCTTACTGTTTGGTGTGGTGGGTGCTGTATTTGGTGCAACAAACACCATCGCACCGGTTTCTTTATCTGTGTAGAACCATTCAGGGTGGACATAAGGTGTCTCTACATTAGCAAGCTCACTCTTGGTGATCTCTAAGGTTTTGCCTTTACGCGGGCCTTCGGTAGTCAGCTCTGGCAGATTGATTTTCCATTTAGAAAGGTCAAAGTTTTGCGCAGGCGCTTTTGCAGGATCAAGGTTGAACTGGCTCGCCATATCAGTATCAGCGGCAAGAGCAGGTGTCGCCAAAACAGCAGCAGTAATTAAGCTAAGGTAGGACAACTTCATTTTATTTTCCTTAATGTCGTCTGAATGTAGGTTGCCAGAGAATATAAAATGCTATTGTATTATTATATGTGATCAATCTTAGATATTTACAGAACCGTGAATAATTTTGATGTTGTCATTCACAAAACTGACGAATGGTCTTTCCTTACCTTAATCTCTATTCAGATTTTCAGCTCACTATCGCACCGCTTCTATTGGCAAACTGCAGACGAAAAAAAGCGAGGCACTGGGCCTCGCTATTAGGATTTAGTTGAGAGTTTTCTGATTAAGCTTCTGCTTTGTTCAGTTCAACTTCTTTGTCTGCTTCTACACCGATTTCGTCTTCAGACTTAGCAACAATTGTGTTTACTGCTGTGTCACCAACTACGTTAGAAGAAGTACAGAACATGTCACAAATACGGTCAACAGCTGCAACGATTGCTAGACCTTCTGGTGGTAGACCTAGTTGGTGCAATAGAACACCGACCATTACTACACCGCCACCTGGAACACCACCAGCACCGATAGACAGTAGCAGGATAGTTAGACCAAGAGTAAAGATGTCTGCAGTGTTGATTGGCTGACCAAACGCGTTAGCTACGAACATAGTTGCTAGTGCGATGTAGATGGATACACCAGACATGTTCATTGTTGCACCTAGTGGTACACCGAAGCCCGCTACAGATTTAGAAACATTCAGCTTCTCAGTAAGAGTACGCATTGTTACAGGGATTGTCGCGTTCGAGCTTGCAGTAGATAGTGAGAAAAGAATTTGCTCACGAGTTGCACGTAGGAACTGTTTTGGAGAAATACCTGTGAACGCACCAACCATTGCTGGGTAGAAGAAGAAAATCCAGAACACTAGCATTGCAACAACAAGTGCTACGTAACCTGCTACCGACATTAGTGTGTTTGCGTCAAGGGTTGCGCCTAGTTGAATCATAAGAGCGAATACACCGTATGGTGCTAGGCTCATTACAAGACCGATAAGCTTCATCATGATTTCGTTAGCCATCTTGAACGTCTTGATAGCTGGGCCACCACGAGAATCAAGAGCTTGGATAGCAAGACCAGTTAGAATCGCCATGAAGATGATTTGAAGCATGTCGCCGCTTGCGAACGCTTGTACTGGGTTGCTAGGAACAATGTTCACAACCAGAGAGAAGATGTCTGGAGTTTCAGTTGTTGTTAGAGCAATCGTCTCAGAAACCGTACCCGCTAGGCTAGCACCCGCACCCGGTTGGAAGATCAAACCGATAGTTAGTGCAGCAGAAATCGCGATGATGGTGTTGATAATGTAAAGAGCAAAGGTTTTACCACCAAGACGACCAAATGAACGGATATCTTTCAGTTCAACGATACCGCAAACGATAGATACGTAAACAAGTGGAACAACAAGAAGCTTAATTAGTGAAACGAACATACCACCAGCGCCTTCCGCAGCACCAAGTAGGTAAGTGTCAAAGATCGCAATACCGCTGAATAGGTACTGAATTGCAGTACCGATAAGTAGGCCGGCAAACAAACCTACAAATATTTTACTTGAGAGCGATTTATCCATCGTTTATCTCCAGTCTGTTATGTTTGAAAAATGTACTTTTATAGTTATATATACGAGTGATATCTCGATATGGCCGGAGATTTTACATATCAAGATAACAATTGAAAGTATTATTTCACATATTAATTACAAATGTGACATCAGAGCAATTATTTAAAAACAACTAGTTTCATAAAATATTACACTAACCACCTGAAATCGCTAAAATAAAAAGAACGACATACCCAAAAAGATTTTTTTGCCTATTTATTGGCCTGTCGCTGTTTTAAACACAAAAAAAGAGAGGCCGAAGCCTCTCTCTGTATTTCACATGGTTCAGTGATTTATTTTGAAACCATAACCATTGCTGGACGAATCACACGACCGTTTAGCTCGTAGCCTTTCTGCATTACGAACATTACTGTGTTTGGCTCGTGATCTGGGCTCTCTTGAATCGACATTGCTTGGTGAAGCTCAGGGTTGAATGCTTCGCCTTCAGGGTTGATCTCTTTAAGACCAAACTTAGCCACTACGTCTACAAACGTTTTGTGCGTAAGCTCAACACCTTCAAACAGTGGCTTAACCACTTCGTTGTCAGCGTCTGCAGCTTGCATTGCACGTTCTAGGTTATCGATAACTGGTAGCAGCTCTTCAGCAAACTTGTTTAGAGCAAATTTACGCGCTTTATCGATCTCTTGCTCAGTACGGCGGCGCATGTTTTCAACTTCAGCTTTCGCACGTAGAACAGAATCTTGCTGCTCTTTTACTTTCGCTTCGCTCGACAACAAAGCTGCTTCTAGTTGAGCGATCTTTGCTTCTTGCTCGTCAGCAGCTTCTTCAGTTTGCGCTTCTGCTTCAACTTTCTCTGCCTCAGCAATGATCTGATCTAGCTCTTCTTCCGTTACTTTGTTTTCTTCGTTGCTCATGATATCTCCAGAATTCAGTTTTCTATGCCAGTGAGCGGCGTATTAGCGCCCAATTTGATATAAAACACTCGCATAGTCATTCAACTTGCCTTTATTATGGGGATGAAGAATTTTGATTCAAGCCTAATTCGTTTGGAAACCTTATGAAAAAGCCATTTGAAGTTATCGCCATCATTGGTAAACCTCGAGATCAACAAGCAATTCAGACTCATAGAGAGCTGTATCAGTGGTTAAGTGCTGAAGGCTATCAAGTGTTTGTTGACGACAGATTAGCCAGTATCTTAGACGATATCCCTAAAGAACGATTCTCTAGCTTAGTCGAACTCGGAAAGCGAGCAGATTTGGCGGTGGTTGTAGGCGGTGATGGCAACATGCTTGGCGCTGCGCGAATCTTGTCTCGATTCGATATCTCAGTGATTGGTGTAAACCGTGGCAACCTCGGCTTTTTGACCGACCTTAACCCAGAGAATTTCCAATCAGCGTTAACTGATGTACTTAATGGTGAGTTCATGGAGGAAGAGCGATTCCTACTTGAAACCGAGATCCATCGCCACGGCCAAATAAAAAGCCACAACGCAGCACTTAACGAAGCGGTACTCCACCCCGGCCAAGTGGCTCACATGATCGAGTTTGAAGTCTACATTGATGATAGCTTCGCCTTCTCGCAACGCTCAGATGGCTTGATCGTATCAACACCGACTGGCTCTACTGCCTATTCACTGTCTGGTGGTGGCCCGATCCTGTCTTCAAGTTTGAATGCTATCTCTTTGGTGCCGATGTTCCCGCACACTCTATCGAGCCGACCTTTGGTCGTTGACGGCAAACGCCACATCAAACTGATCGTCTCCCCAGACAATCGCGGCACTCAAGAAGTAAGCTGTGACGGCCAAATTTCTCTACCAGTTTCGCCGGGCGACGAGATCCATATCTACCAAAGCCCGAACGTCCTTAAGCTGATCCACCCTAAGGATTACAGCTACTACCACGTGCTACGAAACAAACTCGGTTGGTCGAGTAAGTTGTTCTAAACACACACCAAAAAAGTGAAAGGTTGGCGAGATGCCAGCCTTTTTTATTGCTTGAAACCCATACAGTCCCTCGCCTTATAAGCCTTGTTCACACCGTCATTCCAGAACCGAAGGACGAGTTGTCTGGAATCTGTTTTCGCAAATAGACATCAATATCAGGCACCTACAAACGAAGTTTGATTTGATCGAACTCACAAAAAATATTCACCTGTTCACTTTACTGTATAAAGAAACAGTATATACTGAACTTATATACAGTATTGTTCAGTTATACAGGTAAATAAAAATGCTGGCTCATCTAAGTGTTAATAATTTCGCTATTGTTAAGTCTTTACAGCTAGAACTTTCTAAAGGCATGACAACCATCACCGGTGAAACGGGTGCGGGTAAATCTATTGCTATCGATGCGTTGGGCTTATGCCTTGGTGGTAGAGCTGATGCAGGCATGGTGCGACAAGGTGAAGAGAAAACCGAAGTCAGCGCCGCATTTTTACTGGATAACAACTTACATGCGACTCGTTGGCTAGAAGATAACGAGCTACTAGATGGCAGCGAATGTATTCTTCGCCGTACCATCTCAAAAGAAGGCCGTTCGCGTGCCTTCATTAATGGCAGCCCTGTTCCGCTCTCACAACTAAAATCATTAGGGCAGCTGCTTATTAATATCCACGGTCAGCACGCACACCATCAGTTGATGAAAAGCGACTACCAGATGGCGATGCTTGACCAATATGCAGGCCACCTTAACCTGCTAAAGTCGACTCGCAACGCTTACCAAACTTGGCGTCATGCAGATAACCACCTAAAAGAGCTGCGTGACAACAGCCAACAGAACCAAGCACAGAAACAACTGCTTGAGTACCAAATCAAAGAGCTGAACGAACTCTCACTTGGGGAGGAAGAATATGAAGAGCTTGAACAAGAGCACAAACGCCTATCCAACAGTGGTGAGCTTGCATCAACCTGTCAGCAAGCTATCGAGCTTATTTACGAAGGTGAAGAAGTTAATGCGCTTGGTATTCTGCAATCAGCCAATCACTCCCTAATTCAGCTGGCTGAACTGGATGAAAGGCTGGCTGAGTTACCGAACATGCTCTCTGAAGCCATCATTCAAATTGAAGAGACCAACAGCGAGCTAAGAACTTACCTTGATAGCATCGATGTCGACCCAGGTCGTATGGCATTTGTCGAAGAGCGCTTCTCAAAAGTCATGTCGATGTCACGCAAACATCACGTATTGCCAGAAGAGCTATATAAGCATCACCAAGATCTTCTTCAGCAAATTGAAGACCTCGATTGCTCTGATGAAAAACTGGATGAGCTGGCTAACGAAGTTGAACAGCACTACCAAGGTTTTGTTGCTAAGGCGGAGAAGCTGCATAAGTCTCGCGTGCGCTACGCCAAAGAGCTCAACAAACTGATCACGCAAAGCATGCACGAATTGAGCATGGAGAAAGCGCAGTTCGCGATTGAGGTAAACAACACTAATACTCACCCATCGCCACTGGGTATGGACAACGTGACCTTTATTGTTTCTACCAACCCAGGGCAACCAATGCAACCAATTGCTAAAGTGGCCTCTGGTGGTGAGCTATCGCGTATCTCATTAGCAATTCAGGTAATCACCGCTCAGAAAGTCGATACCCCTAGCCTGATCTTCGATGAAGTCGATGTTGGTATCAGTGGCCCAACGGCTGCGGTCGTTGGCAAAATGCTGCGAACTCTAGGTGAATCGACACAAGTCATGTGTGTGACTCACTTGCCTCAAGTTGCAGGTTGTGGTCATCAACAACTGTTCGTTGCTAAGAGCACTAAAGCAGGAAAAACAGAGACACAAATGCACACGCTTGATGAGCAACAGCGTATCTCTGAGCTTGCAAGATTGCTTGGTGGTAGCCAGATCACGGATTCAACGCTCGCTAACGCAAAAGAGCTGTTAATCGCCGCTTAGATTAAACTTTCGCCAAATACCTGATAGTTTTCTGAAAAAGATTGGCAATTTTGCAACTTATTTCAAAATTGCCAGTCATATTAAGTTCAAAGCGCAAGGAGCTTTTTACTTCTTGCTGGAGCTTGTTTATTATCAGGCAGTATTTTAGCGAAGAAAGATCTCAGACTATGCGAATTAAGAAGTGGTTAGTTGCAGTTCCACTTGCACTAACAATGTTGACCGGTTGTTCTCTATTAGAAAAGTTGGTTTATCGAATTGACATCAACCAGGGTAACTACGTTGAACAAGAAGCTGTCGACCAACTGAAATTTGGTATGACTAAGACACAAGTTCGTTACGTTATGGGCTCACCAATGCTGATTGAAAACGGCTACCCAGACACTTGGTACTACATTTACCATCACCAAAAAGGCCACGAAGCTCCGATCCAGAAGAACCTGATTGTTAACTTTGACGCGACAGGCACACTGGTAACCATCAACGGTGATTTTGAAGCGAGTGATGAGTTTTTCGAAAGCCTTCGATAAAACCGCTAAATGCCCCAGATACTAAAAAGCCTGCAGCACTGCAGGCTTTTTGCTATTTGAACGTATAACGAATTACTTGGTCGCGGCCGCTTTTGCTTGCTCAGCACGCTTACGACGAATCTCTTTTGGATCGGCCAGCAGTGCACGGTAAATCTCAATACGGTCTTTATCGCGAACCGTGGCATCGAGCTTCACATTGCGGCTGTATACGCCGACTTTATTCTTAGATAGGTCTATCTCAGGATAAAGCTCAAGTACGCCAGACTGGCCGATGATCTCTTCTACCGTCGCGTTCTTGTTCACCACCAGTGTAAATACACGCTGCTCATGTGGCAGAGCGTAAACCACTTCAACGTGGATCATGTCTGATTCAATACTCATGCTTAGTACACCTGCTTCGCACGCTGAGTAAATGCGTTCACCATATTGCTGGTGAGCTCATTGAAGATCTTGCCGAAGGCCATTTCAATCATGCGGCTCGAGAATTCAAACTCAAGCTTAAGTTCCACTTTGCACGCTTGATCGTCCAAAGGAGTAAAGTACCAACCGCCCTGCAGCTTCTTAAATGGGCCGTCCACCAGCTCCATTAAAATCTCTGCACCTTCCGCGAGGCGATTTGATGTTGTAAATGTTTTGCTAATACCAGCTTTCGATACATCAACCGAAGCCACCATTGCTGAATCTGAAGATTCGATCACACGAGAACCAGAACAACCCGGCAAAAACTCAGGATAACGAGCAACATCATTGACCAAGTCAAACATCTGGTCAGCACTAAATGATACTAATGCTGAACGAGTAACCTTTGGCATATAGACTCCTGTTAAAGACAGCGTTACATTAAACAAACCACAATTTTAATGGTATTGAGCCAGAGCGCAAATAAAAAGGATTCCCCATCTTTCGCGCAATCCGTATAATGAGGCCATTATGGCAAAGAAAAAATCAAAATCAAAAGCGGGTAGTAATACCATTGCGCTAAATAAGAAAGCTCGCCACGAATATTTCATCGACGATGAGATTGAAGCGGGGCTTGAGCTACAAGGCTGGGAAGTAAAATCCCTACGTGAAGGCAAAACGAACATCGCAGAAAGCTACGTCTACATCCGAGACGGTGAAGCATTCATCAGTGGCATGACTATCACTCCACTAACACAAGCAAGTACGCACATTGTCGCGAACCCAACACGTGTCCGTAAACTCCTAATGTCGAGAAAAGAGCTCGACAACCTATTCGGTCGTATTAACCGTGAAGGCATGACGCTAGTTGCAACGTCGCTATACTGGTCTCGCTCTTGGGCGAAAATCAAAATTGGCGTAGCAAAAGGTAAGAAGCTGCACGACAAACGTACTGATATGAAAGAAAAAGATTGGGCTCGCGATAAAGCACGAATTATGAAGAGTAATTTGCGTTAATCTTGAGCACTTGAACCGCACAGTGCTAGACAGGCATAGCTTTTCTGGTACTATGCAAGAACACTTTGGGGCTGATTTAGGATTCGACAGGAATTTTGCAGTCTGAGGTGCATGCCGTGGGGCGGTTGGCCACGTAAAAAGCCGCAAAAAAATAGTCGCAAACGACGAAAACTACGCACTAGCAGCTTAATAACCTGCTCAGAGCTCTCTCGCCCTAGCTTCCGCACGTAAGACGGGGAATAACGAGAGATCAAACCCAAACGCGCTAGCCCGGATTTTCCCACCTGAGAGATGAACGGCGAATTATAATTCAGGTTAGCCTTTAACTAGCGTGTCGGTTCGCAGGTTACTGGTGAATTTAAAGATCGACTAAGCATGTAGTGCCAAGGATGAATGGTTTCTGGACGCGGGTTCAACTCCCGCCAGCTCCACCAAACGTTTGGAAAAGGCCACCTTCGGGTGGCCTTTTTTGTACCTAAAATATCAAAAATTCAATCACTTAGCTCACTCCCCTGTCTTATTCTGTCTCATCGCGTCTCATATCTGCTCACGTTTTTAGTACCCGCCCAGTTACCCTATACTCTCATCCAAGATATTTCGGGTACTAAATAGGTTTAAAATGGCAAGACCAGCAGTTCAACTGACAGATAAAAAAGTCAAAAGCACAAAACCAACTGGCAAAGAGCAATTGCTCAGTGATGGACGAGGCTTGCAGCTTAGAATAATGCCAAATGGAACTAAATCTTGGCGTTTCGTATACAAGAGTCCAGCAACAGGGAAACGCAGCAATATAACCTTAGGCAAGTACCCAGATCTATCAATAGCTAATGCACGGAAAATAACCGAAGGTCACCGTGAGCTAGTAGCACTAAGCATTGATCCAAAACACCACAAAAAAGAAGAAAAGGAAAAAGCCGACGCTATATATAAGCACACGTTATTCAATGTTTCACAGCAATGGATGGAGCAAAAGAAATCAACAGTTACCGAAGATTATGCGAAAGATATCTGGCGTTCACTTGAGCTACATGTTTTTCCTTCTTTGGGCTCACAACCTATCTCTATGGTTACAGCTCAGACTGTAATTCAAACTCTAAGGGTTGTAGAAGCCAAAGGTTCTTTAGAAACACTCAAACGATTATCTCAACGGCTAAATGAAGTCATGCTGTACGCTATGCACAGCGGTTTAATTAACGCCAATCCAATAAGCAATATTTTTGCTACTTTTAAAAAGCCTCAACAAGAGCATATGAAAGCGCTAGAGCCACACGAATTACCCGAATTGATGGCAACTTTAAGCGAAGCAAGTATCAAGAGTTCGACACGAAACCTTATCAAGTTTCAACTACATACAATGACCAGACCAAACGAAGCAGCTGGAGCCAAGTGGTCAGAATTCGATTTAGAAAGTCGAGTTTGGACAATACCTGCAGAAAGGATGAAAAAACGCAAAAAACACCGAATACCTCTAACGGACGAAGTCATCGTTCTATTAAATGTGATGAGCTCGATGAGAGTAAAGAGCGAATATGTTTTTCCGTCGGCAACAGATCCAAAAAAACCAATGCATAGTCAAACAGCTAATATGGCTCTAAAACGCATGGGGTTTGGAGGTCGGTTAGTTTCCCATGGTTTACGCTCCATAGCTAGCTCAACGCTCAATGCAGCTGGACACGACTACATTTTAATTGAATCAGCACTCGCTCACCTTATTGGTAACAAAACACATCGTGCATATAGCCGAACAGATTACCTAGAACGTAGAAGAGATCTTATGGCTTGGTGGAGCAAGCATATTGTTGATGCAACTCGAACAGGTATTGCGCTGAGCTAGCGCACTTTGAAATACAACAATTATCGTGATGCTAAAAAGAAATTTAGTTGCTTCTAAACAGCGAAGAACTGCTAAGTCATCGAACAGGAGTAAAAGAACTGACTTAGCCGTTAGAGTTGTAGATCAGCCTCAGGCGATAATGACATTAATTTTGACGACAACGTTTCAAAATGAACATCTGATAACTTTATATGTAGTGAAATACTGTTAAATATTAGCATCGGAAGGCTGAGTGAGAATCCGTTAGTTGATTAAGCGATCTCGAGCGAGAGCAATCAGTCTTTCTTTTCTAACCCTCCCAAGTAGAAACTGTTACTCGTCAATTTGGAAAAAAAATGTGACACCCATAACAAATAGAGACCATTATCAAGCAAAAGGAAAAATTTTAACGCAATCTCTGAACCGAAATCACGTTTTGATCGTAACCATCTAGCCCCTAACAAGATAGTAAATAAATGGCATGTCGTTTTGTTATTTCAATAGTTTCTTGTGCGTCAGGATTATGACGCCTATTAATAATGAAAATATCAACTCAATCTTTTGTAAGATCAACGCGCTTAGTAGACGAAAAAGTGATGCATATAGATGATACGGAAAACAACATCAATTCATTGAAGAATAATATGTACGAATATAACTACACGGACAGTGGAGTCATCGTAAGAAGCGATGCATCATTTGTTAAGCTTGAATTTTTGTTTCAACCAATAATCGACTTGAAGCAGAGACAAGTAAGGCATCTTGAGATCCTATCTAAAGTCTTGAGCGATTCCGGTGAGATTTGTTACAACGAAACGTTTTTCTCTGAAATTGATCAAGAGTTCATCAAAATGGTCGCGCTAGCTCAAATTAAGTTCTGTAGTGATCTAAAAGTCCATATCCCTATAACTGTTAATATGACTTTGTCATGTTTAAAGGATAGGTTTTTTTTGCAGAGCCTCTTAAATGAACGTGACGTTAACTTTGATATTGAAATTACAGATATCGACTGTGATGTAAATTGTGGCCGCTTGCAAAGTAGTATCAGATTATTAAAGCGCTCTGGTGTAGGATTGTTATTAGATGATTATTATCATAAAAACAATGTTGCAAACATATCACTAGGATTTATTGATTGGGATTACATCAAAATAGACAAGTCTTTCCTTCACCATAACTGCGACGACATTAATACAATAAACTATCTATTGAGAGTAATATCTCCTTACGCCAAGAAAGGTATTATTTTAGAAGGCGTCGAAACTTCTTATCAGCATGACGTTGTGAAGAACCTTAATGTTCTGGTTCAAGGATACTTTTATTCTCCTCCAGTGAGCTGGACACAGCTAAAAAGAAAGATGAACATAATGAATAAAGAACATGTTTAAGATAAGAAAGATAAGAGTAAATTTAAAAACAAAAGATACCGGAAGCTTTGTATCTAAGTCAAAACACATAATTAAACTTACTGATTTTTTCGGGGCTATCTCATACCCAGGATGCGTCATCGTGATCGAGGGTGAAGCTTTGATTCAGTTACCCTCAAATACATTAATAAATTTTTCGTTGAAAGAAGAGTTATCCGATGACTTTTCTTTATATTTAGTGATGTGTGATATGGATTATGATAGCTATACGTTTAAAAAAATGAAACCTTATATCGATTCGTTGATCCATGTTCAAAATGGCATTTTCGACCATACTGATTTTTTACACGAATTGATAAATAGAGATGCTTTTAGAACTCTAAAGAAATTTGATCTTAAAAGAACTGATTCTATATCTGAACGTATTCATCGTCTAATATCTAAAAAAATCCAACATCGTTGGACAGCAGAAGAAATATCCAAAAGTCTTAATATGTCAAAAGCTACACTTATGAGGAGGATATCTCAAGAAAAAACCACATTATCAGACTTGATACTTTCAGCAAGAATGAATAAAGCTGCGTATTTACTATTAAAGAAAAAACATCCTATAAAAAAGGTAGCTCACTTAACAGGTTTTTCTAGCGCATCTTACTTTTGCAAAAAATTTAAGGAAACATATGGAAATTCTCCCAAGCAATTTGTTAACTTAATGGACTATAAACAAAAAGAAACGCAGCGCGAGCGCGTCTATTAAGTCAAAAAATTTGAAATGAACATCTTGTGACTAGAACACAATTAATAGTCGACTAGTGTTGTATTGGTGTTTCTTAAAACTACCTATTTAAGCATTCGAGATAGGTGGTATTCGTGTAGTCAACAAAAATCGTAGATTACACTTTGGACTTCTTTAACCATGCTCTCGCATTCCATTGAAATGGCAACGTTCTTCTGTCTTGTTCATCTAACCAACAAAGTGATTCACAGAACATCAATTTGTTCAGCCGATACTTCTTAGTCAGATTCTTCCCCCAAAACGATTGATAATCGCGAACTTCAAAACAAGCCAACTTATGTAAATAACTCAATTGCTTGAGAGGATCTCTGAACTCCTGCTTCATAAATGGCCTAGCTTGTCTATTCTGCTTAATGTGCTTAGGGTGAAGCTTCGATAACCTCTCTCCTAGCCGCTCAATCGCTTCTTCGTTACCCGATTTACGCATAAGAACATGATAATGAGGTAACCATTTTTGTGGTGAATCATGAAAATCTAACTCGAACGCCCCCAATACCGGACCACTGATACCACATCTAGATAGTAACTTTCTCAATCTGTCCTTATCTTTAGGGATATCATAATTGACGAAGTCATATGCATCGACTCCACGCGAGTATTGAACAATAGTATAGATACCGTATTCAGCATCCAGTGCTTGCTCTTGGTCAAGCAAGATTGAAGCAATGATGTTGTTAACACGTTCTATTTTAAACAGACGATTGCATTTTTTACATGCCACACTCTTACACTGGTATAAACCTTCATTGCAAGACTCTAGCTTATCTGCCAACTCATGCAATTGACCACAACTGTATCTTTGACCACGACTTTGATAGACATGATCAGCCATTTTTCTGAGCAGCTTAATACGATAATCGTTCTCTAAATAGGCTTCGTACTCGCTCATTAACCAATCACACTCTTCTAATCTGATGCCAGCTAAGAATATGTCTAGTTTCATCTTCTCCATACCTCTTCGAGTAGCTTTTGTCCTTTATCTAATTGCGGTACTAGAAAAATACTTTGCCGCTCTTCAACCCAAGCATCTACTTCAGATTCTCTCCATGCCACTCGGTTTTTTGAGAGTCTATATGCACTTGGAAACTCTCCTGATTTCATCAAGCGATAGATCTGAGCTCGGCTGTAGGAAGTTCTCTCAAGCACTTCTCCAATTTTCATATATCTATCATTCGCCATGTCTTTTTTCTCTGCTTCAAATAATGGAGCCATCTTATCAAACGGAAAAAGGCATCTTGTGAGCCTCACAAAACCTGTGAGCCTCACAAAATAAAAACACTTAAAAAACATAATGATACAACCATATATTGTGAGTCTCACATAAAAAAAGCATTCAATTAGATAGACAGATCGTGTAGCGTGTAGTTGGTAACAAGTAACGAGAATGGATTATGAAACGTAAAAGTGATGCCGCTATAAGACAACAATTTGTAACACAGAGAAGAAAAGATTCAGGACTCGTAACCAAGAGAATTCACGTGTCAGATATCTCACTAGACATACTTGATGCAATTGGAACTAAACTTGGCTTCTCAAGAAAGGAACTCCGTAACAGTGAAAATTTATCCGCTATTATCGAGCTTTGTCTTGGTACTTTTTTAGACGGAAGTTTTGAAGGTAAAGCGAGCCGCAAAGAAGCTCTATACCTGATGCAAATCCACAACATAGTTAAGTTCAAAGAACAACAAGGATTCAATGACAAAGCTATATCTAACTTTCTTGAAGACTCGGGATATGAGACACCGTTCATCGCTAAACGAGTGGTCAGTACACAAAAACATCGTTTAAGAATGGTAGAGAAATGGAGTGAGGTACTTATAGTAAGATTAAAAAAGGAAAGCTATATTAAAAAACAAATCCAGCTCATTGGCGAGTGTCATCGTCCAAAAAGAGTAATTCGCAAGAAACCTCACGTAAGAAGAGAATCAGAAGTGTTTCGAGAAGAAGATTTCTCAGAATAGAAATGTAATCTATCTGGTGCAAGAGTTTAGGTCACAAGAGTAAGGTGTCATGAACATACTCGACATTGGTCACACTTTTTCAAAATAACTCAGTTTTTCTTTTAGTACCCATTAAGTTACCCAAACCAATAAATCAATTTAGATTTTAACTTTAAAATCAGTAACATAATAAGCAGCTTCAGATGACGCCAGCTCCACCAAACGTTTGGAAAGGGCCAACTCGCAAGAGTTGGCCCTTTTTGTTTGTCTGGAATCTAGTACCGGTTACTTCTTCTTACCCAATACATAGTCTTCATCACTACTTACTAGCGCACCGTATTTCAGGAAGTTCTTGCCTAGAATCATGCTGTACTCGAAGCGAGAGCGGTCTTGTAGGTTTACTTTCACCTTCTTCTCTAAGTCACCGAGTTTGACGTCCATCTCCACCACAGGGCGGATGTTTACTTTCTCCCCCTTCTTGGCTTTAATGCGCATCACATCAATCACTGGCTTAACAAAGTCTTGCTTATCACCCTGCTTGTTTTGATACGTGAAGCTCACCATATCTTGTCCGTCTTTCTTGAAGCGTTTTATGTTTGTCGCGTTCATCGAACTCACGTCTGCACCAGTATCTAGCTTAGCTGGGAATGTCATGCCGTTGACCTCAACAAGCTCAACATGGCCAACTTTGAACAGAGGTTCCGCGTTCAATAGGTAATCAGCGCGAGTGTTAATATATACGCCCTCTTTAGCCATTTTTTTACCTAGAACGAAGTAAGGCACCTTTTCACTCATGTCGAGCACATCCAGTGCAAACTCTCGCTCACGGGCCTCGCCAGATACCACAAACTCAGCGCTGACGACTGGACGAACATCGTCGCCAACTCTCAACAGCTTGATTACCCTCTTAGACACTTTTTGCTGCTCACCATTAGCATCTATCAGGAAGAACTCGACCATAGCATCATCACCCGAACCCGATATTTCGAAGCTTTCCACTTTCAACACGGGCGTGCTCACCGTAAATGAAGCAACCGCTTTGAGTGGGAAACTATCTAGCGTGATGTCCTCTTCAGGCGAGATAATCAAAAGCTCGTCCGACTTAGTCGCATCTTGGAAGCTCTCGGCACCACTCAATAGTAAGTTTTCGGCGTTACTGTTGATCATGAAGTGTTCGCTGGCGGTCATGGTGCCAATTCTTAGCTGGGAATCACTGCCTGAACGATCACGCAGATACACTAAAATATCTCGCGTGGTGTCTTTACCTAACTCAACAGGAACATACACCAAGGGCCTTTGCTTGCCGCTTACGTTGAGCATACGAACTAGCGGCAAGCTCATCTCTTGTTTCCGGCCATCGTTACTGACCATATCAAAAGTCACTAGATTGTTTTTCTTATCAACATCAATCTCTTCAGCATGCAGATTGCTGTAGCGATTCGAAAAAGAGAAGCTTGCATTCACTGATAAGCCATTAATGGATACCACTTCCTTTCTGCCTACGACCGTCGCCTTTTCTTGCTCTTGTAGGTAGTCATAGCCCGCAAACACTAACGCATTGTCAGCTAAGAAGGTTTTACCGATCAAAATGGGCGCAGAAAAGTGGCTTCTATCGGTGAGGTTAACGTCTGTCGTGAGCTCTTGGTCCGCGATTTTGAGCGACATTTTTATAGTTGGGCGAAGTATCGGTGTGCTGCTGGTTCGGCTACGGATCATACTGACACGCTCTAAAGGCGCCTCAATCATTTCCATCTCCCCAGTTTTAGGGTTTTGAATCTTAAATGATACCTGTGTTTCAAAAGGTTCAAAGGTACTGGCATCCCAATCACTGTAGGCCACATCGCCATTGTTCAGCACCTCTTCTGTCAGCGCCAGCATCAGCTCTTGGTCTTTTAGATTTTTGTAATCTGGGTGGGTACTGGTTACTTGAATATCTTCCGCATGCATCGACGTGGTTTCAGCGCCGGTGTCAATTTTGCCAATAAAAGGAATATCACTAAGCCCTTCCACTTTAGACAAGTAAACATTCTCAGTGCGACCCAGCACCGACTTGCCATCAAGCTCATAGGTTGGATTTTGCGTGGTAGGTGAAGTGTCAGTTGTTGCCATGGAATAGTGTGAAAAAACGAGTGTACTTAATAGAGTTAAAGCCAAAGGTATCTTTTTCATTAGTTGTTCCGTTGTCATCAGTTCACTAATAATACTGACGTTTTTGCTCAGAGTTCCCGCGTCAGCAGTGGTTCTCACATAACGTTTACGTGGTGACTTTTTCAATGACAAATCGATGACTTAACCGGGGTTAACCTCATCAATTATTGACTTTAGAGCAGCCCATTTTCACGAAGTATTCAACTAAGAACCTAAGTCGATACCTCATGAAATCCACTGAAGACAAGTCAGCCTCTTTAAACGAATCAACTAAAAGTATAGAAGCTAAATCATTATTCCTTTTAAGTATTTATGTCACCGTTTTATAAACTTAGCATTACAATCCCTTAATTTCTTTGGTAGTATCCGCGCCGAATTTAGTGAACTGAATGTTGTGATGCATATATCAAGAAATACGCAAATAAAACAAAAGGTAATGGCGATTTACGTCATTGCTGCTTTGCTGTTTCAGATATATTTATTAGCCACGATGGCGCTCAACCCATCACAAGTTAATAACAAGAACTGGCTGTCAGAAGCGCAGGGAGAGAAGATCTTGCTGTGTACCGCTGAAGGCTTTAAATGGGTCGATATTAGTGAACTCATCGAAGATAACGCGATGTCGCCACTGCCTATCGATGAAATCCATGACCCGCTCAAGTTTCAATGTCCTCTGCTAGAGATGTGTCAGTTCTCTATTACCATGATCGCAATGGTGCTAGCGGCGTTGGTGGTTTGGTTGTGCCGAATCGCGACGTCATTCACTCCTTATCACCATGTTCAAAGCTACCGTAAGATTTACCTCGCGTTAGCGCCTAAGCAATCCCCACCCTCGACTTTCTTCGCGTAATTCGGCGATCTCGCCATACGCCTATTTTTTCTAACAAAACACTGATCACCGCCTTTGATTCAACTGGCGGGACGTATTTGCACGCATTCAATCTGTTGTGCACCAGAAAATAATAAGAAAGGAAAGTCTATGTTCAACCAAATCCCAGCGACAAAAGCGCTCGTTACCGCTTTTGTCTGCACCGCTTTGTCCGCTTGTGGAGGTTCAAGCTCTAGCTCATCAACGTCGGTAGCCCAGCAAAATGTCACTATCCAATTTGCTGCAAAAGTCGGTACACAAAACATCGAATGTAAGCTGATGGATACCGCTACAGCGGGTACTAAAAATACTAATCCAGAGTTTAAAGACGTACGCATGTACATCTCTAACCTCGAGCTGATTGATGACAAGGGTCAAGCAACGCCAGTCAGCCTCAAGCAAGATGGAAAATGGCAATATCAGAACGTTGCCCTACTGGATTTTGAGACAGGTGCAGATAGCTGTGCCAATGGCAATGAAGCACTCAACCACCAAATCATAGGTCAAGTTCCCGAAGGTGATTACACAGGGGTACGTTTTACACTCGGCGTTCCTACCGACCTCAACCACTACGGTATTGATGGTGACGACGCGGTATCACCACTTGATGTGATGGGCATGAACTGGAGCTGGCAAAACGGCCACAAACACCTGCGTATGGATGTGAATGGTTGGAATATTCACTTAGGTACTACAGGCTGTGAAGTGGTGGATGCAGGTTCTGAGATTGTTAATTGTGCCGACTCTCGCCCGAACAGACCGACATACCAGTTCGACAACTTCAATCATGCATCAAATGTGATTGTGTTTGATTACCAAAGCTTAGTCGCGAGTAACGACATTACCTTCAACACTCCGGGGACGCCTCCGGGTTGTATGTCTTCAAGTGCTGATGCCGACTGCCAAGGTATTTTCAATAAGCTTGGATTAGACCTGACTACTGGGGAATGTAGCGCAGGTAACTGCAGCACCTCGCAATCTTGGGTTTCAGTGGAGTAATCGCTATGTCAGCAAACCTGAAGCGAGGTTTGCTGGCATCGCTTGCGATCGTCATGTTCGCAGGCTGTGGCAGCGAATCAAGCTATACCGTTACCCCAGAAAACACCACCAATCCATTTGGTTTTGACTTCCAAACGGGCTCTCTCCCTCAACCGAAAGAGCCTGCAGATAACCCTGCAACGGAAGAGAAGTTTCAGCTAGGGAGACACCTCTTTTATGACACCAAGCTGTCTGGCAATCAGACCATGTCATGTGAGTCGTGCCACCAGCAGGCATTGGCGTTTTCTGACGGATTAGCCGTACCCACAGGTTCAACGGGAGAGGTGTTGCACCGCAACTCTCAAACCTTGACCAACATTGGCTACAACGCCTCTTACACGTGGGCAAACCCTATCTTGAAAGAGATTGAGCAACAGTTGGTGATCCCGCTGTTTGGTGAGTTCCCCGTTGAGATAGGAATCAACGACTCAAATCGAGAGGCAATCTTAGAGCGTTTTCGCACTGATGTGGATTACCTCAACCGCTTTAATGCCGCCTTTCCTGATGACCAAGACGCGGTGACATTTCCAAATATCATCAAGGCGTTGGCCGTGTTTAACCGAGCGTTGATCTCCAAAGACTCAGACTTTGATAAGGGCACCATGAGCAGCTCAGCCCTGCGCGGACAAGATCTGTTTAACAGTGAAAAGATGGAGTGTTTCCACTGTCACAATGGCTTTAACTTCAGCGATTCAACCCTACACAGTGACTCGGTATTCGTGTCGCGCCCTTTTTTCAATACAGGTTTGTACAACCTAGATGATGAAGGTAGCTACCCGATTGAAGACAACGGCCTATTTACCGTGACTCAAAACCCACAAGACAAAGGAAAGTTCCGCCCGCCAACACTCAGAAACGTCGAGTTTACCGCCCCTTACATGCACGATGGCAGCATCGCGACCCTAGCGGAAGTTCTAGATTTCTATGCCAACGGTGGCCGCAACATTACTTCAGGAGAGTATCAAGGCGATGGTAGGACCAACCCTAACAAGAGTGAGTTCGTCAAAGGCTTTTCCCTAAGCCAACAAGAGAAGCAGGACATGCTGGCCTTCCTCAATGCGCTGAGTGACGAGGTGTTTATCTCTAACCCACGTTACTCCAACCCATTTGTACAAGGAGCTGCGCAATGATCTTTTCTAAAAACACTCTTAATAGAGCAATCACAGCATCGCTGGGAATGCTGATGTTCACCGCTTCCGTTAGTGCTAAAACTGGCACTGTCGATAACATGAACCTAAGTGAGGTAAATGTACAAACCAATGTGTTTGCCCAATTCGGCTACTACCAAACTGACCGAGATTCGGCTTACACCATTCCCGGTGTGCTTACCGACACCAGTGCATTCCACTACGAAGAAGGCTTGCAGTTTATGCACGGTGAACTGGGGTTTCTGGCTAGCCTAGACCAAGTGCTCGCGACTAAGCTAGTCATCGGCAGCCATCACGGTGAAGCCGTTGAGTTGGAAGAGTTATGGCTGCAGCCCTATCTACATCAGGATTGGACGCTGCGCCTTGGCCGTCAGCTGAGCGAGATTGGCTTGTACAACAGCACCCATGAACATGACTGGCGCTTCTTAGATGCATCGTTAACTCAGCAGGCTTTTCTGGGGAATCAATACTCCAATGACGCAGTTCAAGCGACCTACGCACAAAACCAGTATGACATTACTCTGTGGGTTGGGCGTGGTGATGGTTTCCCGGCGCAGTACGATACAGATTCCGCGTCACCCGCTGCATTCGGGCTGCATACACAGTGGCATCATTTGCGCAGTGACTATCAACTCAACCTAGTCGCAAGTCTTGCCTACTTTAAAGCCCACCAGCGACAGGCGGACGCTTCTGATAACCACGGTCATGCTCATCCAACGGACATCAATATTATGTTTGATGGTGACACGACACTGGCATCTTTCGGCGGCAATCTTCAGTGGGGAGCATTGAACTGGCAACTTGAGTGGATGGGACAACGCCTTGAATCGACTCTCGCCGATTCTCAACAGATCCGCTCAGAACTCGATGCCTTTCAACACGGTATCACTACTCAACTCAGCTGGCAGTTTGAAGACATTGAAGTAGCCGCCCGTTACGACTGGCTAACCACCGATAATGACGTCACCCAAACCAGCAGCGAATTCGAACAAGCACTCGATGCAAATGGCCACAACCCGCAACGCGTCAGTGCTATTGCCAACTGGCAAATTGCACCATTCCAGCAGGTGCGATTTCAAACCAACTACGAATCCATTACTCAACAAAACCAACTGGCCTTTTGGCTGGTGTATCAGGGCAACTTGACTTGGTAACCGATTATTAAAAACAAGAGAGACTATTATGAAAAAACAGCTCAACACTTTGATTCTATTTATCGCGACGCTTTTTAGCATCAATGTCGCGGCTCATGAATACACCGCAGATAGTATTCAAATTGATCACCCTTGGAGTCGTGAAGCTCCGCCTAATGCCACTGTAATTGCAGGCTTTTTCCAGCTCAAGAACCTAGCGACAAAGGATGACTTTTTAATCAGCGCCTCAACCCCTATCGCAAGTCGCGTAGAGATTCACACTCATGAGATGTCGGACGGCATGATGAAGATGATGAAAATCGACAACGTGCGTATTGGCAGCATGAAGACAGTGATGTTCAAGCCGGGCGGCTACCACTTGATGATCTTCAACCCAAACAAGTCTTATAAAAAAGGCGAACGCTTCCCAATGACGCTGCAATTTAAGAATGCAGGCAAAGTAGAAGTCGAGCTCGCGGTTGAAGAAAACGCGCACGTGCACCATCACCATTGATTACTGGTCACTAGTAACCAGCTAAAAACAAGCCCCCTTGTGTTTCTTACACCAAGGGGGCTTTTTTGTATTTCAACAGACTAAAAGAATCAGCGCTGCATGATGAGAGTCACCTGCCCGCCGTGAACAGTATTCGACAACAGGGTTTTGCCGTTCAAATGTGCGGTAAGCTCGTAGATCAGCAGCATCCCGATCCCAAAGCCATCTTGCGGTTTGATACTATCAATATCGCCATTATTAAATGCTTGGATGATCGGCTGTGGAAAGCCACGTCCGTCATCGCTGATCTTCACGACATCGAAATGTGGGTAGTTGGTGTAAACAATCTTGATGTTCTCGCGCGTGTAACGGCACGCATTACTGAGGATGTTGAAGAGCAATATCTTGAGCACTTTACGATCGGTGGTGATCGTTTGATCGCAGTTAACCAGCTCCAACCCTTTTTTGTTGCTCAGTGCCGAGAAAGTCTTATGCACTATCGCTTCAAAGTTCGCCTCTTCTCTAGCTAATGGCACCTGCTTGTTTAAGATCTTTAGCAAGTGGAGACTGTTCTCACACAACATGTTCAGGCTTCTCACCTGCTCATCGAGCTTGGTTAACAGGAATGCATCGCTGTTGTGGCTCTCGACCAACATGTCACTGGTGAGCTGAATCGATGAGAGTGGCGTTCGAATATCATGAGGCAGTGCCGCAAAGATCATCTTTTGACGCACCATCAAACTCTCTATCGCTTCCGCCATTTGATGTTGATTGGCAATCAGTGTTTTCACGGCTTCAGGGCCCGTTTCATCGACACGGGCCTTAAAGTCGCCCCGCGCATAGTGTGCAGATAAATGATGAAGCGATTTAAAGCCATTGGTCCAAGTGCGCAGCGACAAGATTAAGATGATCAGCGTACACACAAGCTGCAGGACATCTTCCAAAATCTCCACCAGCTTGATATGACGAATCGCAGGATCGTTATTGTAAGCCTCGCTGTTAAACGTACCTAAAATCTCTTTATCACCGCGTTTCTTCGCCAGTGTGTACTCACCCTCATCGACCCTTTGCATCTCCTCCGTCGAGACATCGCATTGGAATAACCAAACTGGAGCCTCTTCTTCAGGCTTGCTGGGAACGAGCGGCTCAAGAAAACCGTTCAACACCATCTCTAAGCGGCGAAAGTTCAGGTCTTGCTGCAGTTGTTCTTTGTACGGAGCCAGTAACACCAATGACAGCATGGTGCTTATCAAGTAGCCCAAGATCAACGAACTGATGATCTGACCGATAAAGGTTTTCATCGAACCACTACCTGATAGTTAAGGTAGAAACCGCGGCTGCGTTTATTTTTAATCAGCTCCATATCTGGCAGGTAGGCGCTGAGCTTTTTACGCAGGGTCGACACTCGCATGTAAATAGAGCGGTCTTCAATGTGATAAGGAAAGCCATGAATATGCTGGAAAAGCTCATGTACTGGCATGGGCTCATCGGCTTTCGCCAACAACTCAAGGAGCTCAAATTCGGAGGGAATCAATGGAACCGTAATGTGCTTAAACTGCAGGGTTGAGTTTCTAGGGCACAACCTAAATATCAACTCTTCTTCAACCCGAGAGTGAATACTTGGTTTCTGCTCTAGGAGCTTTCGGATACGCTCGCGAAGTGCATTGGTGCGGACTGGCTTGGTGATGTAATCATTCGCCCCAATTGTGAGCGCATTGGTTTCAGTGATCTCATTGTCGTTGGCGGTCATGATGATCACTGGAATGGTCGAGCCTTGTTGGCGCAGGCTCTCGAGAACACTTAACCCGGAAGTGTGTGGGAGTTGGATATCAAGCAATACCAATTTAGGCGCTTGATCCATAATTATCTCAGCGGCACCTTCACCACTGCTTAAACAGTCAACCGAATATCCCTCTACATTTTTCAAAAAGTAACACAGCATCTCCCTAAGCTGCAGATCATCTTCCACTATTAAAACGTCAGACATTGAATATTCTCTACTTAAATTAGTATTAATAACCAACCTAGCCAGTAAAGCTAAAATCTCACAAAAGCAAAGCTTTAACTCTCTTACATTATAAACGTTTTTCGTCACGGCAACGTTTGCGTTGCTCTAATGGGGGCAGTTTAAGGCCAAGAGGTGATTTACTCTTTAAGATAATGTAAGCCCCTCTATAAAAGAAGGGCTTAATAATTGATTTACAAGAGAACTCTTGTCGTCAAAATCGGCGTTCTAACACCGAGATTGATTAACCTTGTTTTTTCGCTAGCTCAACGGCTGCTGCAAGGTCTGGCAATGTCGTTAGTTCTGGTACACGTTGTACAAGAATGATCTTATTGTTTTGATCCGTCACCACAATGCTGCGCGTCAGTAGGCCAAGCTCTTTAATCAGCGCGCCAGTCTTCTCACCAAATGCATGCTCTACCGAGTCTGACAGGTACTCAACACCCGTTAGCTCATGCTCAGAAATAAAACGCTGCTGTGCGAATGGCGTATCTGCACTGATCGCGTAAAACTCGATATCTTTCAGTGACGCTTTATTCTCATTCACAAACTGAGAAAGCTCTGCCGCTTGCTGAACACATACAGGTGTATCAACTGACGTCAGTAAGCTGTAGATCTTCACTTTGCCGTTGGTTGCGCTGGTATCGAACGGCTTAAGGTTTGATGTCATTAGCTGAACAGAAGGCATGTAGTCGCCCACTTTTACACCTTCACCTGCTAGATGAAACTTGTTGGTTTTCTCTAGCGTCACGATCTCGCCTGAACCTAGTTTAGCGTGCTGCTCTGTCACTACAAACTGCGCCGAAGCTGCAGTCGAGAACAGAGCAGAAAGTGCCATAACTAACAGTGACTTTTTCATGTTAAGCACCTACTACTTCAAGAACCGCTTGGTAGTTAGGCTCTTCTGTGATTTCAGAAACTAATTCGCTGTGCATCACTTTACCTTCTTCATCAACCACAACCACTGCGCGAGTTGCTAGGCCTTTTAGTGCGCCTTCATTCAGGTTCACACCGTAGTCTTCAGTGAATGTTGGAGAGCGGAAGAAAGAAAGGTTTTGTACTGAATCGATAGACTCAGATGTGCAGAAACGGCCCGTTGCAAATGGCAGATCTGCCGAGATGTTCAATACCGCAACGCCTTCAACGCTTGCTAGCTTTTGGTGAAATTCACGTACGCTTGCCGCACATACTGGCGTGTCGATGCTTGGGAAGATATTCAGTACCAACTTCTGGCCTTTCATCGACTCAAGAGTGATGTCTGCAAGCTCTGCTGAGCATAGTGTGAAGTTTGGTGCTGCTTGGCCTGCCTGTGGGAATGAACCAGAAACAGATACCGCTTCTCCTTGAAAAGTAATTGACATGATTTACCTTCGAAATATTTATTATTAAATGAGATAGATAAGATTGAGCGACTTATCCATCTCTATTCTATGGCGCTTATTGGCTATAAAAAGTAAGGGCGACTAAGCCTAGGTAAGTCGCGATATACACCGGAGCGACATAGAAAAAGATTAGAGTTCCATCTTCATCGGCTATGCGCTCTTTTATGGCTTTGACACCCGCTTGTGGAAGCAAGGTGTTCACCAATCCCCAAAAAACTGAGGTGAACGCGCTAGTTACTGCTTTTTTCATCGAACATACCTGCAAATAGCGCAGAGCTTAGGTAACGTTCACCCGAACTTGGAAGCACCGTAACAATGTTCTTGCCGCGGTATTCGTGCATATCGGCAATGCGATTCGCCGCGACAACCGCTGCGCCAGAAGAGATCCCCGCAAGAATGCCCTCCTCTTTCATGAGTCGATTAGCCATATCGATAGCTTCTTGAGAGGTGACACGTTCTACGTGGTCGATAAGGATGAGGTCCAAATTACCGGGAATGAACCCAGCACCAATACCTTGGATTTTATGAGGCGCAGGTTGAATCTCTTCCCCTGCTAATGATTGAGAAATAACCGGAGATTCCGCAGGCTCAACCGCCACCGACAACACCGACTTTTTCTGATAGTTCTTGAGGTAACGGCTCACGCCTGTGATGGTGCCACCCGTGCCTACGCCCGCGACAAACACATCAATTTGGCCTTGAGTGGCATCCCAGATCTCTGGCCCTGTGGTCTTTACATGAATCTCTGGGTTGGCAGGATTATCAAACTGCTGAAGGAGCAGGTATTTGTTTGGGTTGGCATCGACGATCTGCTGTGCTTTCTCTATCGCGCCTTTCATTCCTTTCGCTGCCTCGGTCAAAACCAAGTTTGCGCCCAAGGCTTTCAATAGCTTGCGACGCTCTAAGCTCATCGATTCTGGCATGGTCAGAGTGAGCTTATAGCCACGCGCCGCAGCAACGTAAGCCAGAGCAATACCCGTGTTACCGCTAGTCGGCTCAACCAACTCAATCCCCGGCACTAGCTTGCCCAGCTTCTCCGCCTGCCAAATCATGTTGGCGCCAATACGGCACTTAACACTAAAGCTTGGATTACGTGATTCAATCTTGGCCAGCACACGTCCTTTGCTAACGCGGTTCAAGCGCACCAATGGAGTTTGACCGATGGTGTAGGAGTTATCTTCTGCGATGTTGTTTCTCATAACGACTGCTCTTATTAATAATTAGAGCAACAGAAAATACGTCTCGCAGATGATGAAGATAACTAACGGCAGTTAAGGCACTGTAAGTGGCCCTTTAGACATGAAAAGAGTTAATCAGATGGCGGCTGCCAATAGACAATCTCACGGGTTCGCCCTTGCGGATCTTTGTCTTCATTCTCTGGAAAGGAGCTCAGTTGATCAGAATGCAAAGCACACAGCATTAAAGCGAACGCGTCGATGAGATCATCAGGCGCGACTTTCGATTTCTTGGTGGTTGCTACTTGGTGCTTGAGCTTATCGATATGTTGAGGTAGATATCGCGCTAACAAATCGAGCCTTTGCTGTTGGCCTTCAATGCTCTTTTTCGAATGCTCTAAAGGCGCACCATTCAAAGTAGCGAACATCACCTCTGGGTGAGATTCTCGCAGATAGAGTTCAGGGTAAAGATTGAGTAACGCATCCACCTCACGCACTTTTGGCAGAATGTACCAAGCCTGTTTAGAAAGCTTACGCCCACACAACTCGAAGTTAATCTCGCAAGCTTGAGGGTAACTTTCAGCATAAGCCGCTTCACGACAAGGCACAGGGAACACCGAAGCTCCGCGAGTTCTCGTTAAGTATTTTCGAGCTGCTTTGTCGCACAACCTATCGGGCGTTTCGGAATCACTAAAGCCGATTGGGATATCAATCAGAGTATGAGCATCACGCAACCGTTCTGCTATTTCAGAGAGCTCCGCCACCACTTCAAGTTGCACCTCATCTTGCTGACAACTCCAAACCACCCACCCCGCTTTGCAGGCATCTATGCCGATGTGTTTCATGACTATCTACCTAACTCCATTCATTGATAAGTAAGCGACTTTTAACGCCACGAACCTGCAGTCCCATCGCATCAAATACCTCTTCAAAGTCACGGCATTGCGGTGGAATGTTCGGCAAGGAGAGGGCTGCCTCAGAAAAGAATCGCTGCTTGGATAGGTCAGAGTGATCCCATGCCAATTGCCACCAATCCAAGATCCTCTGCTTTGATTTATGTAGCTTCTCCGCTGTAGGCACTTTGTCACTTTTTTTGAGGTTTTCGTTGGTTGTGGTTGGCAACAAATTCCATTTGTCATTGTTCGGCCAATAGGTAAATGGCAGGCAGTGATCAACGTGATAGTCTTGCTTAAGCACAGTTCCACTCCACACGCTTACAATCTCAGTGTGTTCTTTGCGAAGTTGTTCTACGCGCTTTCTGACATCTCGCGTATCGTGGTTGTGGTCAATCCACACCAAGCAGTCATGATAGGTTTGCAGTGAAATGTTGCGTTCACGGTTTGTCTCGAAGCGCTGCATTTCCATCACCCACTGGTTAACGACTAATGGCTCAATCCAAGAGTGATAGATTCGAAAACACTCCCACAAACTCTCATCCAAAGTGAAGTAACCAAAGCTGGCTAAGAAGTCGCTGTCTATCACCAAAGAACTGAGTGACTTTCGACGCTGTGCTGGAGGCAGTATCTCGAACAGTTTGTTGTCTTTGGCTCCCTGATAGATAAAAGTGACAGGCCCAGCTTTGATGGTACTTATGGTATGTGAGAACAGTTTCTGTAGCGCTTTCGCTTCTTCTCCTAAAAACATCGCACCAATCGCAAGATCGTCGGCACTCAAATGCTTGAGCTGATTCCAACCATCTTCTTTGACAAAACCGAGCCCCTTGGTGGTATTGCTGTTCTGCTGAATACCAGAACCTTCAATGTCGATATCAATCAACCTTTTAAACTGTCTTACCCAGTACAGAGCTACCAGTCCTACTGGAAGCAGTATTTTTCCGTCACTTCTATCGATGACCGCTCCTGAGTGAGCATCAGCAATACGTAATAGTGTTCGCAACAAGGCCAGTTTGTAAGTCGCTGACTTGTTGTCGTTAACGATGATATGGCGCACTTTGTTGAGATCACCGGAACCATCATCAGGCAAGGTCATAACAACGGTCTGCCACCAAACCTCACTTCGATTGAGTTGGTCTTTACTCTCGTCAATATGTCGGACTTGTAAGGCACTATTTTTTGCCAGCTGTTCGAGCTCTTCAACAGAAACCGGATAGCCTTGACGTTGGTCGTCGAACTCACCATGTCGAAGACTGATAATCAAGCGGCCATTAGGTGCAAGTAGATTAGAGAGTTTGCGAAAGGCTCGCTCACGATAGCTGCTTGGAAGATGCATCCAAACTGCACTCACCAAGATAAGATCAAAACGCATCCCGAGATTTTCAGTTCGACTCAATGCAGGAAGTGCATCATTAATCCAAGTAACCTCTACCCCGGTGTATTCTGCTCCTAACTCGCGAAGAGCATTACTCGGTTCGATAGCTATCACCTCACAACCTTGTTGTTGCATCCAACGAGCATCACGCCCGCTACCAGCGCCAACATCAAGCACTTTATCGCCCACTAGAGGCCAATAAAGCTTCCAACTGTGGTGTACAGATTCAAACGATACCGAGTTGTACTGATGACTTAAGGTAAGCGCATTGTGATGATAGTAATCGATAGTAGAAGACATACTAGGTCGGTTGTTGTGAGTTCTAACTCAATGATAAGTCGATGATTAATAGATTTCTATCTAGAGATGCTGTTGTTACTGTTTTTTCCTCAGCATGATCGTTTTCTTTGATCCCAATATCACTCTAGCCAGTGAACACGTGTGTGCTGATATCCTAGATTCTTGACTGCGGTTTTATATACATCTCTCACTCTTGATGTCTGCCGCTCTCAAAATGTTGCAACTTGGTTAAATAGAACTGAAGCTCTAATCTTCTTCAACGGTTTGAATACTGCCAATGTGCAGTGGAAAGGAGTCGGCTGTGCTTACTGTTCTTCGTCTTATTTTGGCTACGGTGTTTGTGGTTGCCACAACACTGAGTGCACTTGTTTTCTGTCTGTTTAGCCCTAAAAACCCAAAGCATGTGTATTTCTTTTGTCGCTGGTTCAATCAACTGCAAAAGATCCTTGGCCTTACAATTATTCAGCGCGGGTTAGAGAACGCGCCAACACCGAAAAACAGCGTGTACATTTCGAATCACCAGAGTGTATTTGATTTCGTTACCGATCCGGGAATGCTAAGGCCGCGCACCGTATCACTGGGTAAACGCGATTTACTGTGGATTCCATTCTTTGGCGTTTTGTATTGGATCACGGGTAACATTTTGATCAATCGTGAAGACAAATCCAAAGCCAGAGATACGATTAAGCAAGTAGCTGAGGCTATTCACCAAAGAGACCTTTCGGTATGGGTTTACCCAGAAGGTACTCGTAGTAAAGGCCGTGGACTCTTGCCTTTTAAAACGGGGGCATTCCGTATGGCGATTGAGGCAGGTGTGCCTATTACCCCAATGTGTACCAGTACCACTCACAACAAGATTGATTTGAATCGCGCCAACAACGGCATTGTGATCACTGAAATGCTCGAACCTATCGATGTGTCGGATTACGAACTGGGTGATGCCAGAGCCCTTGCTGATCACTGCCACGCTTTAATGGCGGAAAAAATCGCTCAGCTTGATGCAGAAGTCGCGCGCTTAGAGGCTGAAGCCAGTCCAAAGCTCGATACACGTAAAAGTTCGACCCAATAAGCAGAGTCATATCTCGCGACAATTGGGCTGAGTGAAGGCTCAATTACATTTTATCGCTCGCGGCCTCGCAACTTTCGTCGCTGTTATTTTCTTTGCCCGTCACGATTAGCACAATTGAGGTTGGCTTTAATAGGAGCGACGAATGCAGGTTATTCATCACGGTGGTAAACATACAGTTACGGGCTCTTGCCATGAGCTTAGAGTGGAAGACCAAGCAATACTGATTGATTGTGGTCTGTTTCAAGGTGCAGATACTCGCCCATTAGAAGTTGAGTTTGAGACTCAGCACCTAAACGCTTTGTTGCTGACCCATAGCCATATTGATCATATTGGTCGCATTCCATGGCTGCTGGCGACTGGCTTTAATCAGCCAATCATCTGTACCAAAGCAACGGCTGCCATTGCCCCGCTAATGATTGAAGATGGGTTGAAACTGCAAGGCTTTAGCCACCGCCAACGAAAGCAAATCCTCAAAAGAATTCACTCACTAATACAGCCTCAAGCCTACCATCAGTGGTTTCCAATTCCGCGAGCACCTCACCTCAACAAGCAAAAGGATCATGGTAGGCCAAATACTCTTTATGCTCGTTTTCAACCCGCGGGGCACATACTTGGTTCGGCTTATATTGAGGTTAAATTACCGAATGAAGAGGTCGTGGTGTTTTCTGGAGACCTTGGCCCAAGTAACACTCCCCTATTGCCCGATCCAATTTCACCTGAACGAGTTGACTATCTGTTTATTGAATCGACCTATGGTGCGAGCAATCATTCCAATATCGCTGAGCGTGCAGAAACCCTAAACCGCATTATTGACCACTCATTGGAAGATGGTGGCGCAATCCTTATTCCCGCCTTTAGCGTTGGAAGAACTCAAGAGCTACTGTTTGATATTGAACAGATGATCGAGCAGCGCTCTCTGAGTCACCAACTGCCCATCATTCTTGACTCGCCAATGGCACACAAGATCACCCGCTCCTATCGTCAATTTAAAGAACTATGGGGAGAGGAAGCGAAACAGAGATTAGCAGCACACCGCAATCCATTGGCGTTCGAGCAGTGCATTACGATTGATGATCACCGAGCCCACAAGAAACTGGTCAACAGACTTAAATCAACAGCAGAGCCTGCGATAGTGATTGCTGCTTCGGGAATGTGTCAGGGCGGGCGAATCATGAACTATCTATCAGCTTTACTACCCGACAAGAGAACTGATGTGATTTTAGCGGGCTATCAAGCCCATGGAACATTAGGTCGTGCTTTGCAGCAAGGAGAAATGTCTGTAGAGGTCGACCAAGCTCATATCCCCGTGAACGCACAAATTCATACGATGTCTGGTTATTCCGCTCACGCAGGACAAAACGATCTCATGCGCTTTATCGAGGGTATCACTCCCCCACCAAAATCGATCCATTTGATTCATGGTGAACCAAAAGCTCAATCCACCTTTGCCAAATTACTTGAAGGACGTGGGTATAGTGTTTCTAGAGAATAAGGGGAAGAATAACCTTCCCCAAAGATTAAATATCTGAATAGAGATAACTCAGAGCATGGTCAGAATAACTTAGAAAATGGTAAGCAGTTCAACGCCAGATCCCATCGCAATGCCCTTCATTTGATAACCAGAATCTCGAATATTAATGTCGTGGTGTTCTCCGGTCACATCTAAGCTAACGAAACAAGTTTGGTAGGTAGCTCTTAGCTGGTCTTCAGTGAAGTTGTTAAAGAGGCTAAATGGAACATAGTACAAACCTCCCTCAACCACGTTCTTAGATAAATCATCATTTTCCCAGTGCGAGAAGTGTTCATTATTGCCGAAGCGATCCGTACACGTTAACCCTGGAATCACAAAGCGATAAGTAGTGTTGGCTTGCTCTACCCAACTGAACTGTACACCACTGCCATCGTAAAGAGTGGTGAGCGGAATCTCAGCGGGTTCACCATCAAAACTCGTCGAAGCAATTACCTCACCATCACGTTTCCAACTTACCTCATAACTTGAAGCATTAGCTGGCATATCATACGAGTAGAGAAAGCCGTACATATTAGTCAAAACAACCGGTGTACCATCGACCAACACTTCAATTTCATCGAGATCATCGACTGACATCAGACGCGTTGCGTCTTTCTCATAGGTAAGTGCAAAAACGATAGTTGAGCCAGTGACAGTACTATTGGAAAAAGTCGCTTGAGCACGCAACTGTCGTGGGTCATAGTTGGTGCTTGATACTCCTCCAGGGTCAGGAAGGCCACTCAAATTGCCAGTACCAGAGCCACCGCTACTGCTGCTACCGCCTCCGCCGCCACCACAACCTACTAGTAGTAGACTCCCCAAAACAACGCCGCCTAGTGTTTTCATAAATCCTCCATAAACATATAAAAACGCTAGATATTTTTTATTTATACAGTCATTGACTCAATCAGTTTCAAAATGAGTTTCGATGCACTTCACGGATATGATATGGGTAAAATTTAGTAACAATATTAATGGTTGAGAGGAGATTAATTATGACTGTAAGCAATGCTGAATGAGTACTTAAGAAGGAAGAAATGAAGTGTCGCAGTGGCAGATTTGTCTCACCAGTTCTGCGATGGCTAATACTATGCTCGATTGCACCTTTTGGTTGTGACGTTCAGTGAACATGGTCAGCATTTCTTCCGGTAGGCTGTTGGCTGCTTGCTGATCGTAATCGATAGGCATCACACTTTGTACCACGTTGACTTTTTGCAGCTCTTCAATCACATCAGGGTCGGTAAAATAGATGCTGCTGTGTGGCGTGTCTGCCCACTCTTTCAGGGTCACAAAACGCTCTACATCTTCATAGATTTCACGGTTAATCACACCAAGTCCATACAACAGCTTGCTACGAACCATCACATCCCCTAAAGGGCCTTGATTCTTAAGCAGAGGATCAACAACAAACTTCACGGCATAATCGTCTTTATAGAAGATAGTTTGCATTAACACGCCAATGGTATCGTCCAAGGCATGATAGGCCGCTAAGAACACCGCACTGGCGTCCTCAGCTGTCGAGATCACTTCCAGCAGTTCTGCTTCATTGGGCAAGTCGATAGGCTCAATGGCCTTTGAAAGCATGGCGCTTTCTGCTCGCGTGTTTCTCATGTTTACCTCTAAGCCTAAAGTGACGTTGGTCTATCGCTGTAAGAACGTCGTTATTTTTAAGTGATTAGTCTGACGTTCGATTTGAAAAGCGTGGTCGACCTGTTAAATAGCCTTCTTCTTGCTCAGGTTCCGTACTTTGCTCTGTTTTTAGAATCAGTGATGAGCATAAGAACGACACTAAGGTAGAGATAGCGATAGAAAGCGCGACACCCAACATTGATGATTTAGGCGCCATCACCAAAATAGCGAAGATAGACCCCGGAGAGGCTGCTGACACCAAACCCGCATCAAACAGGACCAACGTTGTCACGCCCGCCATACCACCAGCAATCAAAGCGAAAATCAAACGAGGCTTCATTAACACATAAGGGAAGTAGATCTCTTGAATACCGCCGAAGAAGTGAATGATGGATGCACCACCAGCTGTTTGTTTAGTGCTGCCTTTGCCAAACGCCATATAAGCCAATAACACCCCAAGACCAGGGCCTGGATTAGACTCAATAAGGAATACTAACGACTGACCATATTGTTCAACCTGCTGAATTCCGATTGGTGAGAAAACGCCATGGTTAATCGCATTGTTGAGGAAAAGAATTTTCGCCGGTTCCACCAAAATAGAAACCAAAGCCAGTGAGCCAGTGTCGACCATGGCCTGGACACCTGCGGCCAACATAGTCGAAACCACTTTTACAGCAGGCCCGACAATCAAAAAGGCAACGATGGCACATATCATTCCTACGATGCCCGCAGAGAAATTATTCACTAGCATCTCAAAACCACTTCGAACCTTGCCTTCGATGGCTCGGTCAAAGCGTGCAATCACAGCGCCACCTAATGGCCCAATGATCATCGCTCCCATTAGCATCGGAACATCGGTTCCAACAATCAGGCCCATGGTTGCAATAGAGCCAACAATTGCACCCCGCTCTCCCCCTGTCATCTTGCCGCCGGTGTAGCCAATCAATAATGGAATCAAGAAGGTGATCATTGGGCTAACCATCGAAGCTAGAGCTTCATTCGGCCACCAGCCCGTTGGTATGAACAGTGCGGAGATCAGTCCCCAAGCAATAAAGGCGCCAATACTAGGCATAACCATGTTCGCAAGAACACGACCGAAACTCTGAACTTTGATTTTTGAACTTGGGGAGAACATATAGAACCTGAAACACATCTGTAACAATCAATGACTCTGGTAAAATCTGCAAACTTAGGCAAAATATCCTGCAATTGTCTGAGATTCATACCACACCCACTCATTGTGATTTTGATCACACCAAAACTCAAACGCGGCAATCTAAATGTGATTTATAGATCACATTAATAGAATGGCCACCGATAAGATTACGTATTAAAACCACAACATAACACCAGCCTGATGCATCTATCAGCAACTTGTCAGAAAGTTGAAATTTAATTCCAAACCAAATCACATCATGAAATTCTATTTTTCCGAGAGAGATCTAACTAAAAAAATGCATTAAATTGCATTTCTATGTCGAATGGCAAACGGAAAAATAGAACTTATCGTTAACAAAAGCCCTCAAGAACATGCGATATATCACACTATTAAGCTTAGATAGATAAATAATTTAACAAGAGCATTACATGTGAAGTATTGTGTTGTACGAAAAACAATCATAAGTACAACTAACAGGGAAAAATACTCATGCAGTCATTCGTTGATTTTTTGAATGGAATAATCTGGAGTCCGGTACTGATTTACTTGTGTCTAGGCGCAGGTTTGTTCTACTCCATAATGACCCGATTTGTTCAAGTTCGTCACTTCTTTGAAATGTGGCGTTTGTTGTTATCTGGCAAAAGCTCAAGTAAAGGTATCTCATCTTTTCAAGCACTTGCCGTTTCACTTTCTGGGCGCGTAGGTACAGGTAATATTGCTGGTGTTGCTGCCGCAATCGGTTTCGGTGGCCCTGGTGCTGTATTCTGGATGTGGGTTGTTGCCTTCTTTGGCGCGGCAACTGCGTTTGCAGAATCGACACTGGCTCAAATCTATAAAGAAGAAGATGAAGGCGAGTTCCGTGGTGGTCCAGCTTACTACATCGAAAAAGCGATGGGTCAGAAATGGTACGCGTGGATCTTCGCTATCGCGACAATCTTTGCTTGTGGTGTTCTACTACCAGGCGTTCAGTCAAACAGCATTGGTAATGCGGTAGAAGCTGCGTTTGGCACAGGCGACATGATCGAAACAGCTATCGGTACGTTCAGTTTTGCTAAAGTTTTCACTGGTACTGTTATTGCGATCATCCTAGCGTTCATCATCTTCGGTGGTGTTAAGCGTATTGCGAACTTCACGCAAATCGTGGTTCCTTTCATGGCGCTAGCGTACATCGTGATTGCTTTCGTTATCATCCTTCTAAACATCGGTGAAGTGCCACGCATCTTCGGTATGATTGTTAGTGACGCATTTACGCCTATGGCGGGTGTTGGTGCTGCTATCGGTTGGGGTGTAAAACGTGGTGTTTACTCTAACGAAGCAGGTCAAGGTACTGGTCCTCATGCTGCAGCAGCTGCAAGCGTTGATCACCCAGCACAGCAAGGTCTGGTTCAATCTTTCTCTATCTACATCGATACGCTACTAGTATGTTCAGCAACAGCGTTCATGATTCTTATCACTGGTGCATACAACGTACACGGTGGTGCTGAAGGCGCATTCCTAGTACAGAACCTAGCTGCAGATATCGGTGCGAACGGCCCTGTATTTACACAGCTTGCAATCGAAAGTGCTCTACCAGGTGTTGGTAAGCCATTCATTGCGTTTGCTCTGTTCTTCTTCGCGTTCACAACTATTCTTGCTTACTACTACATTGCAGAAACGAACATCGCGTACCTACGTCGTACTATTAAGATCCCAGGTATGATGTTTGCTCTGAAAGCGGTTCTTATCACTGCGGTATTCTACGGTACAGTGAAAACCGCCAACCTTGCATGGGCAATGGGTGATGTGGGTGTAGGTCTGATGGCTTGGCTCAACATTACGGGTATTCTGATCATCTTCTTCATGTCTAAACCAGCTCTGAAAGCGCTGAAAGACTACGAAGAGCAACAGAAAAAAGGCGTAACTGAGTACACATTCAACCCAATTAAGCTTGGCATCAAAGGTGCGGATTACTGGGAAGGTAAATACAAGCGTAAGACAGGCAAATCGCCTGAAGCTGAAACAACTGACAGCAAGCCAGTTGAGCAGCCATCTGCGTAAGTAAACTCCTGATCTGAATAGATGCTGTAAGGCCTATTCAGAGATAATAAAAAAACGGGTTAGCCATTTCGGCTAACCCGTTTTGTTTTCCTGTTCTCCTATACCAATCACAGTAAGTAAGTGATCAGAAATAGCGCAGAAAAAAGGCTTGAGAACAAGGCAGAATTTTTCGATAAGTAGTTATTCTACAATCAAAAATTCTAACGCCGTTATCGAGCATTTTAGCAAGCTAGGGTGAGCAGTTATTTACTACGATTGGTATTAAGCGCTGTTCCCAAACAACGGTCTTAAGCTGCGATCTCTTGTGTTGCAACTTGCGGTGCTTTCTTCTCGCCGATTGGCAGTACTGTGCGACCGTATTCGTTGTTAATCACTTGAGCCATTGCAAAGTAGATTGCAGAAGCGCCACAGAAGATACCTTCAAAACCAGCGATGGTGCCGATTAGTTCACTACCAGTGAAATCACGAGCTGCAAGTAAGAAGAATAGAATCGTTAGAGAACCGAATACCACTTGCTTCGCTACTGGGTAGCATAGAGAGCCGATGAACATGAAGCCTGTGAATACGCCCCATAACAGTAGGTACCAACCCATGAAGCTTGCTGGGCTTGCTGGTAGACCCATGTAAGGCATTACGATCAGACCAACCAGTGTCAGCCAAAATAGACCGTAAGAAGTAAATGCTGTCGTACCGAAAGTGTCACCACGCTTAAAGCACATTGTGCCGACAATCACTTGACTCAAACCACCGTAGAAAATACCCATAGCTAGGATCATCGAATCAATCGGGAAGAAGCCTGCGTTGTGAATATTAAGAAGAATAGTGGTCATACCGAAACCCATTAAGCCAAGTGGCGCTGGGTTAGCTAGTTTGGTCGACATTGCGAATTTACCTTTATCAAATAGGGGTTAAACAAAACCAATAAAATTTGTAAGAAAATTTTAATCTATAAACCGATTTTGAGGTAATCCAGTTATCGAAAACTAAGGTTGAATAAATGATCCTATGGAATATTAGTTTCATATTCAGGGTTTGGTGTTCATGTTTTGTATGTGTTTTTTAGATGCGAGTGAACGGGATTCGAGATGCGAAAAGATTTTTTGGATTCGAGTAGACGAGGTTCGGGATACGAAGAGCAATAGAGAGCGAGCTTTTCACCACTTGTGTACTCGTATTCCGTATCTAATCATTGATTCGAGTAACGAGATTCGAGATACGAAAAGCTCTTATACTCTTGAATACGCAGAGCTTGGGAGCAATCAACAACAGGCTCTTCGCCACTCGCTTACTCGCATCCCGTATCTGATCATTGATACGAGTAACGAGATTCGAGATACGAAAAGATTTTACAGCTCTGAGTACGCGGAGTTTGGGAGCACTCAAAAACAGGCTCTTCGCCACTCGTATACTCGCATCTCGTATCTGATCATTGATACGAGTAACGAGATTCGAGATACGAAAAGATTTTACAGCTCTGAGTACGGGGAGTTTGGGAGCAATCAAAAACAAGCTCTTCGCCACTCGCTTACTCGCATCCCTCATCTATTCCTAAACACCAAAAAGCCGAGCATGTGCCCGGCTTATGTGATCGTCATTCACTCATCAAGTGTGAGCCTTACTACTGACAACTAATCTCATCCCAGAACCAGTTTGATTGGACAGGGCTCTCCCATACACCGGGGCCGTTTTTCGCGACAAAGCACTTTCCTTGGTATGTCACCTTCTCACCATCACTTACCTGAGTAACCCCCGGTTCCCAAGTAGTAAATTCGCTTGGAACGACTGGTGGTTCAGTAACAGGTGGCTCAACTGGAGGGTTCGTTACCGGAGGCTCAGTCACTGGCGGGTCTACGGGTGTTGGATCGGGTTCTACTGGTGGTGTTGGTTCGCCAGCGATCAATTTCCAAGGTCCGCCAGCAGAAGGTTCATCGCCTTGTGTCCACCACTTCGCCTCATAGGTTGCGCCGTTAAAGGTCACCTGATCGCCAGTGTTGTAAACCTTATTGGCATCCCAACCATTACCACCCGGGTTGGTTCCAGGATCTACCGGGTCTAGTTTGTCGACCACACGCACTTCTGGCCAGCTCGCATGAGAGCCATAAAAGTTGGTCACACACTTCTCGTAATCACCCGGTACTAATGCAGAGTAAGCGGTTTGGAAGCCAACTAACTCACACTCAAATGAAAAGCCTTCTGGGCGATCGGCGTAGTATTTCCAGTTACCATCCCAGTTGGTGTAAAGCACATCTGTCGCACCGTTCAAGTTCAAGCTGCCGTAAGGCGTCTGTTGCCAACAAGTATTCTTCTCGTCCGCTTCAACAGGGATCTGGTAGTACTCCGCAAGACCTTCCCAGTAACGAATGCGGTTAACCGGTTGGCCTTTGTTTTTGTTCTGCTCACCACATTCGATACCACCATTAATCACATTAATAGTCGTACCAAAGCCATAGCCAATTCCCGCGTCGATTTCGCGCTGAGAAGGTGTCCAAGTGCGATCGATCACATGCAACATCGCTGGCTTAGGCGCTTGGGGCGTTAGGAAGAACCAGATCGCTGAAGCTAGGTTCAACCATGAGTCTGCAACTAAACCGGGGTTATTCAAAAGCACCGTTGCATCGCCATCGAACATCACTTCAGAGAAGGCACCATAGTTAAAATGGTAAGAAAGCTGTTTCGCGCCTCGCCCAAAGTAGCCCTGCCCCGCAGCACACGGCCAACGTGCATTCTGCCAATCATTCTGACCACAGCCTGTGGTGTAACCCTCTTGCCCTTCAGACCAACCCATTTCGCGCACGTGCACTAAGGCTTGCTGCCACTCTTCTAACGCCAATGGATTATCAGAGGTGTTGTCTATTGCGATATGACCGCCCGTCTCTTGAGAGAAGTGAGCAAAAGCGGTGATGATGGATTTCTTACAGATGGCATCTGAATCGCGACCATCGGTGTACTCTCCACAGAACGCAGGGAATTTACCAATCGCACGTAGGAAACGGGTGTAGGTGTATTCCGGTGCCGCCATTTTCGTTAGGAAGTCCCACTCGGTTTGTGGGAACACACGCTCGACGCGTTTTACGTTGTCGGGGTTGGTAGAGAGATTTGGCTCTATCGCTTCAACAATCGTATTGGAGCGAGTTTGTAATGCTTGAGACCAAATCGCATACATAGGGTCAGAAGCCTTGGATTGCTCTACAGCTGCAAGGTCGGCTCTCGACACAAGATAGCCAGTCGGGTTTTGTGGGTCGGGTTGGATATTCATGTTTGGTTGGCTATTGGTCGCTGCATGGCTTCCACCAACGAAAAGAACACTCAAAACGAGCGCTATCGGTTTCACGTTTAACATAGTTTGTTCTCTTATAAGTAACGTCGATAAGAGAGTATGTGGCACGATGAAAAGGCTCTAGTGCCGAACGGTTAAATCGAAAAGAAGTGCGAGTCGCTTACTAACAATTTATAAATCACTTCATTTTGTCTCAATCGTTATGGGGAGTGGCTCCAAAAAACAAAAAGCCCCGAACAGAGTTCGAGGCTTCTAGAATCTAAGACAATTTTGTCTCGATTACATCAACAGAGAGAGATTATTCCCACTCGATAGTTGCTGGTGGCTTACCAGAAATGTCGTAAACAACACGTGAAATGCCGTCAACTTCGTTGATAATGCGGTTAGAAACCTTACCTAGGAAGTCGTATGGTAGGTGTGCCCAGTGAGCAGTCATGAAGTCGATTGTTTCTACAGCACGTAGAGACACAACCCAATCGTACTTACGGCCATCGCCCATTACACCAACAGAGCGAACTGGTAGGAATACCGTGAACGCTTGAGATACTTTGTGGTAAAGGTCAGCAGCGTGAAGCTCTTCAATGAAGATAGCATCAGCGCGACGTAGCAAGTCACAGTACTCTTTCTTGATTTCGCCAAGAACACGAACACCTAGACCTGGACCCGGGAATGGGTGGCGGTAAAGCATGTTGTATGGAAGACCTAGCTCTAGACCGATCTTACGTACTTCATCTTTAAACAGCTCACGTAGAGGCTCAACAAGGCCCATTTCCATATCGTCTGGAAGACCACCAACGTTGTGGTGAGACTTGATTACGTGCGCTTTACCAGTCTTAGATGCCGCAGACTCAATTACGTCTGGGTAGATAGTACCCTGAGCTAGCCATTTAGCATTTTTCAGTTTCTTAGACTCTTCGTCGAAGATATCTACGAATACGTGACCGATGATCTTACGCTTAGCTTCAGGATCGTTCTCGCCTTTAAGCGCTTCTAGGAAACGGTCTTCAGCGTTTACGTGGATGATGTTTAGACCAAACTTGTTGCCGAACATATCCATAACTTGCTCAGCTTCGTTCAGACGAAGTAGGCCGTTATCTACGAATACACACGTTAGTTTGTCGCCGATTGCACGGTGCGCAAGCATCGCAACTACTGATGAATCAACACCACCAGATAGACCAAGGATAACTTCGTCGTCACCTACTTGCTCTTTAATGCGTGCAACTGCATCTTCAATGATTGAAGCAGAAGTCCAAAGGCCTTCACAACCACATACATTAAGAACGAAGTTTTCTAGCATTTTCATGCCGTTCTTAGTGTGCGTTACTTCTGGGTGGAATTGAACGCCGTAGTATTTCTTCTCTTCGTTCGCCATTGCTGCGTAAGGACAAGTGTCTGTTTCACCTGTTTTAACGAAGTCAGCTGGGATTTCTACTACTTTGTCACCGTGGCTCATCCAAACATCTTGAGATGCTTCTAGATCAGCAAACAGTGCAGATTCACCTGTTACTTGTACTGCTGCGTAGCCGAACTCACGCTCAGTAGACGTTGCTACTTTACCGCCAAGTTGCTCAGCCATAGTTTGCATGCCGTAGCAGATACCGAATACAGGAACACCTGAATCAAATACGTACTGAGGTGCACGTGGAGAATTCTCTTCCGTTACACTTTCAGGGCCACCAGAAAGGATGATGCCATCTGGGTTGAATTCACGAATATCCGCTTCTTCTACGTCCCAGCTCCAAAGTTCACAGTAAACACCGATTTCACGAATACGACGAGCAACTAGCTGCGTGTATTGAGAGCCGAAATCTAGAATTAGAATACGTTGGTCATGAATATTTTTAGTCATTGTAAGCAGTCTTATTGGCTATGTGATGAAACGGAGGCGAGTTTACTCACCTCTCATTAACTCTTCAAGAAATAAAGCAAACGTTTTCGTCAATTTTCTCTTACTCAATGTTTAATCACTATATAGATAGAGAAAAAACAGAGCTAGATAAAACAGTGTGCCTCTAATGGGCACACTATAAAACGTTTAAAGGAGTCGATTAACCTAGACGGTAGTTAGGCGCTTCTTTAGTAATTTGAACGTCGTGTACGTGAGACTCTTTCATGCCTGCACCAGAGATACGAACAAACTCTGCTTTAGTACGCATATCTTCTACTGTTGCTGAACCTGTTAGGCCCATGCTTGAGCGAAGACCACCCATTTGTTGGTGAACGATCTCTTTTAGGCGACCTTTGTATGCGATACGACCTTCGATACCTTCTGGTACCAATTTGTCTGCTGCGTTGTCAGACTGGAAGTAACGGTCAGAAGAACCTTGAGACATTGCGCCAAGAGAACCCATACCACGGTAAGACTTGTAAGAACGACCGTTGTAAAGGATAACCTCACCCGGTGCTTCTTCAGTACCAGCGAACATAGAGCCAACCATCACACAAGATGCGCCAGCTACGATTGCTTTACAGATGTCACCAGAGAAACGGATACCGCCATCAGCGATAACTGGGATGCCGTATTCGTTAGCAACTTCTGCTGCGTCTGCGATTGCTGTTACTTGAGGAACACCAACACCAGTAACGATACGAGTTGTACAGATAGAACCTGGGCCGATACCTACTTTAACTGCGCTTACGCCAGCTTCGATAAGTGCACGAGCACCTGCACCCGTTGCAACGTTACCACCAATGATCTCTAGATCTGGATAAGCTGTGCGAGTTTCGCGGATACGGTTTAGGACACCTTCAGAGTGACCGTGAGAAGAGTCGATAAGTAGAACGTCTACACCAGCTTCAACAAGAGCAGCAACGCGCTCTTCGTTACCAGCGCCAGCGCCAACAGCGGCACCAACACGTAGACTGCCGCGCTCATCTTTACATGCGTTTGGCTTACGTTCTGCTTTATGGAAATCTTTTGCTGTGATCATACCGGTTAGTTGGAACTCATCGTTCACTACCAGTACTTTCTCAACGCGTGCTTCGTGCATTTTCTCTTGCACTTCTTCACGTGTTGCACCTTCTTTAACTGAAGCTAGACGCGACTTAGGCGTCATCACTACGTCTACTTTCTTAGACAAGTCTGTTACGAAGCGAACGTCACGACCAGTAATGATACCAACCAGTTCGTTTGTTTCAGTAACAACTGGGAAACCAGCAAAGCCGTGCTTCTCAGTTAGAGCGACAACGTCAGCGATTGTTGCATCAGGGCTTACTGTTACAGGGTGAGAAACCACACCTGCTTCGTAGATTTTAACCTGACGAACCATCTCTGCTTGTTGCTCGATAGACATGTTCTTGTGGATAAAGCCAATGCCACCTTCTTGCGCGAGTGCGATAGCCAGACGAGCTTCCGTCACGGTATCCATCGACGCAGAAATCATAGGGATGTTCAGTGAAATGTTTTTAGTCAACTGAGTGCGAAGATCAGCTGTGTTTGGGAGAACAGTGGAGTGTGCTGGCACAAGTAGTACGTCATCGAATGTCAGCGCTTCTTTGGCAATTCTTAGCATTTGCAATATCTCACAATTGAGGGGTAGAAAGAAAAATCCCGCTTCATCGTTTCGCATAATGAAGCTCTTAGGATTAGATATTGCGGAGGGATTATACGCACGGGGAAATCGCTTGGCTACACATTTTTGTATTTTTTATTTGCATTTACCCCCTTGATATGTATTATATTGCCGCTATCTTCCATACTCACGCCCTGTGAGATACGACATAAGACCGTCCTACAAAGATAGCGCCTCTATGACCAATCCAAACATCTTTACTGTTTCTCGCCTCAATGCAGAGGTTCGACTTCTTCTTGAAAATGAAATGGGTATTGTCTGGCTCGTCGGAGAGATCTCCAATTTCTCAGCGCCTGTCTCCGGTCACTGGTACCTCACCCTTAAAGACTCTCGTGCTCAGGTGAAATGTGCCATGTTCCGCGGCAACAACCGCCGAGTGACATTTAAGCCTCAAAACGGTAATCAAGTATTAGTCAAAGCCCGCCTCTCTCTTTATGAGCCGCGTGGTGACTATCAACTGATCATTGAAAGCATGCAGCCAGAGGGCGATGGTCGACTTCAGCAAGAGTTTGAAAAACTCAAAATGAACCTTGCTGCAGAAGGTCTATTTGCTCAATCAAATAAGCGACCTCTGCCAGAACACCCTAAGCGTGTTGGTGTCATCACCTCAAAAACGGGTGCCGCTCTCTACGATATCTTGGACGTACTAAAGCGTCGTGATCCATCTTTGCCTGTTGTGGTTTACCCAACCATGGTTCAAGGCGAAGAAGCAGCGATTCAGATTGCTCAAGCAATTGGACGCGCCAATGAGCGTAATGAGTGTGACGTGTTAATTGTGGGCCGCGGCGGCGGTTCACTGGAAGACCTATGGTGCTTTAACAACGAGATCGTTGCGCGCACCATTGCCGCAAGCCAGATTCCAATCATCAGTGCCGTCGGCCACGAAGTGGATGTGACGATTGCTGACTTTGTTGCTGATATGCGCGCCCCTACTCCATCAGCGGCGGCTGAGTTAGTGAGCCGTGATAACAGCCATAAAGAACAGGCCTTTGCGACCAAGCGTGCACGCTTAGTCAGCGCGATTCGTCACCTATTGATGAAGCAAGCACAATCAACACATGCGCTTAAATTCCGCTTAGAGAAACAGCATCCAAGCTACCAGCTGCAAAAACAAAGCCAGCAGCTGGATGATCTAGACATGCGTCTGCGCCGCGGGATGACTCAATACCTAAAGCAGCATGCACAACGTGTAGAACGTAAGCAGCATCAACTTCAATTGAACTCACCAGTTAAGCGTTTGGGTGAACAAAAACTGCATCTGCAACGTTCAGAGCAAAAGCTATTGGATGCGATGGATAAGACACTGCTAACCACTCGCCACCAGCTTGCGATGGCTGCAGAGAAATTAGAGACAGTTAGTCCACTGGCGACCCTAAAGCGTGGCTACAGCATCACTCATTCAGCCTCTAAACAGACGGTCTCTTCAATTGAAGATGTGAATGTTGGTGAAGTAATCAAAACGCAAGTTGAAGATGGCGTGATTGAATCTCAAGTCACCCAAAAGATTGCAAAAGCATAAGCGACTAAGCAGCGTTAAACTAGAAAGCCCTATCAGATTTGATAAGGCTTTTGCTTATGGGGGGGAATTATCAGAAGCTGCGAATGACTAGCTTGCCTTCTCTGGCTCTTTAAGAGTAAGCATACCTTCAGTCACGATAAAGTCGATGATGGTATCTAGGCCTTTGCTCTCTTTAAGGTTGGTAAACACAAACGGCTTGGTTGGACGCATACGTTGCGTATCTTGTTCCATCACTTCTAGCGACGCGCCAACATATGGCGCTAAATCAATCTTGTTAATCACCAGCAGATCCGAGCGAGTAATACCCGGGCCACCTTTACGTGGGATCTTTTCCCCTTCCGCTACATCAATTACATAGATAGTCAGGTCAGCAAGCTCTGGGCTGAACGTCGCACTCAGGTTATCGCCACCACTTTCGACAAACACCACATCTAGGTTTTTGTGCAGCTTAGCCAGCTCCTCAACGGCCGCGAGGTTCATCGACGCATCTTCACGGATCGCGGTGTGTGGGCAGCCTCCCGTCTCAACACCGATGATACGGCCAGGTTCTAAAGCTTCAGCTCGCGTGAGAATCTTTGCATCTTCCTGTGTATAGATGTCATTGGTCACGACTGCGATATTCAGCTTGTCACGAATTGCTTTACACAGCACCTCAAGCAGTGCCGTTTTACCAGAGCCTACTGGGCCGCCGATACCAATTCGAAGCGGTTGCTTATAACTTTCCATAGTCTTATTCCTTATATTCTTTCCACTACATCGTTGCGCTATGAACGAAATAGTCTTGTGTATTGTGTTTCATGCAGTGAGCTGGCAATCGAGAGCGACGGCGTGAAACTACCAATCATCCACTCTTCAATTTTTCGCGCCTGATTGATCACTGCAGGAAATCGCTGTGTGACATTCAGTAGTGCTAGCTGGCCATCGGTTTGACCAAGTGGTACTAGCTTCACGCCTGCAGTGACCAAATTCTCTAACCAGCTCCAAAGGTAGCCTTGCTTTAAATCCTCTAAACTAATTTTCCAATGCCTTGCTGCTATGCAGAATCCCAACAGTTGATTAGGGTGCGACTGGATTGAATCCATGACAGAAACATCAATCTCCAATCGCTTAAGCAAAGTAAACAGAGCCAACCCACGCTGTTTTTCCTCCGCACGCAGTTCGCTGGTTTCCCGGCTTGCGTACAAAAAATCACACCAGTACTCAATCTGATCGAGCTCGCCTTGTTCTAGTGCCAGATAGAGTCGATCGATAATTGGCAGTTCTAGGGTGGCGACACTAGAGTTCGCCATGTAATTCAGCCACTGCTCCATCGTATCGCGGTTGGTCACCCACCCCGCTTCCACGGCATATTCCAGCCCTTGAGAGTAAGTGAAGCCGCCAATTGGTAATGAAGGGCTAATTAATTGAAATAGGCGATAGCTCGCGACATTCGCTGTTGCTTGCATGCTTATCTCCCTAGGGCAATTTAGGCCGCCATTAAAAATAGCGCGCTTAGCGAAGCCACACCCAGTGATGCCCATTTCGAATACAGCGCCTTACCGGCAACATAACCAACGCCCATCAACCCTAAAGCACTTACACCCATGCCTGCCGCGAACTGTGCAAGACCAGACGCAGCTTCAACGCCGTGAGCGTAACCATGGAAGAACAAGAACCCGATTGAAACCACCAGTACGCTGTTAACCTTGGTCGTTGAAGGTGAAAACACATGCCATAGACATAGGCTTACGACAAATAGAGAAGCGATAATCGCAGGCTCAACCACGACAGAGAAGCCCATTGCTTGACCGACCAATAGACCCGCCATCAGAGAGACAAGACCGCCACCGACTAGAGCAGATTTAATCTTGTTGGAATAAGAGAGCGCACCAATCAACATACCAAATGCCACCAGCATAATTAGATGATCGACGCCGGTAACAGGGTGCGTTAGACCAGAGAAAAATGAGTGAGAGCCGTGATCATGTCCAGGGTGAGCGAAAGCCAATGTTGGTGTTGTTAGCGAAGCGATTGTTAGTGTCGTTAAGCCAGTAGCGTATTTAAAGTTCATCGCGAAATCCTTGCTTTATTGTTATTTAAATCGTGGTTGTATCTAGGAATAGATGTGTTAGTGATGGTGGTGATGACCGCCAGAGCGCCCACCATAAGCCCCACCTTCTGGTTCAAAAGGTTGTTTTTCAGTGGTTACTGTTGCGCCCAAGCCCTCGACCATTTCATCCAGTACATGGTCGTGCTGGTAGCGAACCCAGCCTGCCTCTACTTGTAGGGGAACATGTCGGTTACCTAGGTGATACGCCACGCGAGTCAGCAAGTGCGCATCATCGCAATACACCGTAGAAAGAGTTTCTGGTGCCGCTTTCACTTCGACCGTTAAGCCACACTCACTGGTGAGCTGCTCGCCTCCACGTAGGATGTGTCCGCGAGGAAGAAACAAACCAGCATCGCGGCCATCATCGAGCGTCACTTTAAGACGACTCTTAATACGACTATCGATCGGTAGGCTCAAAAAACCATCGGGCGTCGTGCTCTGCTCTGCTTGAATTTGAGTTAGTTCAATCATGTTATTACTCACCTCCATATGAGATTCATAGCCTTGTGTAAGGCGTAGAATTAAAATCCGAGCTCTTAAAACAAGAGTGTTCAAATCAAGAGCTCTCTAAATAATTTTCTTTAAAACAACTCTTCTTAAAACAAGAAGTAACGCTGTGCCATCGGCAGCTCTTTGGCCGGCTCACACTCAAGCAGCTTGCCATCGGCTCGTACTTGATAGGTTTGTGAATCCACCTCGATCTTCGGCATCCAATCGTTGAGCTTCATGTCTGCTTTACTGATGTTGCGACAATTACTGACCACACCAATCAGGCTCTTCAGCCCAAGCTGCTTATCAATGTTTTGCGCCTTGGCTTCTTTAGAAACAAATAGCATTGAGGTGTTTTGACTTGCCTTACCCGAGCTACCAAACATAGAGCGGTAGTGCACAGGCTGTGGCGTTGGGATAGAGGCATTAGGGTCGCCCATCGGAGCCATTGCTATCATGCCGCCTTTCAGGATTACACTTGGCTTCACACCAAAAAAGGCTGGTTTCCACAACACAAGGTCAGCCAACTTACCTTCTTCAATTGAGCCAATTTCATGCGCCATGCCGTGAGTGATGGCAGGGTTGATGGTGTACTTTGCAATGTAGCGACGCAGACGGAAGTTATCGCTGTAGTCTGAATCCTCCTCTAGGCTGCCACGCTGCACTTTCATCTTGTGCGCGGTTTGCCAAGTACGAGTGACCACCTCGCCTACTCGTCCCATCGCTTGTGAATCCGATGCAATCATCGAGAACGCACCGAGATCGTGCAATATGTCTTCAGCAGCGATGGTTTCACGGCGGATACGAGACTCAGCAAATGCGACATCCTCAGCAATCGACGGAGAAAGGTGGTGACACACCATCAGCATATCTAAATGCTCATCAACGGTATTGACGGTGTAAGGCCTTGTTGGGTTGGTTGATGACGGCAATACATTTGGTTCACCTGCAGCCCGAATGATATCGGGCGCATGACCGCCACCTGCTCCTTCAGTGTGGTAGGTATGGATAACGCGATCACCAATTGCACCGAGTGTCGATTCCACAAAGCCTGATTCGTTCAAGGTGTCAGTATGAATCGCCACTTGTACATCCATTTCATCGGCAACACTTAAACACGTATCAATCGATGCAGGTGTTGTCCCCCAGTCTTCATGCAGCTTTAAGCCCACCGCCCCCGCAGCCACTTGCTCGCGTAGTGCTTCTGGTTGGCTGGCATTACCCTTGCCGAGTAAGCCAAAGTTCATTGGATATTCGTCTAAGGCTTCCAACATACGGTGCATGTTCCACGGCCCCGGCGTACAGGTCGTAGCATTGGTACCGGTATTAGGGCCAGTACCACCACCGATCATGGTTGTGACACCAGACGCCAACGCCTCTTCAATCTGCTGCGGGCAAATAAAATGAATGTGTGAGTCAATGCCACCAGCCGTCAGGATTGCGCCCTCACCAGCTAAAATTTCCGTGCCCGGACCAATTACTATGTCAACGCCCGGCTGTACGTCTGGGTTGCCCGCTTTACCGAGCGCCTGAATGCGACCATCTTTAATCGCAACATCGGCTTTTACGATGCCCCAGTAATCGAGTACGACGGCATTGGTGATCACAAGGTCTGGCGTTTCTGCGCTCACTCGCTGGCTCTGTCCCATGCCATCACGAATCACTTTACCGCCACCAAACTTCACTTCGTCACCGTAAACGGTGTAATCCTTTTCTACTTCTAGCCATAAATCGGTATCTGCAAGACGCACGCGGTCGCCGATTGTTGGCCCAAACATCTCGGCATATGCCTGTCGGGATATCGTCGCCATTATCAATCCTTTGTTATTTTGTCTCTTTGACGGTTATATGCTTCGGGTAGTGTTGACCGTTAAAGCTTACCCATCACTTTTCCTTGAAAGCCGTACACTTCCCTTGCACCTGCATAGCTCACCAGCTCCACAGTACGCGACTGGCCCGGCTCAAAACGGGTTGCAGTGCCAGCAGGGATGTTCAGGCGATAGCCCTTAGTTAATTCTCGTTCGAAAATCAGCGAAGGGTTCGCTTCATAGAAGTGATAGTGAGAGCCTATTTGAACCGGACGGTCACCGATATTGTTGACCTTAACTGAGACAGTATCTCTCCCTTCGTTCAAGGTGATGGTGCCGGGTGCAGTCTCTATCTTTCCGGGTACAAACCCGCTGCAGTTTGAATTGGAACTGGCCATTGGACTCTCCTTACACAATCGGTTCGTGAACAGTCACCAGCTTGGTGCCATCAGGAAAGGTGGCCTCGACTTGCACGTCGGGGATCATAGAGGGAATGCCCTCCATCACATCATCGACGGTGAGAAGAGTACGTCCAAAATCCATTAACTCGGAGACGGTTTTTCCTTCTCTCGCGCCTTCGAGAATGGCACTGCTGATCAGTGCGATGGACTCTGGATAGTTAAGCTTTAAGCCTTTGTCTTTTCTTTGCTGCGCGAGCATACCTGCGCAGAAGATGAGGAGTTTGTCTTTTTCTCTTGGTGTTAATTCCATTTACTTGCCCACTGTTCGTCTAGGTACTTAGCCCGTTTTCCTTCTGAACTAAGTTAATTTTTCACACAGCAAGCGAAAAAAAGTACCGAGGGCTGGAAGTCTACCCTCGGTACAAAAATGGGCAGGTCGCTAAGTCGCCCAAATCCTTGGTAAATCAGGGGTGGAGCCACAAAGGTGTGAGCGCGTTGCTTGCCATATCTGTCCGAAGGCTTGGAGTATGTCTTCACTCCAATGACCTAAAGCCCGAATCACAATCAACCCTTCAATTTGTGTCGCGCCCATAATTAATGAGGACTTACTCGATGAACCAAAATGAACAGGTTGCAGTGAAGCTTGCTGTGTAATAGATAAGAGCAAGCTCTGTACCAACTCTAAATCTTGTGGCTCATCCGCGGTAATATAGAAGGTCCCCATCATTGGATAGTTTAATAACCCCATATTTATCATTAACTTATCGCCACCATGAAAGTTAAAACCTTCGGTGAGCAATTTCTTGTTATCTAAGTAGATTTCGGTTTTCCCAACCAGGTGTCCTTGCTCAAATCCCTCATTTTGTGCAGGCCGACCAAAACAGTGCATCTCCCAACCCCAAAACTGTGCACCTTTTTCAAGGTAGATTTCAGTGTCTAAGCGAACGTGCGCATCAGGAAAAAAGATGTTCTCTTGTGGCATCCACTCAAGGCGTGCATCTTTAGCAACGTGCAGCATCTGTTTCTGCTTGGCGTACTTGGCGTTGGAACGATAGAACTTGGTGGCACCCGGCGTTGTGATCAGAGTGTGCGCTCCACTTTCTGCTGATATATCAATATTTAAGGTATCTCCTCCCACGACACCACCTGGAGGGTGCAGCAGGTAGCTGTGACAGGTTTTGCCATCGGGATACAAAGGCCTTTGCACAGCAAGAGGCCCCAGCTGATAACGGTGTTTGAGTACGGTTTTGTCTCCTCGGTCTGCAAAGGTAAGATTCAAATTGGCTTGCCAGCCGTCTCTCACATCTTCTTCAATTGCCATCCCAAGTGGCTGCGCGTCTTCCAAGATCGCGTTAAGTACATCGCTCATACCGTGAGATACTCCTTTATCAATTTTTCATCGAGGCCTTCCATTTCGCCTTCTGCTACTTGTCGGCCTCGGTCAAGAATGCAAAAACGATCGCCAACCTTGCGAGCGAACGGCAGCTTCTGCTCAACTAGCAGTACCGTCAGTCCCATCTTTTCGTTGAGCATGCGGATAATGTCGCCAATCTCCTGAACAATATTCGGCTGAATGCCCTCGGTCGGCTCATCCAGAATCAGCAGCTTCGGATTGACTACCAAAGCTCTACCGATCGCAAGTTGCTGCTGTTGACCGCCAGACAGATCGCCTCCGCGACGATGCAGCATCTCTTTCAATACCGGAAACAGATCGAAGATAAACTCTGGGATCCTGCGATCGCCTTTGTCACGGATAGGCAATCCAACCTCTAGGTTCTCTTGAACCGTGAGCATAGGGAAGATTTGACGTCCCTGCGGTACATAACCAATGCCTTGTCTTGGACGCTCTTCTGCATCGGTTTTCAACAGAGATTGTCCAGAGAGCGAGATGTCGCCACTTTCAACTTTGACCAACCCCATAATGCACTGCAACAAGGTGGTTTTACCGACGCCATTGCGCCCCATAAGTACGGTGCACTTGCCTTCTGGAATATGCATATCTAGATCCCACAAGGTGTGGCTTTCACCGTAATACTGGTTAACGGATTTCACTTGTAACATCTTATTCTCCCAGATAAACCTGTTTAACTTGTGGGTGTGCTTGCACTTGATCCATGGTGCCTTCCGCCAGTACATGACCTTGGTGAAGTACCGTCACGTGACTGGCAATCGAGCGAACAAAATCCATGTCGTGCTCAACCACCACCACTGAATGCTTACCTGCGAGAGAGTTAAGTAGCTCTGAGGTTCTGTCCATCTCCTGATGAGTCATGCCTGCCACTGGCTCATCCACCAGCAACAACTTAGGGTTTTGCATCAGCAGCATGCCGATTTCCAACCACTGTTTCTGACCATGAGACAAGTTACCCGCAAGGTTGGTCGCTTCTTCATGCAAGTGAATCAGTTCAAGTACAGAGAGCAGCTTATCTTTCTGCTCACCGTTCATTACCGCAGTGAAGGTTCCCCACACTGAGCGCACGCCAGACATTGCTAGCTCTAAGTTTTGCCACACCGTAAGACACTCAATCACAGTCGGCTTTTGGAACTTGCGCCCAATGCCCGCGTTGGCAATTTCGGCTTCATTCATCTTCAAAAGATTGATGTTAGAGCCAAGCCACACCTCTCCTGTATCAGGTTTGGTTTTACCAGTGATGATATCCATCATGGTGGTTTTACCCGCTCCATTCGGTCCTATGATGCAGCGCAGTTCCCCTTCCTTGATATACAGGTTCAGGTCATTGATCGCCTTGAAACCGTCGAAGCTTTTATTCACCCCTTCCACATACAGTAAAATGTTATGGCGAGTATCAATCGCAGGGTGCACATCTGGCTTGAGATAATCGAAAACTTGATCGCGACGTGTCAGTGCGCTCACCGAGTCCTTCAGAGAGTTCAACGTACTCATACTGTCACCTCCTGTGGTTTGATGGATGAGCCACCCGCATTGTCTGAACTAGGGTTAGAAGGCGTGTTATTCGATGAATCATTATTAGAAGAGTCAGGTTTTGACGCGCTGGTTTTCTTGCGCAGCTGCTGCCACTTATCGCTGATAAAGCCAATCACGCCTTGTGGTAGGTACATGGTCGATAGGACAAACAGACCGCCTAAAGCGAATAGCCACACCTCTGGGAATTCGACCGTAAACCAGCTCTTGGCATAGTTGATAATGAGCGCACCAACAATCGCACCAAACAGAGTGGCACGACCGCCCAAGGCAACCCAAACCACGACTTCGATGGAGTTAAGTGGAGCAAATTCACCAGGGTTGATAATGCCAACTTGTGGTACATACAATGCCCCTGCAATACCCGCAATCACCGCCGATAGCACAAATACCCACAACTTGATGCCATCAACGTCATAGCCCATGAAACGAGTACGAGACTCAGTATCACGAATAGCCAGCGCAACACGACCTAAGCGGCTTGTTACCACCATACGACAAACGATGTAGCTGACAATCAACGCTAAGCCCGTGCAGACAAAAAGGCCGATTTTGGTCGCGTCGCTCTGCAGGCTGTAACCGATGATGTCTTTAAAATCAGTCAGACCATTGTTACCGCCAAAGCCCATCTCATTACGGAAAAACGCCAGCATCAGTGCGTAGGTCAGCGCCTGCGTCATGATAGAGAGATAAACGCCAGACACGCGCGAGCGGAATGCCAGATAACCGAACAAGTAGGCTAATGCGCCCGGCACTAATAGAACCATCAAGCAAGCGAACCAAAACTGATCAAAGCCCAGCCAGAACCACGGTAACGCCGACCAATCAAGGAACACCATAAAGTCAGGTAAGATAGGATCACCATAAACCCCACGGTCACCGATCTGACGCATCAGGTACATGCCCATCGCATAACCACCCAACGCAAAGAATGCACCGTGCCCGAGACTGAGGATACCCAAGTAACCCCACACTAGATCCAGCGCTAAAGCGAGCATTGCATAGCTCAAATACTTACCCATCAAAGAGATGGTAAAGGTCTCAACATGAAGTGGGTGCCCGCTTGGCAGTAGTGTATTGGCCATAGGCACCAATATCACCGCAGCAAGAAGCACGAGTATGGTCAACTGACCGCCCTTATCACCTCTCAAGGCTGAGAGAACAAAAGATTTCGACTGCATAATGTTCTCCTTAACCTTCAGCCGCGCGCCCACGCTGTGGGAATAGCCCGCGTGGTCGCTTTTGAATAAATAGAATGATGAAAACCAGTACTAAGATCTTGGCGAGAACCGCGCCTGCCCAAGGCTCTAAAATCTTGTTAAACAGGCCTAAACTTAAACCTGCCACTAAGGTGCCCCATAGGTTACCGACACCGCCAAACACGACTACCATGAATGAGTCGATGATGTAGGCCTGTCCCATGTTCGGGCCAACGTTGGTCAATTGAGAGAGAGCCACACCCGCAACGCCTGCAACACCTGAGCCTAAGCCAAAGGTCATTGCATCTACACGCTCAGAGCGAATACCCATAGCACGAGCCATTGCACGGTTTTGAGATACAGCACGTACCTGCAAGCCAAGTGGCGTTTTTTTCAGAACCATAAGCAGTCCCATAAACACCAATGCACAGAACAAAATGATATAGAGTCGGTTATAGGTCAGTGACAACATCGGATTGAGCTCAAGCGCACCTGCCATCCACTCTGGTGTACTCACAGAGCGGTTAAGCGGCGAGAAGATACTGCGAACCGCTTGTTGTAGGATCAAGCTGATACCAAATGTCGCAAGTAGCGTTTCGAGTGGGCGACCGTAAAGGTGACGAATAACAGAACGTTCGATAAGAATGCCAACTAACCCAGAAACGATGAAAGCAACAGGAATCGACAATAGCAGCGCAGTACCAATATGATTTGGCATCAACAGTTGCAGAACATAGGTAGTGTAAGCCCCTATCATGATCAGCTCGCCGTGAGCCATATTAATCACACCCATGACACCAAACGTAATCGCCAAGCCAATGCCTGCTAAGACCAATACAGAGCCTAGACTCAAACCGAAGAAGACAGTTTCAACGCCTGAGTAGAAAGCTTGGCTCTGCTGATATTGATCGAGCGCGCGCTCAGCCGCATCAATGATCGCGGGTTCACTCTCTTTACTAAGCAGTGAATTAAGCGCTTTAAGCACCACGGATTGCTTGAAATCACCGAGTGTTTCTATAGCTTCGATACGCGACGCAGCATTGGCTTGGTTATCTTGAGAAGTATGTACCGCCAATAGCAATGCCATAAAATCTGCGACACGATCATTATCTTCGCTAGGCTGCATTAGCTCAATACGCTCTATGATGGCGCGATCTTTGGTACCAAGCAGGTTGTTGACCGATTGATAGCGGATGTCTGAATCTTCGCTATTAAGCCCCATTGAGGCGATTTCAATACGTAAGATTCCACGCAGTTTGTTGTTTACGCGAACCTTTTTAAATTGCTTAGTCGACTCAATCGCCAGAGCCTCATTACCCCATGCAGATTGCGCCTGAGTAGCGGTTTTAATCCCTTCAATCAAATACAGCTGTTTGTAGTAGTCGCTCTTTCTGTCACTCACATAGTAGAGCGTGCCATTAAGCCAACTGGTCAAGAGTGGTTTTGCAACGCCTTCCGGTTGCGAAGCAATGAGCCATTCAATGGCTGACTCTTTCTCTGACGTTTTTTTACCAACTAGCGCCTTGGTAAAGCTTGCGTTGTCGGACACATCGGCCCACGCAAACTGTGCACTGACGACCAGAAGCAGCAGTGCCTTAAACACGTTTAATACGTTTTTCATTTATTGTTCCTTAACCCACCAAGCACGTTTTTATTCAAGCCACGCGTACGCAGCCTATTGTTATGGTTCCTTGGAAACTGATTGCTGCTTGGATACTCACCCTGATTTGGACGCACTAACGAAGGCGCCCTCGGCGAAGTTGACTGAAATGCCAAGGGCGCACGTATCCAGGTTTGCTTAGTTGCTACCTGAACACTTCTTCGTTTCTACGTTGAAAGCACCGCATGAGAACGGCTTAGACCAGCTAGAGTAAAGCTTGGCTGATTCCGGCAAGTAGCTTGACCATGCATCACCCGCGACAAGGCCTGTGGTTTCCCAAACAACTTCAAATTGACCGTCATCTTGGATCTCACCAATCAGTACTGGTTTAGTAATGTGGTGGTTAGGTAGCATGGTTGAGTAGCCACCTGAAAGGTTAGGAACAGAAACACCAATCAATGCATCTTGTACCGCTTCTGCATCCGTGGTGCCCGCGTTTGTCACAGCTTGAGCCCACATGTTGAAGCCGACGTAGTGCGCTTCCATTGGATCGTTAGTCACGCGTTTTTCGTTCTTGATGAAGGCTTGCCATGTCTCAACAAATTCTTCGTTGGCTTCAGTGTCTACACTCATAAAGTAGTTCCAAGCTGCAAGGTGACCAACCAATGGTTCAGTATCCATGCCCGATAGCTCTTCTTCGCCCACCGAGAAGGCAATCACAGGAATGTCTTCAGATGAGATGCCCTGTGCGCCCAACTCTTTATAGAATGGAACATTCGCATCGCCATTAACCGTTGAGACTACAGCTGTCTTTTTGCCTGCATCGCCAAACTTCTTGATGTCAGAGACAATAGACTGCCAATCAGAGTGACCAAATGGCGTGTAGTTAATCATGATGTCTTCTTGTGCGACACCTTTCTCTTTTAGATAGGCTTCAAGGATCTTGTTGGTTGTGCGCGGATAAACGTAATCGGTACCCGCAAGTACCCAACGCTCAACTTCGAGTTCTTCCATCAAGTAATCCACAGCTGGAATTGCCTGTTGGTTTGGCGCAGCACCCGTATAGAAAACGTTTTTCGAAGACTCTTCACCTTCATATTGAACTGGGTAGAAGAGAATACTGTTGAGCTCTTCAAACACTGGCAACATGGATTTACGAGAAACCGATGTCCAACCACCGAACACCACATCGACTTGCTCTTTTTCAATCAACTCACGGGCTTTTTCAGCAAACAGTGGCCAGTTTGACGCAGGGTCAACGACGACAGGTTCAAGCTTTTTACCCAGTAGACCACCTTTCTTATTCTGTTCATCTATTAGCATCAGAACCGTATCTTTTAGTGTGGTTTCACTGATCGCCATAGTGCCCGACAAGGAGTGTAAAACCCCTACCTTGATCGTATCTTCCGAAGCAAGAACGCTTGCTGAAGAGAAAGAGAGTGAAGTACATAGTGCAGCTAACGATAATTTGAACACCTTGTTCATAGTTGTTACTCCATAATTGTTTTTTATTATCCAATTACATAACTACAAGAAGGGTGCCAAGCTATCTACAAAGTTAAAAATAAAATAAATACTTGATTTTTAACAATTTAAAATCATTAAGAGCAACTATGGTGCAAATTGCACTATGTGTACTGATTCATGGTGGTGCAGTTGTCTTAGAAATGAACCAATATGAAACATGACGAAAATAAAAAAGCCCAGCTCGTTAAGAACTGGGCTTAAAAATTGAAACGTATTTTAGGACGAGACAGTATTTTAGGGCGAGACAAGTAGAATAGGCTGGTTACACCAAAACTAAGTCGTCGGCTTAAACTCAAAAGTCACTCTCGATTTGGACTTAAGCTCATTACACTTATCGTTGCAGAAGTAACTAGCCGCACCGCAGGCCTGAAGCTTCTCAAGTTGGCTCTGACAGTCTGGACAGTAACCAATCTTGGTGAAGTGCATTGAACAGTTTTCGCAGTGGTATTGCCCGTCCCAACCTAATTCAGACTGGCACTGAGGGCAGATATTTTCGCTCATATCGCATTCCTAAATCATCAACTATGGCTAACTCTACGCTTAGTGCACTTTCGATTGCTTGATTTGATACATGTTCTTGTCTGCTTGCGCGATCAAACCACTCAAACCATTGGGATTTTTCTCAAACGCCATTCCAACACTAACCGAAAATTGAGTACCATCGATGTACAACGCCTCTTGCAGCGTACTGTTGAGCACTCGATAAGTTTGGGAGAAATTCTCTTCTGAATTAAAACAAGAGAACACTACAAACTCATCTCCACCATAACGCCCTACTTTGGCGCACGCTGTCGTCGCGTCGTCCAGAACCTTAGCCACTCTCTCTAGAATTTCATCACCGAAACGGTGCCCATAGGTATCGTTGATCGACTTGAACTTATCAACATCAACAAACATACACCCCATGATCTTTTCACCAAAGCAGCGCTTTTCCAGAACTTTCTGAGCTTCAAAAAGTAATGCTCGACGATTAAGGCATCGAGTTAACGAATCACGAGTCGCATAATATTGCAGTTGATCCTCAAGTTCATATTTCTCTAGTGCAACAGAGTAGAGTGATGCTAGTAGCTCTAGTATTTCAACTTCGAACTCATGGGGCTCAGAAGGACATTGGCTGTAGATAGCGAAAGTGCCAAGGACATGGTCATTGGATGAGAGGATAGGAACCGACCAACAAGCATGTAGATTTGCTTGCTGAGTTAAAGGTAAGAAAGCAGCCCAATTGGGGTGTTGGTTAATATCCGAAACGATAACAGCTTTCTTAAGTGCCGCCGCTTCCCCACACGAACCAATACCTTCGCCAATTGAAACACCCTCAATTTTCTCATTATAAAACTGAGGCAAATTTGGGGCATGTTCAAGATGCAAGGTCTGTGTGTCGGGATTGAGCATTAAAATCGAAGCCATACGCTCGCCGAAAAGATGTTCGGTAAGCTGAATGATCTTCTCATTCAACTCTTTGCGCTCCAAACCTAGTGCGAGTCTGCGCAACAGGCTGTTTACGGAGCGATGTGCTTCCAATAAAAAATCTTTTTCCATTCACAAAAGCTTTATTAAGTGTATTGATAGCAACCCGTTCTTATGCAAGTTTACTTTTTACTCAATAATAACACACTAAGTAACCACGACACACAACTGAAGATCATAGGTTGATCTTTCGCTTTATCTATTTTGATCAGCGATCTACCCCAAAAAGAATATTTATATCACCACACACCGAAAGCATAAGTTACATGTGCTGCATTTGGATTTTAAACAGAATATAAAACCAATGTATATTTAAATATGTCACCTTTACAGAACATCTAGATTCGATCTATGACTAATTACCTTCGATTTACATGCGTCTGCATTTCAATGTGTTGGTCATCAAGCTTGGTCAATTTCACGGCCAAGTTACCAAGCTCATCTGTACTATTGATATGAGTACCACCACAAGGGATTGAAATTAAAGTACTTTCATTTTTCTTCCATTGCCAGTAACGGGAATCTGTCAAACACTCACCATCCAGTTTCATTGCAACTGGACTTTCTTGCTCTAACCAATCAGCGATCGTTTGATTGACTGCGATTTCAATTTCAGAAAGATTTTCGAGCATATTCGCAACATTGAGACCGCGTTTTTTGAGAGTTTTGCCTAAGCGGTATTTGTCGGTACATAAATCAGGGGTTACAAAACTGGTAACTTGGGCATAGCTATTGAAATCATAGTGGCCCAATGGGTCTTTTCTGTCTGCATCTTTACGCCAATATTGATCTGCAAGTACCTGATTTAAAGCAAGGTATGCGACGTGTCCTGCACTGTGTCCACGGCTAAGGCTATCTTGATAGTCTTGATCGACGTGAAGCTCAACAGGTTCACCAACTTCAATCGCTTCTGAAGAAGCCGGTAGTTGATGCACCACAACAAACACCCACCCCTCTGTATCTCGCTTAACAGGAATATCTCCTGCAACGAAGAGTTTTCCAGTCGATTGTTCTATCGCTCCAACCAGACAGTCTTCTACCTCTATCTGCTGTTGATTAACAACAATATAGCCACGGTCTGCAGGATGATCAGGCCAAATATGGCTGACTGGGTGAAATGGGGTTTTATCAACAACAAGGTACGTTTTCTCTGCTTGCTGCTCTAAGTATTGCGCGGTGGCGCTTAGGCTCCAAGTTTGGTGACAAAACTGAGTGATAGTTGGATTAATTTGAATCGGTGTGGTCATGTTTTTTAGTTCTAATGAATTTTGCTTAAAAAAATACCCGAGCTCGGCTCGGGTATCAAATCAGTTATAAAGGTTACTTACGGCCTTTCATCATGCTCATCATGCGCTTACGCTTACGCTCTTGAGAGACAGTTAGCTTGTTAGTCTTACCTTCAAACGGGTTCTCACTGTTCTGGAACTGAATACGAATCGGTGTACCCATGATCTCTAGAGAACGACGGTAGTAGTTCATCAAGTAACGCTTGTACGAATCTGGTAGTTCACGAACTTGGTTACCGTGGATAACCACGATCGGTGGGTTGTAACCACCCGCGTGCGCGTACTTAAGCTTCACACGGCGGCCACGAACCATTGGCGGTTGGTGATCATCGGTAGCCATCTTCATGATACGTGTTAGTACCGATGTACCTACACGTGTCGTCGCTGACTTGTAAGCTTCTTGAACAGACTCAAACAAGTGACCAACACCTGTGCCATGTAGTGCAGAGATGAAGTGGATACGTGCAAAGTCAACGAAACCAAGACGGCGATCTAGCTCTTTCTTAACGCGCTCTTTCACGTCGTTATCTAGACCGTCCCACTTGTTTACCGCGATCACAATTGAACGACCAGCATTCAAAGCGAAACCTAGCAGACTCAAGTCTTGATCAGAGATGTTTTCGCGAGCATCAATTACAAGTAGAACAACGTTAGCGTCTTCAACTGCCTTCAACGTTTTAACAACCGAGAACTTCTCAACCGTTTCATTGATGTTCTTACGACGACGTACACCCGCAGTATCGATCAGAACGTATTCACGCTCATCACGGCTCATCGGGATGTAGATAGAGTCACGTGTTGTACCCGGCATATCGTAAACAACCACACGCTCTTCACCTAGAATACGGTTAGTTAGCGTTGATTTACCTACGTTTGGACGGCCAATGATCGCAAGCTTAATTGGTTGATCTTGAAGACGCTGGAATTCTGCTTCCGCTTCTTCTTCAGTGAAATCAACTTGCTCAGCTTCTTCATCTTCAAATTCAGTCAAATCGCTCACTTCACCCGCTTCCGCTTTTAGCGCTTCTGCGAATGGGTTTAGTGCTAGATCGATAAGAGCCGTTACACCACGACCGTGAGCCGCAGCAATTTGGTACATGTCTTCAACGCCAAGTTGCCAGAAGTCCGCACTTGCTGCATCAGGGTCGATACCATCAACCTTGTTTACTACTAGCATTGAAGGCTTTTCTAGCTGGCGAAGGTGCTTCGCGATAGCAATATCAGACGGTGTTAGACCAGCACGGCCATCTACCATGAACAGTACAACATCAGCTTCATCGATCGCCGCTAATGACTGTTCTGCCATTTTTGTTTCAACACCTTCTTCAGTACCGTCGATACCGCCGGTGTCGATAACAATAAATTCGTGTTCACCAAGCTGAGCTTGGCCATATTTACGGTCACGCGTTAAGCCAGGAAAATCCGCAACCAATGCATCGCGAGTTCGAGTCAATCGGTTAAACAACGTAGACTTACCTACGTTCGGACGCCCTACTAGAGCAACAACAGGTACCATAACAACCTCTACAATTTCTTTTCTTAATGTAGTTATAGGTAAACACTTGTTCGCAAGTTTAAACTCTTACCTATAACCACACGCTTTATTAATTTTACAACAACAAAACGGCCCCTGGCTGTTACCAACCAGGAGCCGACTGTGAATTATATCACGCTTTTATTGGCTAATCGTCAGTTTCTTTACATCGCCGTTGCGAGTAACGACAAGGTAACCGTCAGCTAGCTCAATTGGTGCTACAGCAAAGCCACTGTCATCCACCAGCTGCTGTGCCACAAAGTCACCTGTTGCGCGGTCTAGCCAGTGTAGGTAACCTTCTGTATCTCCTACCACGACGTATCCGTTAATGATAGCAGGTGCTGTCAGTAAGCGGTTTTCAAGCAGAGACGTACTCCAGATCTCTGTACCACTGCGCGCATCAACCGCAGCTAAGTGATCGTTATCTGTAACAACAAACAGACGGCTACCATCACTTGCCAAATCAATAGCAGAAGAGTAGTTGCGCTTCCACACTGGTTTGCCTGAACGTAGGTCAATCGCAATCAGTTGGCCATTAATGCCGACAGTATAAAGCGTGCCACCCAGGACAACTGGAGAAGAGTCAACATCAACAAGACGGTCGATTTCAGTCGCGCCTTTTGGTGTGCCTACTGGTTGTTGCCAAATAAGCTGACCACGGTCAACGATAGCAGCAGCCAATCGACCATTTGCCGTTCCCCAGAACACACCGCCAGATACTGTCACAGGTGCACTGTCACCACGCAGGGTTAAGCTAGGAACTTCGGTACTGATGGTCCACTTTTCCTCACCTGTTGCTTGGTCAAGCGCCACCATCATGCCACGGCTGGTGTGAACCAAAACCATGTTGTTTTCTGTTGCAGGTGCCGCTAATACTTCACCGTTAACAGAAACACGCCATAGCTCTTCACCTGTCTCTTCATCAACAGCGATCATCTCGCCGTTTTCAGAACCAAGGAAAACCTTACCGTAGCCCGCCGTCAAACCACCAGAGATACGCGCAATCACGTCTTTCTCTAGATCGTTTCTCCAGATCTCTTTACCCGTTTCTGGGTCAAGCGCTTTGATCATACCATCGCGGCTAGCAACAAATACTTTGTCGTATGCGTATTCAGGCGTGAGCTTTGAGAAGTAATGACCAACGCCATCACCCACTGAGTTAGACCACTCTTGAGAAGGCGTAAATTCACTCGTTACAGTTGGCACTGGTGCCATGATAACGGTGTCTTCTTCACCCGCACAGCCAGCAAGTAGCCCTAGAGCTATTGCACACAGTGTCGCTTTGGGAAACATCTTCTTCATTCAAAGCGCCTTATTTAGCTAAGTCGTCAAGTTTGATTTGAAGCGTTTGGCTAGCATCAACAGCTTGTTGTGCTTCAGTGTAAGCCGCATATGCAGCATCGCTGTCACCTTTACGCAGTGAGATATCACCACGCAGTTCAGCAACACGACCCTTCCAAGATTCATCAGTGATCGCCGCTAGTTCGCTAAGAGCTGCGTCAAACTCACCTTGCTCAGCTTTTACACGCGCTACACGGTAGCCTAGCAGAGGAGCTAATGCCGCGTCTTTTGTCGCCGACTGTGCCCACTCAAGTTGCTCAAGCGCTGCTGCTAGATCACCCGCCTCTACCTGTACTTTTGCCAATTGCATCGCCGCAAGTACAGAGTACTCCGCGTCTTTGTTGCTATCGATGAAAGCTTGGATATCCGCTTGTGCATCTAGGCCTTTTGCATCCAGTGCAGAAATAGCTGTGGTGTAGCTTTCAGAAGCTGCTTCACGAGCCTGAGTAACTGAGTCTTGGTAATAGCGCCAGCCAAATAGACCACCTAAACCAATCACAGCACCAAAGATTACAGCCTTGCCGTTCTCTTTCCACCAGTCTTTAATGGCTTCAACTTGTTGCTCTTCGCTATCGTAAAGTTCCACTTCCTGTCCTCTTTGATTCTTTTAAACGCCAGCAAACAGCTGGCGTTGAATATTCATATTGAGCGTTTGGTTGCTCAGCGGGCGACTTAGATTAGTGCCGCTACTTTTGCAGCAACGTCTGCTTGGGCAACAACTTCTTGTTCACCACCAACCAGATCTTTCAATACCACTGTGTTGTCTGCTACTTCGTTTTCACCCAGTACCAGTGCAACGACAGCGCCCACTTTATCAGCACGCTTAAATTGTTTCTTGAAGCTACCACCACCGAAGTGGTTCATTACACGAACGCCTTCGATGTTGTCGCGCAGTTCGTTCGCCAATTGCATGCCCGCAATCATGGTGCCTTCACCTGCTGCAACCATGTATACGTCAACGCTGCGACGTACTTCTGTTAGCTCTAGAGTCTCCATCATTAGAACAAGACGCTCTAGACCCATTGCAAAACCAACTGCGTTAGTTGCTTTACCGCCTAGTTGCTCAACTAGACCATCGTAACGACCACCGCCACATACAGTGCCTTGTGCACCTAGGCTGTCAGTAATCCACTCAAATACAGTGCGGTTGTAGTAGTCAAGACCACGCACTAGACGCTCATTAACTTGGTATTCGATACCTACAGCATCAAGAAGTTCACATAAACCTGCAAAATGTTGCTGTGACTCTTCACCTAAATATTCAGAAAGGCGAGGTGCATCACCAAGAATCGCTTGTACGTCTGGGTTCTTAGTATCTAAAACACGCAGTGGGTTTGTGTGCATACGACGCTTACAATCTTCATCCAGAACGTCGATGTGTTGCTCTAAGAAAGCAACAAGCGCTGTACGGTAGTTTGCACGGTCTTCAGTAGAACCGATTGAGTTCAGCTCCAGACGTACGTGCTTGTCGATGCCTAGCTCACGCCATAGACGTGCGGTCATCATGATAAGTTCTGCGTCAACGTCTGGACCATCTAAACCAAACACTTCCACACCACATTGGTGGAATTGACGGTAACGACCTTTTTGAGGACGCTCGTGACGGAACATTGGGCCCATGTACCACAGACGCTGTTCATCACGGTTGATAAGGCTGTTTTGGATACATGAACGAACACAACCCGCTGTGCCTTCAGGACGTAGAGTTAGGCTGTCACCGTTGCGATCTTCAAAGGTGTACATCTCTTTTGAAACTACGTCAGTCTCTTCACCAACAGCACGGCTAAATAGGTTCGTCTCTTCAACGATAGGCATGCGTACTTCGTTGTAACCGTATGCGCTTACTACGCTTTTTACTGCGTTTTCTACTTTCTGCCAAAGTGGTGATTGAGTTGGAAGGCAGTCGTTCATGCCTCGGATTGCTTGGATATTTTTAGCCACAATTTTTTCCGTCATTCTTCACGACAAGGTGTGCCTAATCGCCTCACCTCATCGTGTTGTATTAATCTTCTAGGTTCTTTAGGTCAATGCGATTGGATTTATCCATCACAGACGCTTTTGCTCTGATCTTCGCTTCTAGCTGATCGACAAGATCATTGTTGTCGAAACGCTCTTTTTGACGTTTACCGTCTTCGTAGAACGCACTCTTACGAGCACTACCAGCAAGGCCTAAATGCGATACTTCTGCTTCACCAGGGCCATTTACCACACAACCGATGATCGATACATCCATTGGTGTAATCACGTCTTCTAAGCGCTCTTCTAATGCATTAACCGTATTAATAACATCAAATTCTTGGCGAGAGCAGCTTGGACAAGCGATAAAGTTGATACCGCGCGAGCGAATACGCAAAGACTTAAGAATATCAAAGCCAACTTTGATCTCTTCAACAGGGTCTGCAGCTAGAGAGATACGCAGCGTATCACCGATACCTTCTGATAGAAGCATACCTAAGCCAACAGATGACTTCACCGCACCCGCACGAGCACCACCAGCTTCAGTGATACCTAAGTGTAGAGGCTGATCGATCTTCTGTGCTAATAGACGGTATGAACCTACCGCTAGGAATACGTCTGATGCTTTAACACTGACCTTAAACTGATCAAAGTTAAGACGATCAAGAATGTCCACATGGCGCATTGCAGATTCAACGAGCGCTTCTGCTGTTGGCTCTGTGTACTTCTCTTGAATGTCTTTTTCTAGAGAACCACCGTTAACACCAATACGAATCGGGATATTTTTATCGCGAGCGCAGTCAACCACAGAGCGAATACGGCTCTCATTACCGATATTACCTGGGTTGATACGTAAACAGTCAACGCCGTACTCAGCTACTTTTAGAGCGATACGGTAGTCGAAATGGATATCTGCGACCAAAGGTACAGATACTTGCTGTTTGATCTGCTTGAACGCTTCTGCTGCATCCATCGTTGGAACAGAGACACGTACAATATCAGCACCAACGTTTTCTAGCGATTTAATTTGAGCAACAGTCGCCGCAACGTCTGTTGTTCGAGTATTAGTCATGGATTGCACAGCAATTGGTGCACCATCACCGATCGGCACGTCGCCCACATAAATACGGGTCGACTTGCGACGAATAATAGGAGATTCGTGTTGCATATTAACTCTAAGGTAAGGTTATTCTAGCTACTTTGCCTGAAGTATACCCAGAAAGGTCGACAGGTTCACTCGCAAATGTCATTGAGACGGCTTCTGGAGCGCCAATAACCACTTTATACGGTGTTTCACCTGATAAATTGAGTGATTGACCTGCTTTTTTAATGCCCGTCGACAGCGTTCTGCCTGTCGCGTCTTTCACTTGAATCCAGCAATCAGAGCTAAATTGCATTACTAACTCATTAGATACAGGTTCTGGTATTACGACTTCTGGTTCAGCGACTTCTGTCTCTACAACAGCCACTACAGGTTCAACAGGAGCTTCGACCTCAGAAGCAACGTCAGCTTCCATCGTTTCTGTTGCAACACTGGCGTCTGCCATTACTTCGCTGTCTACTACTTGAGGCGCTTCAACTACTGGTGTTTCAGCTTCAATCAGATCGAGAGAGGTAGTGAGTTGGTCGTCACTGAGATCATCGACCACAACTTCTTCTGCAGTTTCTTCAGCTACAAATGATTGAGAAAGCGTGTCTTGTTGCTGTTTTTGCCACCACCAAAGTGAAGAGATACCAGCAATAACCGCGAAGATGCTCCAAGTTAGCAGCATAATACGGCTGTTGTGTTTCTCCGTTTTGGTTTTGCGCGAGAAGCTCATCATCTCTTGTTCTTGATGTTGAACATCACCAGCGTGATCTAAAGCCTCTAGAACCACTTTCTCATCCAAATTGACGTATTTGGCGTACGAACGCACGTAACCACGCATAAAGATGGCGACTTGGTCTGAATCAAATTGGTTGTCTTCAATCTGCTGAATCAAGCTAACGCGCAGCTTTAAGCGAGAAGAGACTTGCTGTTGGGTTAAACCTAACGACTCACGTCGATTTTTAAGGATCGTACCAGCTTCCAATACAGGAGCTGCCGCTTGTGGAGTTTGTGTATCTTGTTCTGTGTTCATAAAGTTGAACTTCTAAATATTATCGTCGGTTGTCGAGAGCCATTTTTTATTGTCGTTTACGCTCAATCTTACAACCCACTCTTTGTGGAATTTGTCCTGCAACTCGCACCAAAAACCTTTTGAAATCGAAAACCACACACTGCTATGCAAAAGGGTTTTCTCAGGCAGCTATCTGTTCAATGCCAACCTAGTAAATAGACATATTGATGGTTCGAGTAGCAAGTAAGCACTTAAACTGAGTTTAAGCTGATTTAATCATAAGCTAATGCCATGACAAGGCAAAAACACTTTCGACAAAATTTACCGTTAGCTCATGGTTTTGTACAAAATTTAACGAAAAATGTAAAAAAGCGTGGCGTAATGAACAGACAAAAGGTGATAAACGGTCAAAAACAAACAAGCCAGAAGTGAACTTCTGGCTTGTTATTAAAACGGATAGCGGATTAAAGCGCTTTTACTGGAATAGTTTCCGCAGCGGCTTTTTGCTTAGTTCGTTTGGTACGGTCGATAACATCACCTACCAACTGACCACATGCAGCATCGATATCATCACCACGGGTCTTACGTACTGTCACTGTGTAGTCGTATTCCATCAGTGTTTTCTGGAAACGGTCAATACGAGAGTTGCTTGGTTTCTTGTAAGGTGAACCTGGGTACGGGTTGAATGGAATCAGATTGATCTTACATGGCGTATCTTTCATTAGCTCAGCAAGTTCACGAGCGTGGTCCATATCGTCATTTACATGATCAAGCAGCACGTACTCAACAGTAACTTTACCGCGGTTAGCGTTTGACGATGCGATGTAACGACGTACCGATGCTAGGAAGTCTTCGATATCCCAACGGTCATTGATTGGCATGATTTCGCTACGTAGCTTGTCATTTGGCGCGTGTAGTGAGATTGCTAGTGCAACATCAATGTTACCCGTCATTTGGTCAAGACCTGATACAACACCAGAAGTCGATACTGTTACACGACGCTTAGACAGAGCGAAGCCAAGATCATCCAACATGATTTCTAATGATGGCATTAGGTTTTTCATGTTAAGTAGAGGCTCACCCATGCCCATCATTACTACGTTCGTAATTGGGCGGCGACCTGTCTCTTTCTCAAGACCAATCTCACGAGATGCACGCCAGATTTGGCCAACAATCTCAGATACTTTTAGGTTACGGTTGAAGCCTTGTTGTGCAGTAGAACAGAACTTACATTCAAGGGCACAACCCACTTGTGATGATACACACAGCGTCGCACGGTCACCATCCGGGATGTATACCGTTTCAACGTCTTGGTCGCCAACACGCATTGCCCATTTGATTGTACCGTCAGAAGAGTGTTGAGCTTCAGAAACAACAGGTGCAACAATCTCACAGCGACGTTGAAGTTTCTCACGCAGCTTTTTGTTGATGTTGTTCATATTTTCGAAGTCATCGACACCGAAGTGGTACATCCACTTCATTACTTGATCTGCTCGAAAAGCTTTCTCATTCAATTCTTCTGTGAAAAATTTACGAAGACCTTTACGATCAAAATCGAGTAGATTGACTTTAGCTGTGGTCATGGTGCCTCTCAATGACGGAACAATAATTAAGGGCGCGAATTGTACAGCCTTTACGCATCTTCAACAAGGGTTGTAAAACCCTGTGTTTACTAAGACATTCAAAGTTAAGTGATTAAAATTCACACAGCCACCTTTCATTACTTACAATTCTGGAAATAAGAGCAAGATTCCCGACTACACTCCTTCGTCGCTATCGGGAATGACGGTACAGCTAACCCATTCCCTTCTCGTCATTCCAGAATAGAGGAGCGAGATGTCTGGAATCTCCAACTACGTAAAACCCACATACAAAAAAGGCCTCACCGTAGTGAAGCCTTGAGAATCGTTAACCCGTTGCTTATTCAGCAGGACGTGGGCAAATTTCAGATTCAGGGAAGAAGAACTCAATCTCGCGCGCTGCCGACTCTGGGCTATCGCTGCCGTGTACTGAGTTGTAACGCATGCTAATTGCGTAGTCTGCACGGATAGTACCGCACGCCGCTTCTTCAGGGTTTGTTTTACCCATTAGTTCGCGGTAACGACAAATTGCATCTTCGCCTTCTAGTACCTGAACCATGATAGGACCAGACGTCATAAACTCTTTAAGAGCTGGGAAGAATTCTTTGCCTTCGTGTTCCGCGTAAAAACCGCTCGCTTGCTCTTCTGTTAAGTGCACCATTTTAGCTGCAACGATTTGTAGGCCCGCTTTTTCAATGCGGTGGTAGATTTCGCCGATCAAGTTACGTTTAACAGCATCTGGCTTAACAATTGAGAACGTTCTTTCTAGAGCCATAGGGGTTCCTTCACTTCATTTTTGTTGTTATTTAAAACGACACCTGCCCTCATTGATTGAGTTTAGGTAACAATCAGGCAGCCGATAGCTGCCTGATTTTATAATTATTTTGCTTGCTCGGTAAGCAGACGAGCCAGAGTGCGAACACCCATGCCTGTCGCGCCTGCTGCCCATTTATCACTTGGTGACTTACGGTATGTACCCGCGCAGTCCATATGTAGCCAGCCTTTCTTGTAGTCATCAACAAAGTAAGACAAGAATGCCGCTGCAGTACTTGCACCTGGAGTGTAATCACCAGTGCTGATGTTAGATAGATCAGCAAAGTTTGATGGCAGCATGCCGCGGTGGAAGTCAGCCAATGGAAGTGGCCATAGACCTTCTTTCTCTTGATTTGCTGCAGTTAGCGCTTGGTGAGAAAGCTCATCGTCAAAGCTCATTAGTGCGTGGTAATCGTTACCTAGAGCATTCTTCGCCGCACCAGTCAGCGTTGCACAATCGATGATAAGCTCTGGATTTTGCTCACTTGCGTACATCAGACCATCAGCGAGTACCAAACGACCTTCCGCGTCAGTATTCATGATCTCTACAGTGGTGCCATTTTTGTAGGTGATGATATCGCCAAGCTTAAGAGCACGACCCGAGATCATGTTCTCTGCACAACATAGGATAAGCTTGATACGCTTATTCAAGCCACGCTCGATTGCTAGACCTAGACCGCCAGTAATTGTTGCTGCGCCGCCCATGTCTGCTTTCATCGCAGTCATAAATTGACCAGGTTTGATGCTGTAGCCGCCTGAATCGAAAGTGATACCCTTACCTACTAGACACGCAAATACTGGCGCGTTTTCATCACCCGTTGGGTTGAAGTCTAGTTGTAGCATTGCTGACGTGCGCTCAGAACCGCGACCGACAGCGTAGATGCCTTCCCAACCTTCAGTAAGTAGGTCTTTGTCTTTAACGATCTTCGCTTTTACTGTACCTTCTGGCGCGATAGATTTGATGTATTCAGCAGCCATCGTTGCCAGCTGACGCGGTGCAACTTCTTCTGCCGTTTTATTGATGATGTCACGAGTCCAGTCTGTCGCGCGAATACGAGCTTCTAGCTCAGCTTGTTCCGCTTCTGGTAGCTCGCCCCACTCTAGCGTGGTTTGCTTTTTAGGGCCGCGATAACCTTGGTGGAAAGCCCAAACACTCTCCAGATCCCAACCTTCGCCTTGCAGTGAAATGAACGAAATACCTTGTCCGTCAAGTTTACGACCAGCACGTTGAACTGCACCTAGATCGTGGCCTCCTGCTAGGTGGATTGTCGCACCTGCTTCTGAAAACGAAAGGATAGCCTTGTCTCCCCACTGAGGCTGGGCAGGCTCTTGACTTAAAAATACTGACATCTGTGTAGACATGATTTCTCCTTGTCTTTGAACCACGTTACCTTAGTGATTCAGATTATTTTTTATTAGCGAACTGATGTTAGCATTATGTAGGAGTAAAATGTCATTTTGATAAAAAAACGGACCATAAGGTCCGCTTTTTTTAGTAAGAATTGTTAACTTGGCTGTGTTTTCAGAGAGCTTATCTCTATCACCAAGTTAAAAATGAGCGTAGGACGTTAGTCCATCTCATCCATCCAGCATAGAATGATGGCCTCAAGGATCTTCTCATTCGAGTGATTTGGTTCATCATCGAAGTCTTCAAGATCTAATATCCATTGGTGCAGATCGGTAAAACGTACTGTTTTTGGATCCGTATCAGGGTATAAGTCGCATAGTTCAATCGCGATATCTCGCGAGTCAATCCACTTTAAGCTCATATCATTTCCTTATTAGTTAAAGGCACTCATGCGCCTCTAATACACTATTATTCTAAGCCAGTTTTACTAAAATCTTCGCCATTTGGCTTGAGTTTTAGTGATCTTCAGAAGCTAGGTTTAGCGTGTATTTTGGAATCTCAACAACGAGATCTTCATCCGCAACTTTTGCCTGACAACCTAGACGAGATTCCATCTCTAGACCCCATGCTTTATCCAGCATGTCATCTTCAAGATCGTCGCTCTCTTCTAGTGAATCGAAACCTTCACGAATCACAACGTGACACGTTGTACATGCACACGACTTTTCACATGCATGCTCAATACCAATGCCTGCCTTTAGTGCAACATCAAGTACCGTCTCGCCAGTTTCTGCTTCTAGCACTGCGCCTTCTGGACATAGATCTTCGTGAGGTAAAACAATAATCTTTGGCATGTTTATCTATTCTCTAACTATTAAATATTATCGACTGACTGACCTGACAGTGCAGCACGAATTGATTTATCCATACGACGAGAAGCAAAGTCTTGGCTCGCTTTGTCTGTATTCTTAATCTCTAGCTCGATGGCATCAACGTCATCACCGTTACGCTTTTCGATCAGAGACTCAATAGCTTGTAGCAATTGTTGTTTCTCTTGTTCGTTAAGCAGCTCGTCGCCATCTGCCTGCATTGCTGCAATTAGGCCTTCAATCACACGATCCGCTTCTACACGCTGCTCAGCTAGCGCACGAGCTTGCATGTCTTCTTTCGCGTATGTCATTGAGTCTTTGAGCATGTTAGCCACTTCATCATCGCTTAGACCGTATGATGGCTTAACTTGGATTTCCGCTTGAACGCCCGTGCTCTTTTCCATTGCTGTCACAGACAAAAGGCCGTCTGCATCCACTTGGTAAGTTACGCGGATATGCGCAGCGCCCGCAGCCATAGGAGGAATACCTTTGAGCGCAAAACGTGCTAGCGAACGACAGTCATCAACCATCTCACGCTCACCTTGAACAGTATGAACCGTCATTGCCGTTTGACCATCTTTAAAGGTAGTAAACTCTTGCGCACGAGCGACAGGGATCGTGGTGTTACGAGGAATGATCTTTTCTACTAGACCACCCATGGTTTCGATACCCAATGAAAGTGGGATTACGTCCAATAGCAGCATTTCCGCATCTGGCTTGTTGCCCGCTAGGATATCCGCTTGAATTGAAGCACCAATCGCAACCACTTCATCAGGGTTAATGCTCGTCAGTGGTGTGCGACCAAAGAAGTCACCGACCATTTCACGAACAAACAAAGTACGAGTTGAACCGCCTACCATAACGACTTCAAGCACTTCATCAGCGTCTACGTCAGCATCTTTCAATGCACGGCGACAAGACATCAGTGTTTTCTTAACCAGTGGCTTGATGATGTCGTTGAACTCATCACGAGTCAGGGTTCCGTTCCAACCAAGGACTTCGACGTCAACTTGCTCTTCTGCAGAAAGGCGGATTTTAGCGTCCGTCGCAGCATCTAGTAGAATGCGGCTTTGTTCAGCAGTCAGCTCAGTCAAACCGGCTTGCTGTTGGAAGTGCTCAGCAACTAAATGGTCAAAATCGTCACCACCCAGCGCAGAGTCACCACCTGTTGCCAATACTTCAAATACACCTTTCGACAGACGCAGGATAGAGATATCAAACGTACCACCACCCAAGTCGTATACCGCAATCACGCCTTCTTGGCCTGAATCTAGACCATAAGCAATCGCAGCAGCCGTCGGCTCATTCAAAAGGCGAAGAACATGAAGACCAGCCAGTTGCGCCGCATCTTTTGTACCAGCACGCTGCGCATCGTCGAAGTATGCTGGAACAGTAATTACCGCACCCGCAAGCTCACCGCCTAACGTAGACTCGGCACGTTGACCCAAAGTACGCAAGATATCAGCCGATACTTGAATTGGGTTCTTAGTGCCTTGTTCAGTACGAATAACTGGTAAGCCGTTATCGCTCTCTTCAAATTGATAAGGCAGTGATGGGTAACGCTGCTGAATATCAGCCAAAGAACGACCAATAAGACGCTTCACTGAAATGATGGTGTTCTGTGGATCAGTCTGTGCACAATCACGAGCCTCTTGGCCAGTAGTGTGAGAATCAGCTTGATAGTGAACCACAGAAGGCAAAATTGAGCGGCCTTGAGCATCCGCTAAAGTCGTCGCTTCACCACTGCGAACCGAGGCAACAAGAGAGTTGGTGGTACCTAGGTCGATACCCACAGCCAGCTTATGCTCATGCGGTGCTGAGCTTTGTCCTGGTTCTGCAATTTGAAGTAATGCCATGAGGATTCCTTTTATCTAGTCGCTAGTCGAGCAGGTGATCTTCGACTTGTTCTATTTCTTTCTTGAGTTTTGCGATGAATTTCAGCTTACGAACACTGTCGGCGGCTTCTTCCCATGCGGCTTGATCCAGCTGTTGCTCGATCTGCGCAAGGTGTTGTTTGTACATTTTGCCGACTTTAGTATCGAAGTCGAACAGCTCGTCAGCACCATCTGGGCTTGCTGCGATATGCTCTAATTCTTCACGCAGTTCCATCTGCTCCATAAGGAACATGGGATCTTGCATGGTTTGCTGTTCACCACGAATATCAACGCCGTTCTGCACTAATAGGTGCTCTGCGCGACTAATTGGGTTCTTAAGTACCTGATAAGCGTCATTGATTTGAGAAGCTTTTTGCACCGCTAGCAAGCGATCACGCTCGGAGGCAGTCGCAAAGTTGTCTGGGTGAAATTGACGCTGCAGATCTCTAAACTGAGAAGCAAGAAGGCTACCATCCAGTTGAAACTGAAGTGGTAGCCCAAATAATTCGAAATGATTCATGTAAAGGTGGTCCTAATTTTAGGCCCTGATGCAGAGCCTAATTGTACGTTGCTTACAATCGATGCGCTTACAATAGATGCTTAGCCATTGAAGCACTTATACATTAAAGCTCTCACCACAACCACACTCGCCTTTCGCATTTGGGTTGTTGAATTCAAAACCTTCGTTTAGGCCTTCTTTTACATAATCAAGCTCAGTGCCATCTAGGTAAACCAAGCTCTTAGGATCAATGATGACCTTAACACCTGAGTGCTCAAATACTTGGTCTTCTTCATTAAGTTCGTCAACGAACTCAAGTACATATGCCATACCTGAACAGCCAGTGGTTTTTACGCCCAAACGTAACCCGATACCTTTACCTCGGTTATCTAGGAATGCTTGAACTCGGCTTGCCGCCGTCTCTGTCATGGTGATGGCCATACTACAACCTTGTTTTAATAATTTGAGAACTCAGTGGGAGTGCAAAACGCACTCCCTAATATTACTATTTTTTTACAACGATTCGCTACGGGGTACAATTAACGCTTCTTTTTGTAATCCGCAACGGCTGCTTTAATTGCATCTTCAGCAAGAATCGAACAGTGAACTTTCACTGGTGGAAGCTCTAGCTCTTCTGCAATTTCAGAGTTTTTGATTGCAGCTGCTTCATCGATGCTCTTACCTTTAACCCACTCAGTAACTAGTGAGCTAGACGCGATTGCACTACCACAACCGTATGTCTTAAATTTTGCATCTTCGATAATACCTTCTGGTGTTACCTTGATTTGCAGTTTCATTACGTCACCACATGCTGGAGCGCCAACCATGCCGCTACCTACATTTGGATCTTCTTTGTCAAACGAACCTACGTTACGTGGGTTTTCGTAGTGATCAATTACTTTTTCGCTATATGCCATGATAGTTACCTCGAATCCTCTATATCCGTGAGATTAGTGATGTGCCCACTCAACAGTGTCCAGATCAATCCCTTCTTTATACATATCCCATAGAGGAGACATGTCGCGTAATTTGTTTACTGCTACACGAATCTGTGCGATTGCGTAGTCAACTTCTTCTTCCGTTGTAAAACGGCCGAATGAGAAACGTACTGAGCTATGTGCCAGTTCATCGTTCAGACCAAGAGCACGTAGAACGTAAGATGGCTCTAGGCTTGCAGATGTACATGCAGAACCTGATGATACTGCTAGGTCTTTTAGAGACATAAGCAGAGACTCACCTTCAACGAAAGCAAAGCTCACGTTTAGGTTGTGCGGAACACGCTGGTCTAGGTCACCGTTTACCGTTACTGCTTCAAGGTCTTGAACACCTTTCAGTAGACGCTCACGTAACGCTAGTGCGTGGTCGTAATCTTTCTGCATATCTTGTTTAGCGATTGCACACGCTTCACCCATACCAACGATTTGGTGTGTCGCTAGTGTACCAGAGCGGAAACCACGCTCGTGACCACCACCGTGCATTTGAGCTTCAAGACGAATACGAGGCTTACGACGAACGTAAAGTGCACCGATACCTTTAGGACCGTACATTTTGTGAGCTGAAAGTGAGATTAGGTCAACTTTAGTCTCTTGTACGTCTAGTGGGATTTTACCCGCAGACTGAGCCGCATCAACGTGGAAGATGATCTTGCGTGAACGACATAGTTCGCCGATTGCATTGATATCTTGGATAACGCCGATTTCGTTGTTTACGTGCATGATAGAAACAAGCACTGTATCTTCACGCATTGCAGCTTGTAGCTTGTCTAGATCGATGATGCCGTTTGATTCTGGCTCTAGGTAAGTTACCTCGTAGCCTTCACGCTCAAGTTGACGACATGGATCAAGAACCGCTTTGTGTTCTGTTTTGCACGTGATTACGTGCTTACCTTTCTTCTCGTAAAAGTGCGCAGCACCTTTAATAGCAAGGTTGTCAGATTCTGTTGCACCAGACGTGAATACGATTTCACGTGGATCTGCATTCAGGAGATCGGCAATTTGCTCACGAGCATTATCTACTGACTCTTCTGCTTGCCAGCCGTAACGGTGTGAACGAGATGCTGGGTTACCGAAGTTACCGTCCATCGTCATACACTGAACCATTTTTTCAGCAACACGAGAATCAACTGGGCAAGTAGCTGAATAGTCAAAGTAAATAGGCAGTTTCATTTTCTACTCCAATGTAAAAACTGACCGCTAAGAGCGGGCATTAACACCGTGAGGTGCTGCACTAATCGTTGTAGTGCTCGTATTTTTATGTGCAAAACCATTATTAACCGCAAGATCGATGTCTTGACGATCAGAAATTTCTAAAACTTCGTTGTCTTTCATTAGCTCACCGAGCGTAATGTCATTTAAGAAGCTGCTGATGCGGGAGCTTAGATCACGCCACAGTGTGTGCGTAAGGCAACGAGTGCCACCTTGGCAATCACCACGACCGTGACACTTAGTAGCGTCAACCGATTCATCAACGGCGGCGATCACTGTTCCGACAGCAATGTCACCAGCTTCTGCGCCCAAGCGGTAACCACCACCAGGACCGCGCACACTTGCCACTAGGCCAGCTTTGCGCAACTTAGAAAAAAGTTGTTCTAAGTAAGATAACGAAATACCTTGACGTTCAGAGATGTCAGCCAAAGGTACAGGGCTTTTTTGCGAATGCAGTGCTACATCTAGCATAGCTGTGACCGCATATCTTCCTTTAGATGTAAGTTTCATATCACACCGTATCCACATTGTTTATGTGGTTGGAATCTTCCCATACCTGACTAAATTGGTCAAGTATTTAGTTGACTATATTAGTCAGGTATTCACCCTTACGGAATTTGTGGGTACTTATTCGCCCTTTTGAGACTTCTCAACCGAGGTCAAAATACCACGAAGAGTATTAATTTCTTGGATTTCAGGGCGTGCACGGCTAAACAGACGACGAAGTTTATTCATCACCTGACCTGGTTTGTCCTTAGAGATAAATTGGGTATCAGTAATCACTTTTTCAAGGTGCTCGTAGAACATTTCGAGCTCTTCGTGACGTGGATACTCATCTTCAGCTTGTGGAGGGTACTGGCTAGCCTCTTGATTTAGGTGTGCAACACGAACTTCATAGCTCAATGTCTGAACTGCCATCGCTAGGTTTAGTGAGCTGTACTCTGGGTTCGCTGGAATACAAACGTGGTAGTGACACTTTTGTAGTTCTTCATTTGTTAAACCCGTACGTTCACGGCCAAAGATAAGCGCTACTGGGTGCTTTTGTCCTTCGATAGCGAACTTCTCACCACACTCACGTGGCTCTAACATCGGCCACTCTAGCGTGCGAGAACGAGCACTTGAACCTACAACTAGGCCACAATCTTTTACTGCTTCTTCTAACGTCGATACGATGACCGCGTTCTCTGCGATGTCACCAGCACCTGCTGCCAAAGCCATTGTTTGCTCATCTACTTCACACTGAGGATCCACCAATACTAATTGGCTTAAACCCATAACTTTCATCGCACGAGCGGCAGAGCCGATATTACCCGAGTGAGAAGTACCAACGAGAACGACTTTTACATTGTCTAACATGCTATATGACACCACTTTAAAAATAATCGCGAGATATTAACACATCACAAAGTAAAATGGTCAGACCCTAACAGGAATGTGATTTCAAGAGTTCAAAAAATAACCACTTCCCTTTTGCAAAAACTTTGGTATACTCGCCGCCGCTTTAAATCGTTCTTTAACATCTTGTGGGAATTTCCATATGCATCCAATGCTAAACATTGCTATTCGCGCTGCGCGTAAAGCAGGCAATCACATTGCTAAATCTCTAGAAACAACTGATAAGATCGAAACATCTTTGAAAGGCAACAACGACTACGTTGTAAATATTGCTAAAGAAGCTGAATACATGATTATTGAAACAATCAAAGCTTCTTACCCAGAGCACAGCATTGTTTCTGAAGAGAACGGTCTTACTGAAGGTAAAGACTCTGATGTTCAATGGATCGTTGACCCACTAGATGGCACGAACAACTTCGTTAAAGGCTTCCCACACTTCGCAGTATCTATCGCTGTTCGCATGAACGGCCGTACTGAAGTTGCGTGTGTTTACGACCCAATGCTAAACGAGCTATTCACAGCTCAACGTGGTGCTGGTGCTCAGCTAAACAACGCTCGTATGCGTGTAACTCAGCTGAAAGACCTACAAGGTTCTATCCTAGCTGCAGGCTTCCCATTCAAAGCTAAACAACACTCTGAATCTTTCATGAAGATCATCTCTGGTCTATTCGTTGATTGTTCTGACTTCCGTCGTACTGGTTCTCCAGCACTAGACCTATGTTACCTAGCAGCTGGCCGTGTTGACGGTTACCTAGAGCTAGACCTAAAACCATGGGATATGGCTGCAGGTGATCTAATCGCACGTGAAGCAGGCGCAATCCTGACTGATTTCGCTGGCGGTACTGACTACATGAAGTCTGGTAACGTTGTTGCTTCAAGCGCACGCGGTGTTAAAGCAATTCTTAAGCACGTTCGTGAGAACGCAAACGAAGGTATGCTGAAGTAATTCAGACCTTTGATAAGCTCTAACTTCGATAACGACAGTTAAGAGACAAAATTTTAAAGCCTCGCTAATGCGAGGCTTTTTTGTAAATTCTATCCAAAGCAATAAAGTATTCGTTCAAATACTCCCAGATCTCTTTATCTCGAATCAACTAATAGCTCACTCTGCTCAGCAGGTTTGGAGCATCTGATTGCCATTTGCAATGGCTCATTTCAAACGAACCCGGGTACAGCCCGGTAATTCGGATAAAGCCATCTCGGGTCGTAAAACTAATACACAATACAGGCTTACTCTGATCGAGAGTCGGATATATATACCCCAACTGTTCACTATCGAGTCGAACATAGTTGGCGTAATCTTTGTTAGAACTGGAGCCAAGATAAGGCACTAATTCGATATCATGGTATTTGTGCTCTAGATAAGCGTAGTTGTTGCCACCTCGCGCAGCGGTATCCGCCACAGAAAGTTTATAATGGTTTCCACTGCTATCTTCCGCCACAACACCGCAGCTGTCAGAACAATTAGAATTTAATGCATCGTAGTAAGACAGAGCATACGTAATATGTTGTTCATCACCTTTAGTCTCGTAACCATTTTCACTGGTTGATTCACCGTCACAACCCACTAACAGCATTGTTGCTAGTACGCCTATCGTCGTCACTCGAAAGCTCATCTTTATCACCTTAAACATTCATTTGAAATCGATTAATGATTAACCTGAATATTAAAGCGTCTCTATTTACCTCTGCTAAAAACGCAGTTTAGCTGAAGTTAAAGCGTAAATTGTTGTTATATGATGGCTTGGATTTGATTCAAAACCCAATGAAGGACGACATCGGATTTAGGCACTTTTCGATAACTGAGGTAGACAGGAATAGAGAGCTTTTCAGAGAATGGTAATGAATGGATAGAGAGATTCAGCTCATTTTTCAGCATCTCTGCATGGCGCTTGGTTACAACGCACACCAACTCACTCTTAGAAACCATATATAGTGAAGTGAGCAGTGAGTCCGAGGTATAGACGATATTGCGGTTTTCTACATTGCCGGAATATAACGAATCTAAAATGAAAGGCTGCTCTCTTTGAGTGTTCCAAGCAATAAAATCCAATTCCAGAAAACGGGACTCATCGAGCATCGCGTCTCTTTTCGGGTGATTTTCAGAACACACGGCGACGAGTTCATCTTCAAACAATAAGGTATTTTCGAATCCACTGAGCTCAACAGGTTGGGTGGATATCATGAAATCTGCTTTGCGTAGGCGCAGTTCATCTAACCACTCATCTTGAGCGACAAAGTTGGCACGGTTGGTCAATGAGAGATCAAAGTTAGAATGAGATATCGCGTTTAATAACTGAGGGTAAAAGAGAATATCGCCATCTTTGTGGCCAAAGTAGGTAATCACTCGCTTAGATTTTCTTGGGTTGCGCAGCGCCGTTGACTCAGCAGCTATCGCATCGACATGAGGTTTCACCGCTTGATAGAGGCTCTCACCTTTACTGGTCGGAACAAGGGTATTGCCAGAACGAACGAATAGAACCTCATTATAGAACTCATTCAGTTTAGAGATGTTTTGGCTCACCGCTGATGGCGTAATCCCAAGCTGCTTAGCCGCATTGGAGACGCCTCGCTCTTCATAAACTGCAATAAAATACTTCAATGAATTCAGATCCATAAACCGCCTCCCGTATCTTCTCTTCCACTGTATATAAAAAAACCGCTAGTTGCCTAGCGGTTTTTTCGGTTTGTAAATGTCATTCAGCATAGCGCCTATGGCATTTCGTCAAACTCTTCGCCTTCTTTTTCCACTTGTGGTGGCATTAGGTGTTCACGAGTGATACCCAACTTCATTGCTAGTGCCGAAGCAACATAGATAGAAGAGTAAGTACCTACTGTGATACCCAGTAGAAGTGCTGTAGCGAAACCGTGAATCATCGCGCCGCCCTGTACAAATAGAGCGATAACTACGAACAAGGTTGTACCAGAAGTGATCAATGTACGGCTCAGTGTTTGAGTGATTGAGCTGTTCAATACTTCAGGCGCTTCGCCTTTACGCATCTTACGGAAGTTTTCACGGATACGGTCGAATACAACAATGGTATCGTTGAGTGAGTAACCGACAACCGTTAGCAATGCCGCTACGATAGTTAAGTCCACTTCGATTTGCATCAAAGAGAAAACACCCAGCGTGATGATAACGTCGTGCGCCAATGCGAGTACCGCACCTGCAGCTAGACGCCACTCAAATCGTACCGATACGTAGATCAAGATACAGATAAGAGAAACAAGGATAGCCAGGCCACCCGCTTCTGTTAGCTCATCACCTACGTTTGGACCAACGAACTCGATACGGCGCATTTCAACTTGCTCACCTGTACCTTGTTCGATAGCTGATAGGATCTGGTTGCCTAGCGTTTCGCCCGCTACACCTTCACGTGGACGTAGACGAACCATAACATCACGAGCAGAACCGAAGTTCTGAACGGTCGCATCACCAAAGCCTTTTGCCTCTAGTGCCGAACGGATGTTTTCAAGGTTCGCTGGTTGCTCAAAACCAACTTCAATCAGGGTACCGCCAGTAAAGTCTAGACCCCAGTTCAACGACTTGGTTGATAGAGTAAAGATTGCTGTACCAATCATTAAGATAGAAAGAACAAAAGCTACCTTTGACCAACGCATAAAGTCGATCAATTTGTCTGCTTTTAGAATCTGAAACATATTAATTCCTAGCCTTAGATCGACAGTTTGTTTACACGCTTACCGCCATACATCAGGTTCACGATACAACGTGTACCTACGATAGCTGTAAACATAGAGGTCAGAATACCGATAGACAGCGTTACCGCGAAGCCTTTGATCGCACCCGTACCAACAGCAAATAGAATGATTGCTGTTAGAAGCGTAGTGATGTTGGCATCGGCAATCGTGCTGAATGCGTTCGCATAACCTTGGTGAATCGCTTGTTGTGGGCTACGACCTTCACGTAGCTCTTCTCGAATACGTTCGAAAATAAGTACGTTCGCATCGACCGCCATACCAACCGTCAGTACGATACCTGCGATACCCGGTAGCGTCATCGTCGCACCTGGGATCATCGACATCACACCGATAATTAACACCAAGTTCGCCATTAGCGCTACGTTAGCAATCAAGCCAAAGCGACGGTAATAAATAAGCGTAAATAGCATTACTGCAGCCATACCCCAGATCATCGCCATGATACCCATGTCAATGTTCTGCTGCCCCATAGATGGACCGATGGTACGTTCTTCAACAATCGAGATAGGAGCAATCAGAGCACCGGCACGTAGAAGAAGTGCCAGGTTGTGTGCTTCAGCAGCAGAATCGATACCAGTAATACGGAAGTTACGGCCTAGCGCAGATTGAATCGTTGCTTGGTTAATCACTTCTTCATGCTTAGTCAGAATCACTTTGCCTTCAGGTGTCTTACGACCGCTGTCTTTATACTCTGCAAATACGGTTGCCATTAGCTTACCGATATTTTGACGAGAGAACGCAGACATCTTGCTACCACCTTCGCTGTCTAGCGAGATGTTAACTTGAGGACGACCATATTCATCAACACTTGAGCTTGCATCTGTAATGCTCGAACCACCTAGGATAACGCGCTTCTTAAGAACAACAGGGCGACCATCACGGTCTTGCTTGATTTCGCTACCTGCTGGTGCACGACCTGCCGCTGCTGCAGCCAGATCCGCAGAGCTATCAACTTCACGGAATTCAAGCGTTGCAGTCGCGCCAAGAATCTCTTTTGCACGAGCAGTGTCTTGAACACCTGGTAGTTCAACTACGATACGGCTTGCGCCTTGACGTTGAACTAGCGGCTCAGCAACACCCAATTCGTTAACACGGTTACGAAGGATGGTGATGTTCTGCTCTACAGCGTAGTTACGGATCTCTTGAAGACGCGTTTCAGTAAAGTTAGCAATCAGAGAGAAACGACCATTCGACTCAGAATCAACGAAAGTCATATCTGGGTGTAGAGACTCTAGCAGCGTTTTCGCTGCTGCAAGTTGCTCCTCGTTACGTAGCAATACTTCAACCGCATCTTTACCAGATGGACGAATTGCACGGTAACGGATTTTCTCTTCACGAAGTTCGCTACGGAACGCTTCTTCTTGTTGGCCCACCAGCTTTTCCATTGCAGCGTCCATATCCACTTCCATCAAGAAGTGAACACCACCACGTAGGTCAAGGCCAAGCTTCATTGGTGCCGCACCAATTGATTCAAGCCAGTCTGGAGTTGAAGCCGCTAAGTTTAAGGCAACGATAACATCTTCATTCAAAGCTTCAGTGATCACATCGCGCGCACTGATTTGAGTATCGGTATCGTTAAAGCGTACAAGAATAGAACCGTTTTCTAGAGCAACGGATTTAGTAGGAAGGCTCTCGGCTTCAAGAGCTTTGGTGACAGTATCCAGCGTAGACATATCTACAGAGGCGCCACGCGCCCCTGTAACTTGAACTGCCGGATCTTCACCGTATAGATTTGGAAGTGCGTACAACGCAGCGATAGCAATGGTAAACATCACCATCAGGTACTTCCATAACGGATAACGGTTTAGCACAGCGAGGATCCTCTAGCTGTTTATAGAGATTTCAGAGTACCTTTTGGTAGCACTGCTGTAACGAAGTCTTTCTTGATCACTACTTCGTTGTTTGGGTTTAGTTCGATTGCAACGTAGTCGTTGTCTTCAGCGATCTTAGTAATCTTACCGATTAGACCACCGCTTGTTAGAACTTCGTCGCCTTTACCCATAGAAGCCATTAGGTTTTTGTGCTCTTTAACACGCTTAGCTTGTGGACGGTAGATCATGAAGTAGAAGATCACCGCGAACATACCTAGCATGATTAGCATTTCAAAACCGCCGCCAGCTGGTGCACCTTCTGCTGCTGCATGTGCTTGAGAAATAAACATTAAAACATCCTCTATTTATATTTTCGTAATTGTTTGTCTTATTGGGTTGCATCCCTTTATTTTCAAGCCCCATCCCTATGAATAGAGACGGGGCTCGCAAAAGAAATACTAAGATTCTTTACCCAGTGGTGGAACTTCACGTCCCATTCTTGCGTAGAACTCTTCCACAAACTCTTCAAAACGGTCTTCATCAATCGCTTTACGGATATCAGACATAACACGTTGGTAGAAGCGCAGGTTGTGAATCGTGTTCAAACGCGCACCTAGGATTTCGTTACAACGGTCTAGATGATGTAGGTAAGACTTGCTGTAGTTCTTACAAGTGTAACAGTCACACTCTGAATCTAGTGGCGTTGTATCCGTTTTATGCTTCGCATTACGGATCTTGATCACACCTTCAGTCACAAATAGGTGGCCGTTACGTGCATTTCGCGTTGGCATTACACAGTCAAACATGTCGATACCACGACGAACACCTTCAACTAGGTCTTCAGGTTTACCTACGCCCATTAGGTAGCGAGGCTTATCTTCAGGCAGTTGAGGACATGTGTGCTCAAGAATGCGGTGCATGTCTTCTTTTGGTTCGCCTACTGCTAGACCACCAACCGCGTAACCGTCAAAGCCAATTTCAGTTAGGCCTTTAACAGAGACATCACGTAGGTCTTCGTATACACCACCTTGAACGATACCGAATAGTGAGTTCGGGTTTTCAAGTTTGTCGAAGTGGTTACGTGAACGCTCAGCCCAACGTAGAGACATCTCCATTGAGTCTTTCGCTTCTTTGTGTGTCGCAGGGTAAGGCGTACACTCATCGAAGATCATAACGATGTCTGAACCTAGGTCTTTTTGGATTTCCATCGACTTTTCTGCATCCATGAAGATCTTGTCACCGTTTACTGGGTTACGGAAATGTACACCCTCTTCAGTGATTTTACGCATCGCACCTAAGCTGAATACTTGGAAGCCGCCTGAATCGGTAAGGATAGGACCTTGCCAGTTCATGAAATCGTGCAAGTCACCGTGCATTTTCATGATTTCTTGACCAGGACGTAGCCATAGGTGGAATGTGTTACCCAGTAGGATTTCAGCACCTGTGTCTTTTACTTCTTCAGGAGTCATACCTTTTACAGTACCGTAAGTACCTACAGGCATGAATGCTGGTGTTTCAACGGTACCGCGTTCAAACTGAAGTTGACCACGACGTGCACCAGCGTTTGTTTTCTTAAGTTCGTATTTTAATTTCACGAAGCCTCCAATATGCCAGAGAAACAATCTGACTGTTAATTCAGAGCTTAAGTTCGTCTTAAGACTCTATGAGGAGCGGTCGCGGATTCCTTGCGAGAAAGAGGCTGATGTTCAACCTCTCTCCTAGCCTACTGCTAGCACCCGTAAATTCTATTTATATCGCTTATTACTGGCTAAAATTAGCTTGTTTTTTTGTTGATGAACATCGCGTCACCATAGCTGAAGAAGCGGTACTCGCTCTTCACTGCATGATCGTAAGCACCCATCACGTTATCGTAACCAGCAAAAGCACTTACCAGCATGATCAGCGTTGATTCTGGTAGGTGGAAGTTGGTGATCAGACAATCCACCAGCTGGTACTCATAACCAGGGAAGATGAAGATCTCTGTATCACCAAAGAATGGTACAAGCTCAGTACCTTTCTTCAGAGCATCTTGCGCAGCACTTTCTAGTGAACGTACTGACGTAGTACCCACAGCAATGACACGGCCACCGCGTGCTTTTGTTGCCGCGATTGCATCAACAACTTCTTGTGGTACTTCAACATACTCAGCATGCATGTGGTGGTCGTTGATGTTGTCCACTTTTACTGGTTGGAATGTACCCGCACCAACGTGAAGGGTCACATAAGCAAACTCAACACCTTTAGCTTTCATATCAGCCATTAGCTTGTCATCAAAGTGAAGACCTGCCGTTGGTGCAGCTACCGCACCCGGTTTCTCATTATAGACCGTCTGGTAACGCTCTTTATCCGCGTCTTCATCTGGACGATCGATGTAAGGTGGCAGCGGCATATGACCAACGCTGTTCAAGATATCTAGAACGCTCTCTTCAGAAGTAAAGCGAATCTCAAACAGTGCATCATGACGTGCGACCATCTCTGCTTCATATTCATCGTTCTCACCCAAGAACAACTGTGTGCCTGGCTTTGGTGATTTTGAACAACGAACGTGTGCAAGAATGCTTTTCTCATCCAACATGCGCTCTACAAGCACTTCTAGCTTACCGCCTGAAGCCTTGCGACCGAAAACACGTGCAGGGATAACTCGAGTGTTGTTGAAGACCACTAAGTCACCTGGTTCAACCAAGTCTAGAACGTCTTTAAATGAGCCATCATTTAGGTTACCCGTATTGCCATCTAGCTTTAATAGGCGGCTTGCTGTGCGCTCCTCTTGTGGGTAGCGAGCAATGAGTTCATCGGGTAGGTCAAAGTGAAAATCTGAAACTTGCATTCTTCTAGTCTTGTTTAGTTGGATGAGGTCAATTCAGTAGACGACACAAAGCCGCGACTAAATTTTTCGCAGTGGGCTAGTATAGGCGCACGTGACGCAATAGCAAGGTTTTGAGTACCTGATTATTGTAAATAGGCGTAAAAAATCGACTCGAAATCGTACATGACTTTAACGACATTTGTTGCATAAAAGTCACCCAATAATGAGTTAGCTCTCAGATATTTTGGGGAGATAATTCTATAGTAGAAGCAGTAAAATAGAATAATAAGGAGGTCCGTATGATCAAGGTTGAAGACATGATGACTCGCAACCCTCATACCCTATTGCGCTCACACTCACTCTCCGATGCTAAACACACCATGGAAGCTTTGGATATTCGGCACATTCCAGTTGTAGATGCAGACAGGAAACTGCTCGGTGTCGTTACCCAGCGCGACGTCCTTGCCGCTCAAGAATCCAGCCTACAAAACATCCCTCAAGCTCAATCTTATACTCTCGCCACACCTCTCAATGAAATCATGCACAAGAACGTCATGTCGGTTGAACCGAGAGCGGGATTGAAAGAGTCGGCTATTTATATGCAAAAGCACAAAGTGGGCTGTCTACCCGTTGTAGAGCATGGTGAATTGGTTGGTATCATCACAGACAGTGACTTCGTGACCATTGCGATCAATCTACTGGAGCTACAAGAAGAGAGTGAACCTGAAGAGATTGAGGTGTAGTACACGCTCTTTAAAGCGGGCTTATTGTCTAAGTTGAATTCAACAAGCTTGATTCCTTTCATCTCGTTCGGTGAATTTTGATAGATGACAGACAAAAAAATGAGCGGCTGGATTGGGCCGCTCGAAGGTCAGGGTTTCATGCGTTCCTGTAAACAGTAAGGAATCTTGTTATTGCTCGATCTGGTTTTCACTCTTATATAGGTAGGCGGCCTTCCTACTTATTGCTTCACTTATCACTGCACTCCTTGATTTCACATCGTGCGCCTTTGCGCAGGTAAAAAGGTTTGGGCTTCATTTCGGGAAAATAACTTAAGGGCTAGATGAAAGGGTACCTAATCCCTCAAGCTTGCCTGTGGCGTAAGGTATGTCTGCTTTGGTTTTTATGTAGCAAACATACTTCCCTGTTTCGACACTATCTCTATCAATCTAAATACGAGCCATAACGCTAAGAACGTTTGTAACTCAAAAACTACATTTTGCGTCGACAAGCTGATTAATATTATGGGGGATTGCTCGTCGATATATGTCTGCTCCATGCTGCTTTCGCTTATTACCATCTCCAAATTTGAAATCCATTACAAGTGAGCTGAAGCTAGACATAAGTCTTAGTCTTCATGCAGTTAATCTATCCCAAACCAAGGTGGAGCAAAAGGTCTAAAGTTAATAAAAAGTTAAATTCAAAGCTTTATATCGTTGTGATCTAAATGGCTTTTTCACAGCTTACTCTTCGAAGATTTACGTAATTTTATTACGTTGAAAAATTGAGCAACGCCCAGTTTAAAACAACTGTTTGATTTAGAGTAAACCTGAGAATGTCGTTAGCCTTCAACCACAGATAAGCATATGCATCAAGGAAGTTAAACAGGGAGCCAAATAAGACGTGTAAAATTAAGCGTGTGAAATTTCACAAATGAATGAAAGCTACTTAACAAGCTCTCAATTATTTGCCGTTGAACAAAATCATTTCAACAGAACAAAATACTAAAAAGCACACAAAATGCAGTGTGCTTTTGTTCAAGCTATCAGGAAATCTGACTTAATACTTATTGCTATCGTGAATAGAAAAAAGATTAAAGTAATTCTGACACAACTTCTGCCAACTGATTGAATGTGCTTACTCGTGAAGAACTAGGACGCCAAACTAAGCCAATATGACGGTGGGCTTGTTGCCCCGGCGCATCAACCACCACTAGGTTCTGGTTCTCAATCAAGCCATGATCGATCGCCATCTGAGGAATGAATGTGGTACCTAAACCATTCGCTACCATTTGCACTAGCGTGTGAAGGCTGGTTGCAGAGAACGGGTTGATCTTCTCTTTGGCGGTCAATTGACATGCCGACACTGCATGCTCAGTTAGACAGTGCTCTTTTTCTAAAAGGAACACCGACTCATCCGGAAGGTCTGCATATTTGATTGGCGTGCGAATCGCATCTGCTTGATTGCGACTGATGATCATTCGGAACGGGTCACTACCCACAATTTGGCTTTCCATCCCATCAATATCGACAGGCAATGCCAATATCAAGACGTCTAGTTCTCCTTGGCGTAACGCAGCCAACAAATTCGTAGTGGTATCTTCACGGAGTAGCATGTTCAATTCAGGGAAGCGAACATTGACCTCTTGAACGAGGTTACAAAGAAGAAAAGGGGCAATCGTCGGAATACAGCCCACTTTAAGCTGCCCTTGCATGTCGCCGCCTTGGCATAGTCGCCCTAGCTCAACTAAGTCTTGCCCTTTAGCTAATAGCTCGCGCCCATGCTCTACCACCTGTTCACCTGCATGAGTAAACACCAGTGGGCTCTTCTTATCTTTCTTTTCGTATAGAGGACACCCAATCAACTCTTCAAGATTTTGTATACCTTTACTTAGAGTCGATTGACTCACGAAACAACGCTCAGCGGCATCACCAAAGTGACGTGTTTCATGGAGTGTCACTAGATAGTGAAGTTGCTTAAGACTTGGCCATTTATTCATGAAATTACTTTGTAATATGAGTAAGATAAATTTGAGTCTACGCTTCCTGAACGGTCGATAGACTTGGAAAGGACAAAGAGAGGGTTTATCGTTTTTTTCGATGAACTCAATCTATTTAATTCGCTTTTTTCTATAGTACCGATTGTACTATAGTTTGTCGCGTAGAAACGGAGCCCAATCAAAGAAGTGTTGGGCCAACTAATTTTTTAGGAGATTCCAAAATGGTACTAGTAGGTCGTCAAGCCCCTGACTTTACTGCAGCAGCTGTTCTAGGTAACGGCGAAATCGTTGATAACTTCAACTTCGCAGAATTCACAAAAGGTAAGAAAGCGGTTGTTTTCTTCTACCCACTAGACTTCACATTCGTTTGTCCTTCTGAGCTTATCGCTTTCGACAACCGTCTAGAAGATTTCCAAGCTAAAGGCGTTGAAGTAATCGGTGTTTCTATCGATTCTCAATTCTCTCACAACGCATGGCGTAACACTGCTATCGAAGATGGCGGTATCGGTCAAGTTAAGTACCCACTAGTAGCTGACGTTAAGCACGAAATCTGTAAAGCATACGACGTTGAGCACCCAGAAGCTGGCGTTGCTTTCCGTGGTTCTTTCCTAATCGACGCTGACGGTCTTGTACGTCACCAAGTAGTTAACGACCTACCACTAGGCCGTAACATCGACGAAATGCTACGTATGGTAGACGCACTAAACTTCCACGAGAAGAACGGTGAAGTTTGTCCTGCACAATGGGAAGAAGGTAAATCAGGTATGGACGCATCTCCAAAAGGTGTTGCAGCATTCCTATCTGAGCACGCAGACGACCTAAGCAAGTAATTACATTCTTAAGCCCGACTCAACACGGGTGAATGGTTGGAAGCTCTCTTAGTAGCCCAAGGCACAAGAAGCGTAAAGCAATAGCACAAAGTGCAACGCCAATCAGTTAAGAAGTAAAGTCTTTATAAAAAGCCCGAAGTTCACGCTTCGGGCTTTTCTTATGTTGGTAGCAAACCTTCTTATCCACTTATCTCGAACCTCTAAATTGAGGCAACGAATACCTATAAGATTTACCCCTATTTCGTTCCTTTTCTCTCTACCCTTTCATTACATGCTATTGCTATCATCCCGTTATCCTATCTCTGGAATAAAAGAATGAAACCTGAATTAGAAGCATGTATCGATAACCTTGAGTCCCTTCACCTTGCTGTAGAAGGTGGTGCTGATCGCATAGAACTGTGTTCATCTCTCGCCTTAGGCGGACTCACCCCAAGCTTTGGCTTTATGAAAAAAGCGGCACAGTTATCTTCAATTCCTGTTTACGCAATGATTCGACCAAGGCAAGGCGACTTCATCTTCGATGCAGAAGACATTGAATGCATGCTAGAAGATATTGAAGCAGCCTCTATCGCTGGGCTAACAGGTGTTGTTCTGGGAGTCATTAAGTCCGATGGCTCTTTGGATATGAATACTTTAGAGAAATTGACCCAAAAAGCGAAAAGCCTGAATCTCGGCATGACTCTCCACCGAGCAATTGATGTCTCTCCAGACTATAAGCTTGCTCTAGAACAAGCGATTCAACTTGGCTTTGAACGAGTACTGACTTCAGGGCTCGCGCCAACGGCCGAGAGCGGAATAGAAGTTTTAGGCGATATGGTTAAGCTTGCTAAAGGTCGCATCGATATAATGGCCGGGGCTGGTGTTAATGCTGAAAATGCGTCACTTCTTTTACAATCATCGAAGGTCAATGCACTGCACCTATCAGGGAAAACCACTCGTAATAGCTTAATGAATAGAACGTCAGAGGCAAAAATGGGAAATCAGGATATCGATGATTACCTGATTCCTGTCACTAGCTCAGAAAAAATTAGGGCCGTAAAAACCGTTATCCTCAATCACAATTAATTGTTTAACAAAGCTTTACCGAGTAAGACTGGTTTATCTATTAGAGTCGCGTATATTGTATAAACCAGTCAATGATGCTCACGGACAGATATGGCAAAGGATTTATTTAGTACGCTCGATCTTAACTTGCTCAGAACGTTTTTAATTGTTCACCAAGAGAAGAATACTCGTAAGGCCGCCGAACGACTGTTTGTGACTCAACCCGCTGTGAGCCAAGCATTGCAAAAGCTTAGACATCATTTTGGTGATGATCTGTTTGTGAAAGTTCATGGAGGTCTACAACCAACTCACTTTAGTGAGCAACTTGCGAATGAACTTTCACCTCACATGGATGGGATCAGCAACGCAGTGAACTCCTCTTATGGATTTGATCCAAAAGAGATTGATTATCCAATCAAAATTGCCCTATCGCCTGTGGTACTCGCTTGCCTATCAGGCTCTCTGTATAAAAACATCACCCAACAAGCACCCAACTGTAAATTAGAACTTGCAAGTTGGACGACTTCATCGGCAGAGGAGATTCAAAAAGGCGATGTGCTGCTCGGTATCGCTTATCAGGTGCCGTACATTTCCAAAGAGGTTTATGCTCAAAAGCTGGTTGATATCGAAGGAAGACTATTTGTTCGTCGGGAACATCCATTAAAACAAGCGAAAGTAACGCCGCAAGATCTTGCTGGCTACGAAATAGCCTCTCTAGTTACACCGGGCTGGAATGATAGCTTTAGCCAAGCGTCCCAAATACTAGAAGCACAATCAGTACCTCATCGTGTCGCTTTCCGTTCCGAGATGCTATTAGCCATCATTGATGTTTTGCTCAACTCTGACATGTACATGCCACACTCAAACCTGTTCCCCATTCATAACTATCCAAATCTCAGAGCCATTGATGTGGATGTCGAAGACGAGATAAAAATGGTTGGCGTCTATAGTCATATCCATATCAAAAACCGTAACAACCCACTTCTAACTTGGTTAAATAATGTTGTTCAAGATGCTCTGAAGGAGCAGCTTAATAAGTAACGCTTATTTTACTTATTGAAAGTGCTACTTAGCCTAAAAATAATACACTGTTTAATATCCACTCCATCGACATGGAGTCAAACAATTAAGCCATAGTAGGGATGCTCAATATTTATCTTATTGAGAGTGTATTCAATGAAAAAATCAATTATTGCGGTATCTCTAGCTAGCGCATTTTCTTTCAACGCTTTTGCACAAGCGGAAATCCAAAATCCAATTTGGAATCAACCTACTAATCCAATCGAAGCTGTACCTGAGCAACCAGTACTCCCTGAGATCGACAATAGTGTTCCAGGTATTCCAGACCGTCCACAACCACCTGTGCATGTTCAGCCACCAATTGAAGCAGCACCTGAGCAGCCGGTTCTTCCTGAAATCGACAATGGCGTACCTGGTATTCCTGATCGCCCTCAGCCACCAGTTCACGTTCAACCACCAATTGAAGCAGCTCCAGAGCAACCACCTATCGATAACACTCCGCCGCGCCCACAACCAGAGCGCCCAACGAACCCGATCGAAGGTGTACCATCTCAGCCTCCAGTAGATAACTCGCCAGAGCGTCCTACTCCAGATTATGGTGATACACCTGATATTTCAGGCCCAACAGAATCAGAGCGTACCTCAGCCCTAGAACTTGGTTTTCAAGCAATGGCGGAAGAGTACAATCAGAAATTCAATGAGCACCAAGAGCAGATGGATGGTATCCGTGCAAGCTTACACGCCGTCACTAACGCACGTCCATTTGTGACTAACGGTGAGTTTGCAGTTGGTGCTGGTGTAGGTTTTGCTGGTTCTAAAGAAGCGATCGCTCTAGGTGGTGCTTATGGTATCAGCGAGCAACTGAGCGTATCAGGTACGTTCAACTACGAAACCTCAGGCAAGTATTCATCATCAGATGTATCTGGTGGTGTGGGTGTTCAATACAACTTCAAGTAACACACTCTCCCCTACTAAGGATGGTGGGGGAACCCCTTCAAGGAGCATCTAGCCAAGGTGGGCTTTGATTAGTAGGTAATTTATGAAACTCAAAAATATCGTTCTCGCCCTCTCTCTTTTAAGTGCACCAATGGTTCACGCCAGCAGCCTTCACCTTTCGCCTGAACTTAAAATTGGCGCTTACCATGGGTTTGGTATGCAGGCAGGTATGACTGATGTAGCCAGCTTCGATGTGGTTTACCTCAGCTACTCTCACCTATGGTACGAAAGTGACAACTACGATGAGTCAGTGGACTCATACCGAGTAGGTATCCAGCAGAGCTATGGCTCAAAAGGTCTTCACGGCTTTCAGGCTGAAATCGGCTTTGCCACTTATGATGGCGATAAAACACGCTCGGGCGTTACTGAGAACAAATCAGCAACTGGTTTAAGTATTGGAGGGGCTTACGTTTACCAAGCAACTTCAGTGCTGGCACTTAGAGCGGGAGCCGATATGAATATATTCGACCATAACAAAACTTATATCCCTTATGACACCACGATTAACTTAAACCTTGGTGCCATCATTACCTTCTAGGATAAGAATTCAGATTCTCAGACTATTTCAGTGCGTCATCTAGGCTTTGGTTTCCTAGATGGCGTACATCTTTTCCTTTCACAAAATAGATGATGTACTCGCAAATGTTCTGGCATCGATCGCCAACACGCTCAATAGCGCGAGCCGACCACATCACTTGTAGAATATTCGGAATATTCTTCGGGTCTTCCATCATGTAGGTCATCAACTGGCGAATCACCGCTTCATATTCTGCATCGAGTTTATCGTCAAGCTTGTGCACTTCTGCTGCCGCATCGACATCCATACGCGCAAAAGCATCAAGCACCTGATGCAACATCGCAATCGCATGGCGGCAAAGTGGTTCTAGGGAAACATGAAACTTCTGATTCTTAGTTGAAGGGATATCAATCGCACCCTGCGCAATCTTAGAGGCAACATCACCAATACGCTCGAGGTCGGTAATGGTTTTGATGATCGCCATTATTAGGCGGAGATCTTTGGCTGTTGGCTGTCGCTTAGCAATGATTCGTGTACAGGCTTCATCGATCGACACTTCCATCGCATTGACCTTGTGATCATCACGGATCACTTTCTTAGCCAATTCTATATCGTCTTTATGCAGCGCCTGCATTGCAAAAGAGAGCTGCTGCTCCACGAGGCCGCCCATAGTCAGAACATGAGTACGTATAGACTCAAGCTCCACGTTAAATTGTCCAGATATATGACGACCGAAATGCATATCAGCTCCTAAATGATGATTTGCTATAGAGATAGCAAACTTAACCGTATCTTCCTGTAATGTAGTCTTCTGTTTGATTTTTCAATGGCGAAGTAAAGATTGAGTCGGTATCTGAGTACTCGATCAACTTACCCATATGAATAAACGCGGTGTGGTCACTGACTCGAGCTGCTTGTTGCATGTTGTGAGTCACAATCACTACCGTGTATTGCGTTTTAAGGTCGTTAATCAGCTCTTCAATCGTCAGAGTAGAGATAGGATCCAGTGCCGACGTTGGCTCATCCAATAATAGTACTTCAGGCTCAATCGCCACTGCACGTGCAATCACCAAACGCTGCTGCTGACCGCCAGACAGACCAAATGCGTTTTCATGTAACCTATCTTTCACCTCATCCCACAAGGCTGCTGCACGCAAAGAGCGTTCAACGGCATCATCAAGATCTCGGCTGTTGCTCATACCTTGCAGGCGTAAGCCGTAAACCACGTTCTCATAGATCGATTTCGGGAAAGGATTCGGTCTTTGAAAAACCATACCCACGCGTCGGCGCAAGGTGGCAACGTCCACTTGAGGGTCATAAACATTGTGACCATAAAGCTTCACTTTGCCAGAAACTCGGCATCCTTCCACCAAATCATTCATTCGGTTAATGCAGCGCAACAAGGTCGATTTACCACAACCCGATGGCCCGATAAACGCAGTCACCTGCCCTTTAGGGATCTTCATTGAGATGTCGTCGAGCGCTTGGCTCTCTTTATAATGAAGGTTGAGCCCCTCAATTGAGATAGCTGTCTGCTCATCCGTCAGATTATGAACATCAAGTGGGGCGTAATAACCCAAGGTTTCATTAATTGAAAACATCTAATCTTGTCCTAAGGTTCGGTACTTCTCACGCAAATTGTTGCGAATATTAATCGCCGTCAGGTTTAACCCTACAATCACGGTAACCAAAAGAAACGACGTGGCGTACACCAGAGGTCTAGCCGCTTCTATGTTGGACGTTTGAAAGCCAACATCATAAATATGGAAACCTAAGTGCATGAACTTACGATCTAAATGAACGTATGGAAACTGCCCATCAACCGGAAGGCTTGAAGCCAGCTTCACCACACCCACCAGCATTAACGGCGCAACTTCGCCAGCAGCACGCGCAATAGCGAGAATCAACCCTGTAATGATCGCTGGGCTTGCCATTGGCAATACAATTCGCCACAAGGTTTCGAACTGGGTTGCCCCTAACGCTAACGAACCGTGACGAACGGCGCTAGGAATTCGCGTCAAACCTTCCTCTGTCGTCACAATAACGACAGGCAGTGTTAAAACTGCCAAGGTCAATGAAGACCATAAAAGCCCCGGGGTACCAAAGGTCGGAGCCGGTAAACGCTCGGCATAAAACAGCGTATCAATCGAGCCACCTATGGTGTAAACAAAGAAACCTAAGCCAAATACCCCATAAACAATCGAAGGAACACCGGCTAAGTTGATTACCGCGATACGAATCAAACGCGTGAGTGCATTGGTCTTTGCATACTCATGGAGGTAGATCGCAGCGATAACACCAAGAGGCATCACCACGATCGACATCAAGATAACCAACAGCACTGTGCCGAATATCGCTGGGAAAACTCCCCCTTCAGAATTCGACTCTCTTGGATTTTCCGACAAGAACTTCCAGATCTGTTTGAACCAGTGCGTTACTTTCTCAGCATAGTTCATCTGGTTTGGGTACCAGTAATCTAAGATATGGCTTAACGGAATCTCGACCTGCTGCCCAGTCATATCTTCAACAATAAGACTTTCTACGTTGAGCTGAGTTCTAAGTTGTTCCAAGCGCAGTTCAGCATCATCAAGTTGTTCATTGAGTGCTCGTCGCGTGTCCTCATAACTTTTCAAATAGCTATCATTGACCGTCTCGTTCAGCTCTAGTTTGCGCTTTTCAAGCCTTAGCTTCTCTAGCTGCCAACTGATCCCACGAATCTCTTGATTTACAATCCGCGACGTCTCTTCACGAAGTACATCTGCAAACGCAAGGCCATCTTCCAAGGACTGGTCAATATCAGTCACACTCGAGCCAGCTGCACTCTCAAAACGAACCGGTTTACCAAAGAAGTAACCACCGCGGCTACGCTCAATCACCGCCCACTCTTTCGGCTCTGTTGGCTGCTGTAGGTTGATATCTAGAATCGATACGAAATCTGCCGGATACAACTCACGATTTGCCACTTTAATGCTTAGGCGTTTCACCAACCCTGTCGCAAGCTGCTGCTCAGATAGATGCTCTTGAGACTGAGGAATCTGAGCGATGGGAATGTATTTGTTCTCATAGAGTTGACCGATAAGGCGATCCGGAGAACCATTCAATTCGACTTGTGACTGCGCTGAATCGTCAAGTTGCCATTGGTAGAGTGGTGCTGGCCAAAAGTACGTAAGCCCTTTCCAACCAATTAGGAGCATCAAACCAAGCACGGAAAGCATACTGATACTAACCGCACCACCGGTCAGCCAGATCCAAGGAGAACCTGACTTAACCCAGTTCAATAGTGATTTAAATTTATTGGCCATGAATACTATGCTGCCCCTTTAACACTATAACGCACGATACTTGTCGCGCAGTCGTTGTCTTACCCACTCCGCCAAGAAGTTTACGGCAAAGGTGAAGACAAACAGCAGCAACGCAGCTAAGAACAATAGGCGGAAATGGGAACCACCGACTTCAGATTCAGGCAGTTCAACCGCAATAGTCGCAGACAGAGTTCTCATCCCCTCTAATATGTTCCAATCCAAAATAGGCGTATTGCCAGTCGCCATCAGAACAATCATGGTTTCGCCAACAGCACGCCCTAGCCCCATCATGATCGCAGAGAAAATACCGGGACTCGCAGTCAGCAACACAACATAAATCAGTGTTTGCCATGCAGTAGCGCCTAAGGCCAATGAACCGTCTGAGAGATGCTTAGGCACAGAGAAGATCGCATCTTCCGCGATAGTAAAGATGGTAGGAATAACAGCAAAGCCCATAGCAAAGCCAACCACCAACGCGTTTCTTTGGTCAAAACCAATGCCGTATCCAGCAAGGAAAGTACGAATATCCCCACCGAACAAAACAGCCTCAATCTGATTCCCTAATACAAACACGCCAACGATGGTAACAATTAACACAGGAATTAAGATCAGTGCGTGCCAGCCGTTAGAAAATCGACGAGTAAAACCTTTAGGTAATACGTACCAAACCAACCCCGCCAACAATGCACTTAACGGCAGCGCCACCATTAACGAGAACACTGCGGTGAGATGGGTTTCGACAATAGGCGCAAACCATAACCCAGCTAAAAAGCCGATAATCACCGTAGGTAAAGCTTCCATTAATTCAATCGACGGCTTCACCACTCGACGCATTCTTGGAGACATGAAATACGCGGTATAAATCGCGCCCAAAACCGCTATCGGTGTCGCAAAAAGCATCGCGAACAGCGCGGCTTTTATGGTACCGAAAGTGATCGGGATTAAACTGAACTTCTCTTCAAAGTCATCATTCGCTGATGTCGACTGCCACACATAAGCAGGTTCAGGATAACTTTCATACCATACCTTCTGCCAGAGCGATGAGAGTGAAATCTGAGGATATTCATTATCGACCGCGGCCACACGAATTTCGTCGTCTATCAAAACTACTAGATGTAACTCGTTGGCAGACATCGCCGCCAACTCTGGTGACTTATCAAAGGCACGTTCAAACAGAGACAGTTTTTCACTGGTCGTGTAATGGCTTTGCAATGTACCGTTTTCGTAAAAACTATAAAAGCCTTTGCGATAGGTGTCCGGCAGAATGAATTGTACTTCTTCAGCTAACTGAAAATCTCGAATGTGAGTTAGGCTACGCTGTTTATCCTTCAGCACATCAAACCATTGTGACACCTGACCATCGTTATGTGTCACAAGCAGAGAATAAGCACCAGACAGAAGATCAATCTTCTTCACCGCGTGTTTTTCATCGCTCAAACTCAAATCCACCAGCTCCCTGACCGAGAAATGGTGTTGATTGAGCGTAAGTACCGCCAGTTCGGAGTCTGATCTTAAGTAAAGCGTTTTGCCATCAGGCGTCATCAAGATCTGATCTTGTTGACTAAACTTAGTAGAGAGCCATTGACTCGCTTGCAGATGATAATCGCCTTGAAGATCGGCTTGGTACCATTTCACCAACAGACGCTGATCAGACAACTGAGCAGTAATGGTCAGCTGTGAGCCATGACGTGAGAAAGCAAAATGTTCAATCTCAGCTCCGTTACTTTCTGTTGCTGGTAAGAAGCGTTCAATCGTCTTTAGGCGTTGAACTTTAGGTTCAGCAACACTGTTTGGTTTGTAAAGCGGCGCACTGAATTCAGGTGAGAAAAAGGTAATGTCACCACTTTTCGTAGCAAAAGCGAACCAATTTTCAGCAGGCGTGTTTCGAGCGAACGCAATAGGGGCATCGATGACCTGCTCAGAAAAATAAGAGTCTGAGTTTTGTGTATCTAAGTCCCAAAACTGAACTTTACCTGAGTTTTCAATAGTAAAAGCATGCTGCCCGTATTCATCAACCGAGAGCGCAACAGCATTATTCACAGAGAGAGACTTACGAGTGTCACTCACCTGAATATCAGCATCAGAAAATACCGGTAGAATAACCATAGCAAGGTAGATAAAGATAAGGACTAAAGCTGCCAGAACACTTACCCCGCCGCACGTCACAGAAAAGCGGACAAGACGGTCTTTCAACCATCGTTTCTTGTCTTTCTCTTTCAGTGAAAATTGGCTAGGGGTCATCTTTCTGTCTACCTTTTTTGAGCTAATATCATAATATTTCGATTAGATGACAATTATATTACAGCTCACATTAAATAACTGAAACTAGTAGCAACTTTTGCATAAACTTTCAATTGCAATAATACCGTAACAAAATGAGCATACGCTGCTTATTTTTTATAATTTAAGCCCCAAAAAACACGTCAGTCAATCGAGGAGAGTCTTAATGAATGCGGAAAAACTCTATATAGAAAAAGAACTTAGCTGGCTCTCTTTTAATGAGAGGGTATTGCAAGAGTCCGCAGACAAACATGTTCCTTTGATAGAACGCGTCCGATTTTTGGGTATTTTTTCCAACAATTTAGATGAGTTTTACAAAGTTCGCTTCGCTGATGTCAAACGTCGAATCTTAATTAACCAAGAACGTGGTATTAATGATAATTCAAAGCACCTCTTGGCTAAAATGCAAACCAAAGCACTAAAACTCAATCAAAGGTTTGATGAACTCTACAATGAATTGATTCTAGAGATGGCAAGACGACGCATCTTTCTCGTCAACGAAACACAACTCAATGAGTCTCAGATAAAGTGGATCCGAAAGTACTTTCGTAAAGAGATACTCCCTCACATTACTCCGCTACTGATGACTGATGAGATCGACGTCTTACAGTTTCTGAAAGATGAATATGCGTATCTCACCGTTGAGTTAGAGAAAGATCAGCAATCGAGTTATGCCCTGATCGAAATACCTACCGATCACCTTCCACGCTTCGTCAAAGTGCCAGAGCCAAAAGGCAAGCGCCGTAAAACCATCATTCTGCTCGACAATATCATTCGCTACTGTATTGACGACCTTTTCAAAGGATTCTTTGAATACGATAGCCTTAATTGTTACGCCATGAAAATGACCCGTGACGCTGAGTATGACCTAAGTTTTGAGGTTGAACATAGCTTGCTAGAGCAGATGTCTGAAGGGGTTGCGCAAAGATTGAGTGCAATGCCTGTACGATTCGTTTACGAACACACCATGCCAGAGAACATGCTCAGCTTCTTGTGTGAAAAGCTTGGGATGTCCAACTATGACAGCTTAATTCCGGGTGGGCGCTATCATAACTTTAAGGACTTTATTGCCTTTCCAAATATGGGGCGAGAGTATTTAGAGAATAAGCCTCTGCCGCCAATGAAGTGCGCCGACTTCGATCACCACCACAACACCTTTAATGCGATCAAAGAGAAAGATATCCTGCTCTATTACCCTTATCACACCTTTGATCATATCACTGAGTTGGTTCGCCAAGCGTCGTTCGATCCTAAAGTGATCAGCATTAAGATAAACGTCTATCGAGTAGCCAAGAATTCGAAGTTATTAAACTCGATCATTGATGCGGTACACAATGGGAAAAGCGTTACGGTAGTGGTTGAGTTGCAAGCTCGATTCGATGAAGAAGCCAACATTGAGTGGGCGAAAGTACTCACAGAAGCAGGCGTGCACGTTATCTTTGGCGCTCCCGGTTTGAAGATACACTCAAAGCTAATATTGATTAGCCGTCGCGAGGGGGAAGAAATCACTCGCTACGCACATATCGGCACGGGTAACTTCCATGAAAAAAATGCGCGCATCTATACAGACTTCTCATTACTCACAGCCGACCAAGACTTGGCCAACGAGGTGCGAAACGTTTTTGGTTACATCGAAAACCCATACAGACCTGTACGCTTCGACCACTTAATTGTTTCACCACGAAATTCTCGCAAGAAGCTCTACCGATTGATCGATGGTGAGATTGCGAATGCCAAAGAAGGCAAGAAAGCGCAGATCACCCTCAAAGTGAACAACCTAGTAGACAAAGGGCTGATCAATAAACTCTATGGTGCAAGCAGTGCTGGGGTGAAAATCCGCATGATTATTCGCGGTATGTGCTCTTTAGTACCTGGGGTCGAAGGCATCAGTGAGAATATTGAAATCATTAGTATTATTGATCGATTCCTTGAGCACCCTCGCGTCATTATCACTCACAATGATGGCGATCCTCTGGTTTATATCTCTTCTGCCGACTGGATGACTCGAAATATCGATCATCGTATCGAAGTCGCTGCGCCAATCCGTGATGAACGTTTGAAACAGCGTATTATTGATATTGTAAATATCCATTTTACCGATACAGTTAAAGCAAGGTGGATTGATAAAGAAATGAGCAACAGCTACGTTCCACGCGGTAATCGTAAAAAAGTTCGCTCACAAGTCGCCATCTACGATTACCTAAAGCAGGTCGAAAAGCACACCAGAAAAGCCAGGGAAACAAAGCCAGACGATGAGCAAAACTAACGATGCTTCCTCAAAACAAGAACCAAACACTTCCCTAGATGCCGTCTCACTAGAGGCAGCATCTGTGCCAATCCGAAATGTCGCCGCCATAGATTTGGGTTCCAACAGTTTCCACATGGTGGTTGCTAAGGTTATTGGCCAAGAGCTGCAACTTGTTAGCCGCCATAAACAGCGCGTGCGCTTAGGTTCTGGCCTAGACAGCCAGTCCAACCTTAGCAACAGTGCTATGGAGCGAGGTCTTGAGTGCTTAGCGATGTTTGCGGAGCGCTTACAAGGCTTTGAGTTAGATAATGTTCGTATAGCCGCGACTCACACCCTTCGACAAGCAAACAATGCTCATATCTTTATTCAGAGAGCGAGAGAGATCCTTCCCTTTCCGATCGAAGTGATCCCTGGCCAAGAAGAAGCTCGTCTCATTTATCTTGGCGTCGCGCACACCCAACCTGAGTCAGACTCTAAACTGGTAGTTGATATTGGCGGTGGCAGTACCGAACTGATCATTGGTGAAGGCTTTGAAGCCAAGCTCGTCAACAGTAAGCAAATGGGCTGTGTGAGCTTTACTCATCGCTATTTCGCCAACAACAAACTCTCCTCAAAAAACTTTGCTAAAGCCATCATTGCTGCGCAACAGCGTCTCGAATCGCTGGCGGGACAATACAAAAAGCAAGGTTGGGAAGCCGCTCTGGGCTCTTCTGGCACGATCAAAGCCATCAAAGAAGTCTTAATCGGTCTAGGCTATGAAGATGCAATCATCACCGAGAAAAGATTAGAGCACCTCATCGATACCCTGTGCGAGCATAAAGCGATTGAAGATATCGACATCAAAGGTTTAACCGTTGAACGACAACCTGTATTCGCAGCGGGCGTCGCAATTCTAACAGGGATCTTCAAAGCTCTATCGATCAAGGAAATGCACTTTTCAGACGGTGCCCTCCGAGAGGGCCTGCTGTATGAAATGGAAGAGCGCTTTCAACGCTCTGATATTCGGATGCGTACCACTGAAAACTTAGCGCTCAAGCATCAGGTTGACTTAGAACATGCAGCACGGGTTAAGGGACAGGCGTTAGAGTTCATCCATCAACTGCAAGACTCACTCGGCATCAAGAAAAAAAGTCAGCTGTTTGATCTGTTAAGCTGGAGTGCCCTACTCCATGAAGTTGGCCTGAGCATCAGCTTTCAAGGGTTTCATCGCCATTCAGCCTACATCTTAAAGCATACCAATATGCCGGGCTTCAACAGCGAGCAGCAGTCCGTAATGGCTACTTTGGCGCGCTTCCAACGTAAGTCTTTAAAACTTCAAGAGATGCCCGAGTTCAACCTATTCAAAAAGAAACAAATCATAGGTTTGGTACGAATTTTGAGGCTAGCTATCTTATTGAATGGGCAGCGTAATGATGCACCGCTGTTAGATATAAAGATTGATCTTGTAGATAAAGATCACTGGAAACTTAGCTGTGACAACCCTGAATGGCTAACTGAAAACAAGCTCCTCGCGGCGGATTTAGCGCAAGAGCAAGAGCTATGGGAGCAAGCCGATTGGCAGCTAGACTTCAATAACAATGGCTTCGACAACAATAGTTTCGATAATAAATAGTTTCGATGATAAATAGTGTCGATGATAATACCGAAGCCAAGCCTTCATAAAATAGCGCGATTACAGCCCAACTTTAGCAAGCTCTTGTTGGGCAAATTCTCTTGGAATCGCTACGTAGCCGTCCTTTTCAACCAGCTCCTGTCCCTGCTTTGAGAACACAAACGTTAAAAACTCCTGTTCTACCGGAGACAGAGGCTTCTCTGGGTGCTTGTTCACATATACGTAGAGGAATCGTGATAATGGGTAATCGCCATTGATGATGTTTTCACGCGTAGCATCAACATAATCATCACCTTGCGTTGCCACGGGGATCAATTTAACCCCTGCAACTCGATAGCCAATGCCTGAGTAGCCGATTCCACTGATTGATGATGAGACCGACTGCACCACAGATGCAGAACCAGGCTGCTCATTGACACGGTTTTTAAAATCACCGCCACATAGCGCATTCATCTTAAAGTAACCATAAGTACCTGAGACCGAGTTTCGTCCAAACAACTGGAATGGGTGCTTGGCCCAAGCTTGGGTAATACCTAGGTCGTTCCAGGTTTCGTAGGATTGATTGGCGCCACAGCGTAGCGTTTGAGAAAAGATCCCGTCAATCTGGCGAAAGTTCAGCCCTTCAATAGGATTATCTCTATGAACAAAGATACCAATCGCATCAATAGCCACTTTAAGTGCGGTCGGCTTATAGCCATGCTCTCGCTCGAAGGCTTCAATCTCGCGCAGGCGCATTGGTCGGCTCATTGGGCCTAAGTGTGCAGTGCCTTCAGTTAAAGCTGGCGGAGCAGTCGATGAACCAGACGCTTGCACCTGTGCATTAACGTTTGGGTAGTAACTCTTAAACTCTTCCATCCAGAGCGTCGTCATCCCGGCTAAGGTGTCAGAGCCCACAGATAACAAACTTCCCGAAATGCCATGTACTTTCTCATAGTCAGGCAATGATTCCGTGGTTTGCTCTGAACGAACAATGCCACTCATGGTTAGGGTGGCAATTAAAAGGCTAGAGACAGACAATTTTCTCATCGATTGACTCATTAAACAGTTAGACGACTTGGCAGCGTAAAGGAGAAACGACTACCAACGCCAACTTCACTCTGTATTTCGAGATGTGAGTCGTGATGACTGAGTGCGTGTTTCACAATAGCGAGTCCAAGACCACTACCTCCGGTATCCCTAGAGCGAGCCTTATCAACGCGATAGAAGCGCTCAGTCAATCTGTGCAGGTGTTGAGGTTCAATACCATCACCCGTATCAGAGACATCCAAGCAGGCACCTTGACTGGTTTGATACCAACGCACCTTCACCGTGGCACCAGCAGGAGTGTATTTCACTGCGTTATAAACAAGATTAGAGATAGCACTACGCAGCTGATCTTCATCGGCGAGAACGCGCAAGCTCTTATCGATATCAAACTCAAGCTTATGCTCTTTATCACCACTCAAGCTGGTGGCCTCTTTTTCAAGCACCTCCAGCATTGCAGGGACATTCACCACCTCATCCAACTCATGCATTGGTGCAGCTTCAATCTTAGATAACGTAAGCAATTGATTAACCAGGCTATTCATGCGATTCAACTGTTCTGTCATCACGCCATGTGCTTTGCTCCACATTGGGCCGACAACCATATCTGGGTCTTCAGTCATCTCAAGGTAGCCTTGAAGTACTGTCATTGGCGTGCGCAGCTCATGAGAAACATTAGCAAAGAAGTTACGACGCATGCCCTCAAGCTGTTTAAGCTGAGTAACATCACGTACTACCATTAGATGCTCACCTTCAGTGTATGGCACGATACGCAATTCCAGCATACGCTCCACATTCAATGGCGACGGCATCTCCAACGGTTCAGAGAAATCTTGTTTATTGAGGTACTTAATGAAATCAGGAGTACGAATCAGGTTCGAGATCGGCTGACCAGAGTCATCTGGCCAACGAAAGCCGAGTAAGTATTGGGCAAGCTTGTTGCACCAGACGATGTTACCTTCACTACGAAATACCACAACAGCATCAGGTAGAGATTCCGCACCATTTCGGAAACGGCGAATCAGATTAGTTAACTCTTTGCGCTTGCGACGCTGTCTCTGCTGCATACGGTAGATACCGTTAAACAGAGATTCCCAATTTCCAGAGCCTGAAGGTGGTGTTAATCGCTTTTCATCCCACAACCACGCCGAAAGACGCATTTGGTTATGAAGATGCCATGCCAGCTGCAGGACTGTAGCAGCCAACAATAACCAAGGCAGGTAGCCAAATATCCAGCCAACTATAAACCAAGGTGCGTAAAAAAAAGCCAGCTCCCAAGCTAGCTTCTTCCAGGTTAACTTTTCAACCATTCAGGACTCCGTAAATCGGGCATCGAAGCCATATATTAAGCTTTTGTAGAGAAGCGATAGCCAGCACCGCGAACTGTTTGAATCAGTTTATCGTGACCTGCTGCTTCAAGTGCTTTGCGAAGGCGACGAATATGTACATCCACAGTACGGTCTTCTACGTAAACGTTGGTACCCCAAACGTTATTCAGTAGCTGCTCACGGCTGTATACACGCTCTTGATGCGTCATAAAGAAGTGCAGCATCTTAAACTCAGTAGGTCCCATATCAACAGGGCCATCACTCGCGGTAACACGGTGAGATACAGGGTCAAGTTTTAGACCTTGTACGTCAATCACATCTTCTAGGGCTGTTGGTGTCACACGACGAATCACTGCTTTCAGACGAGCGACCAGTTCTTTTGGAGAGAATGGCTTGGTGATGTAATCATCAGCGCCCACTTCTAAACCACGAACCTTATCTTCTTCTTCACCACGCGCTGTCAGCATTACCACAGGGATATTGCGTGTTAGCTCTTCACGCTTCATATGCTTGATGAAATTAATACCGCTACCACCCGGTAGCATCCAATCTAGTAATACTAGATCTGGGAAAGGTTCACATAGCTTGTTCACCGCTGTATCGTAATCTTCAGCTTCTACTGCTTGGTAGCCTTTTTGTTCAAGCACAAAACACAACATCTCACGAATTGGTGCTTCATCCTCAACGACCAGAATCCTTCTCGACATAATTGAATAGCCTTTGTATTTAATCAACGCATTGCATTATCAGAGTTAATTATGACACTTTTGTGACCTTTGAAAACAAATTTTAATATAACTGTCTCAATCGTTTCACTTTAGAAGTTTTGATACCGAATTAACGACAAATTCGATCAAATCCCCTATGATGGAGCACTTCTAAAAAGGTATGAGAAAAAGTATATGTGGTTTAAAAATTGCCTAGTGTATCGCTTCAATCGTGATATTGAGTTCAATGCAGACAAGCTAGAGAAGCAGCTAGAAGAATTTCGCTTCACACCTTGCGGCAGCCAAGACAAACAAAAGTTTGGTTGGGTTTACGCTATGGGTAAGCACGGTGACATGATGACGCATGTTTCTGAAAACCGCATTCTGATTTGTGCAAAGAAAGAAGAAAAAATGCTACCCGCTTCAGTGATCAAGGAGACACTGAACGCTAAAGTAGAAGCGCTTGAAGTAGAATCAGGCCAACCAGTGAAGAAAAAAGAGAAAGACAGCATCAAAGAAGACATCATCATCGATCTTCTTCCGCGCGCTTTCAGCCGCAGCAACTTCACTTACGCTTTGATCATGCCAAAAGAGGGCTTCATTGTTGTTGATGCAAGCAGCTACAAGAAAGCCGAAGACGTATTAGCACTGCTACGTAAAACAATGGGTAGCTTACCTGTTGTGCCTGCGATTCCAGAGCGCGCAATTGATGAAACTCTAACAGAATGGGTTAAAACAGGTGACACTCCACAAGGCATCAACATGCTAGATGAAGCGGAGCTTAAATCAATCCAAGAAGATGGCGGCATCGTTCGTGTGAAGAAACAGGAACTAGAAGCTGATGAGATCAAGAACCACATCGAAGCCAATAAAGTTGTCACTAAACTTGCAGTAAACTGGCAAGATCGCATTGAGTTCATTCTTGGCGAAGATGGCAGCATTAAACGCCTGAAATTCAGCGATGATCTTAAAGACGAAAACGACGACATTCCACGTGAAGATCAAGCTGCACGATTCGATGCAGACTTCTCTCTGCTGTGTGGTGAGTTCAGCGCTTTCCTACCAAATCTATTTGATTCTTTAGGTGGTCTACCTCACCCTGAAGCGTAATCAAACTGGGCTCTCAAGCTATCACCTCTTGAGAGCCTACTAATATCCCTGCTTTTATTATTGTCTTCTACCCTAAATAACTAGTGTTGGATCTCATTTTAGCGTAAAATTTGCGCCCCTTTGATATCACTTGGTGATGTCAACCTGACTTGAGATCAGATTAGAGAAAGAAGCAATGACGACACAAAAACCATTTGTACCTGAACTATTATCACCGGCAGGAAGCCTTAAAAACATGCGTTACGCATTCGCCTACGGCGCAGATGCAGTTTACGCGGGCCAGCCACGTTACAGTCTTCGTGTTCGTAACAACGAGTTTAACCACGAAAACCTACAAATTGGTATCAACGAAGCTCATGCTCAAGGCAAAAAGTTATATGTTGTATGTAACATTCAGCCGCACAACTCTAAGCTAAAAACTTTCATTCGCGACCTTAAACCAGTTGTAGATATGGGTCCTGATGCCCTAATCATGTCTGATCCTGGTCTTATTATGATGGTTCGTGAAGCATTCCCTGAAATGCCAATTCACCTTTCAGTTCAAGCAAATGCTGTTAACTGGGCAACGGTAAAATTCTGGGCTACACAAGGCGTGGAACGTGTAATCCTATCTCGTGAGCTATCACTTGAAGAGATCGAAGAGATCCGCGAACACTGCCCAGAAACAGAACTAGAGATCTTTGTTCACGGTGCACTGTGCATGGCGTACTCTGGTCGCTGCCTACTTTCTGGTTACATGAACAAGCGCGATCCTAACCAAGGTACTTGCACTAACGCTTGTCGTTGGGAATACAAAACAGAAGCGGCAAAAGAAGACGAAAACGGTCAAATCGTTGAAGCAAACCCTACTGGTGTTGAGATTCAGGATGTTGAAGTTCAAGACGAACGTCCTGACAACACACTAGGTCTAGGTAAACCAACAGATGAAGTGGTTCTACTTTCAGAGTCACACAAGCCTGAAGAGAAAATGGCTGCGTTTGAAGATGAGCATGGCACTTACATCATGAACTCAAAAGACCTTCGCGCAATCCAGCACGTTGAGCGTCTAACGAAGATGGGTGTTCATTCACTGAAAATCGAAGGCCGTACTAAGTCTTTCTACTACTGTGCTCGTACTGCACAAGTTTACCGTAAAGCTATCGATGATGCTGTAGCAGGCAAGCCATTTGATGAAAGCCTAATGGGTACACTAGAGAGCCTAGCGCACCGTGGCTACACTGAAGGCTTCCTACGTCGTCACACTCACGATACTTACCAGAACTACGAGTACGGTTACTCTATCTCTGATACTCAACAATTTGTTGGCGAATTCACAGGTAAACGCCGTGGCGACCTAGCTGAAGTAGAAGTGAAGAACAAATTCCTAGTTGGCGACAGCTTAGAAATGATGACACCGAAAGGTAACGTTGTTTTCACACTAGAGATGATGGAAAACCGTAAGTCTGAAGCAGTAGAAGACGCAAAAGGTAACGGTCACTTTGTATTTATTCCTGTACCTGCCGATCTAGACTTAGAGTACGGCTTGTTGATGCGTAACTTGAGCGAAGGCCAAGACACGCGCAACGCATCAGGTAAGTAACTGTACTTAAAAAACTGAGAAGTAAGCAATGGCTCTGCTAATAACTGACAAGTGCATTAACTGTGATATGTGTGACCCTGAGTGCCCAAATGGCGCAATTACTATGGGTGACACGATCTTTGAGATCGACCCTGATCTCTGTACTGAATGTAAAGGTCACTACGAAAAGCCGACGTGTCAGTCTGTATGTCCGATTACAAAATGTATCATTACAGACCCGAATCACATCGAAACCGATGATCAACTTCTAGAGAAGTTCGTCATCATTCAAGGCCTCACTTAAAACTAAAAGGTTCAACTTAGCGTTAAGTTGAACCTTTTTTTTAACCTGATTTCTCTATCGGGTAGATGTTGCAGAACAAGTCCTTCTCAAATTGATACTCCAACCGCTCTCTCCAATTGGATGCTTGAGAAACATGTACAAGATAAAAGTTCTCTCGACTTGTGTCGGTTACGAAGGCCATCCCATATTGCATCAGCTCATAATGCACATCGTTAATAAATCCAGGGTCTACGCGCTGTCGCCCCGTTAAGCTATTCAAATCTTCTCGTGTTAGAGAAACACCAGAAACCTCACTGCTAAATCTATGCCTTAACCACTCAGAAAACTCCTTCGCACAAATCATTGTCATGGTTTTGTCCTCGAATTACATATCGACGGGTATCAAGACTCTAATTCTTATATACGGCGTGTAAGTCCTATTTGTCACCCCAAAAACATTCTTGTTATGACCCAACTATGCCACTTCGACTCTGTTTTTGTTTTTGTCGGATTGTGAAAGATTAAATATCAAACGATATTCTTATTTACTCTTTACTCACTCTAGACAAAAGTGTGACATTTCTCCAGTTTCTGAACCTGTTCAGAGACCGGTAATTTAGCTTGAAATGTTTAATTAGCAATCACAGTTGAACAATATTCCGGCATCACCTTTTTTTTCTTTGGTTTTGATTTAGCAACTTTCGTCGGTGGAGGTACAGGTATCTGTTTGGGCGTCCAACTCGCTAACTCATAACCACAACCATCGCCTTTCGGTGGCGCTTTTTGCTCGACACAGCTAGTCGCGTCTTGAGGACAATGTAGACGAACATGAAAATGAGAATGGTGGCCCCACCAAGGCCTTATCTTTCCAAGCCAATTGCGCGCATCATCTTGCGCCGATTCTTGATCGCACAGTGTTTGCTTTATCACTGGGTGAACAAATATACGGGCAACATTAGGATCTTTTGCCGCAAATCTAAGTACCTCAAAGTGATTGTCTTGCCAGTTTGAGGTACGTAACTTGTAATTAGTTAAGTCAACTACACTGACTGGTGTAGGTACCGCGAGTTGATTCAGTGAGAGGTTTTTATCATTCAGTCTTAACCAGATATCGATGTCTAATCCTGTTTGATGGCTTGAGTGTCCTGAAGAGAAGCGGCCACCACGTGGAAGTGAAATATCACCAATCATGAGTACTTGGTTAAGATTATCGTTAACGGTTTTTCCAAGTGCTTCTACAAATCTAATTGCATCTGTATGGCCGTAGTATCGCTTTCTTTGAGGACGTATAACCTGATAACCCACACCTTCTAGAGGTAATGCCTGTGCCCCATCCAAGCACCCGTTGGCGTAAGAGCCTATTGAGCTGGTTTGATTGCGTGTAGGGCCATCTACACCTTCCCATTGAGTTGGGATAGCTTGTAATGGCATACAGACTAAGAGTGATAAAAAAACACTCCCCCATTTCATTTGCATTCCTTACTCCTCTCACCACTCTTACTATAAAGTCAGCCCATGATTATGAGCATAGCTGAATATCATAAAAACAAAATCTAACAACAAACTTATACGAGTGAAATTGGGCTTTGAGATCTTTCTTAGTTGATAAGAAGGTAATAGAGATGAGGTATTCAGCTCGTAATGGTAAGAGCCGATTTAAATCTATAGAGGGAGGGAAAAGTTTAATTAGAGCAAAAATCACTTGGAAGTAACGATATACCCTAGCACCAAAAAGCAAAAAAGGCGCTAGTTATTCAGCTAGAGTTTTGAAGATAGCAGGGGTGGAGAGATACGACTGGGCTGGCACTCCAGCTCCCAACACGCGCTATCTTGAGTATAACGGGAATACGCTGTTTTGAGTCTCGCGCAACGGTTCAACAATACAAGTATGAAAAAGGCTCTAGTCTTTCGACTAGAGCCTTGAAAGTGGCAGGGGTGGAGAGATTCGAACTCCCAACACGCGGATTTGGAATCCGCTGCTCTGCCAATTGGAGCTACACCCCTGTAGTTGTTTTAAAGACTTAACTTTGTCTGAATAAGTGGCGGAGTGGACGGGACTCGAACCCGCGACCCCCGGCGTGACAGGCCGGTATTCTAACCAACTGAACTACCACTCCGCAGTGGACTACTTGTCGTCGCTGACAAGTCGTTCATAATTTAAAGCCTGGCGATGTCCTACTCTCACATGGGGAAACCCCACACTACCATCGGCGCTATTGCGTTTCACTTCTGAGTTCG
>NZ_JFFR01000019.1:3655-7012 GCF_000695685.1 Vibrio fortis | reverse complement strand
ACCCAAGGGGTTTTGATGGACTCAAAACTGTTGCTTCCGCTTTAAAGGGGGGGGGGGGGGGGGGGGGGGGGGGGGGGGGGGGGGGGGGGGGGGGGGGGGGGGGGGGGGGGGGGGGGGGGGGGGGGGGGGGGGGGGGGGGGGGGGGGGGGGGGGGGGGGGGGGGGGGGGGGGGTGTGGACCCACCTGATTCCATGCCGAACTCAGAAGTGAAACGCAATAGCGTCGATGGTAGTGTGGGGCTTCCCCATGTGAGAGTAGAACATCGCCAGGCTCCAAATTTTGTGCTGGTATGGCTCAGTTGGTAGAGCGCACCCTTGGTAAGGGTGAGGTCCCCAGTTCAAATCTGGGTACTAGCACCATTTATTTTGTTGATTTGATACTTCAGGGGGGGGGGGGGGGGGGGGGGGGGGGGGGGGGGGGGGGGGGGGGGGGGGGGGGGGGGGGGGGGGGGGGGGTAATAAAGAATTTGCTTGGCGACCATAGCGTTGTGGACCCACCTGATTCCATGCCGAACTCAGAAGTGAAACGCAATAGCGTCGATGGTAGTGTGGGGCTTCCCCATGTGAGAGTAGGACATCGTCAGGCTCAAATTGCTTTAAGCTGAATAGAGTGGGGCTTCCCCATGTGAGAGTAGGACATCGTCAGGCTCAAATTGCTTTAAGCTGAATAGACACTGCGGAGTGGTAGTTCAGTTGGTTAGAATACCGGCCTGTCACGCCGGGGGTCGCGGGTTCGAGTCCCGTCCACTCCGCCACTTATCAGAAAGCCTAGTCTTACGACTAGGCTTTCGTCGTTTCTGAGGTATGTATTTTGGTCTTCGATCTGTGCGTTGTGGTCGTCTATGGTCTCAGTTGATCCGTTATCGTCAATAAGCCTACTCTTTGTTCGTAAGCCTCTGTCCAATCATCGATAAACTATGTTTGTTTCTTCATTAGCCGTTTGCTACTTCACGTCCGGTACCTTAGAGGCCTATCAGAGAGGGTTTAATCGTATCTAGCAAAGATTTTATGGAATAAGCTATCCTAGATACACTTTTTGATTATCTTCATTAGAGGCTTGCAGAGGAGCCAGAAGAGAGAAGATTTGGATATAAAGTGAGTGTGGAGTAAATCTAAGCTCTCCACACGATAAGACGCTTATGTGCATCTAGTTATAATGGGATATCGTCGCTAAGTCCTGATGATCCCAGATCCAAAAGTTGTTAGGAGTGAGGTGAATTCCGCCAACCCATTTGTCTGCAACTTTACCAGTTCTATTGTGGCTAGACTTGGAGAGGGAGATGCGGTTTTTATACCAATCTTTGCTCTCTGATCTTTGGGCTTGCAAGATGGGCTCAGGGCCCTCAGTTAACGGTTTAATGAGAGCCCAATACATTAGGTCTCCTAAATATACTAAAGGCTCTAGCTTCATATAGCGTTTAAAGAGTTCATTGAATTCTAGGCCCTCTTCTTCATTTTTTAAGATATCTATAGTCAGGCGTTCCACTAACCCATACTTTGAGTCTATGTGGGGGAGTTCCTGTAAGTGTCTAAATATTACTGCTCTAATATTAGGGAAAAGGCCTTGGTCTACTTTGTGGTAGTGCTCGACTAGCTTTAAAGGGCTCTTTGAACAGAAAGCCGGCCATAACTTTGTTGCTACCGTTATATGCTCTACAGATACTTTTTTTCTACTATTCCAGAGTGCACGTAGTGCTTCAGGAGGTAGTTGACCTAAACCGATGAACCTTTCTCTACCAGGGAAGGTACTCACCTCGATAATCTCTACTTTAGTAATATTTTGGTATGAAAGTAGATACAAAGATCTAATCAACATCAATTGATCGTAGTTGTCGTGTTCAACCCATAAAACAATACGTTGATAGTCATTATCTAAGAGCTTACTCGTCGCTTGCTTCGCTTCAGACTTTATTTGCTCAAGCGACTTTTCTACCTCTTTCATCTCAGACAGAAGTCGATCAGATACATATTCTGCTCTGATCTCTGAAAGCGTCTTTTCATCCAGAATTAAAGGGCCGATACATAACGGTTCTATGTATGGGAGGAAGTCTCCACTGAATCCTGCTTGCTCTAATGTTTGCTGTATATCATGACCGCAACGTACATGTAGGGTTTGTAAGTCATTGTCTAGAGCGGGTAGAGGAGCGCCATCTGAACTTTTATTCCTGTCCAGGCTATCAATATGTGATAACAACTTACTCCAGCTACTTACCCCTAGCTCTCGTGCTAATGCTAAGTGTACGTCTGCCAACTTAACGCTATCAGCAGATAGGAGAGGCTGAGGATGTAGAGCGAGTAACCAACGTAAGTCTTCGACAGAGCCCGACCTGATTCGTTTTAGTCGAGATTTCGCGTGTTTTTTTAGGTATGTCAGGTTGAGAGAAAAAGCATTCATATATTCACCATCTCGTAACTTCTGCACTCGCTGATCAGAAGAGAAGGTAAATCAAATTGTAGTTTCCCAAGAGGGAGAAGTTTGATGGCCTTGAGTTTAACTCTTTCCGCGAGTAGGAAGCGCAGGTAACGCTTTAACCAATATATACGAAGGCAGTAGATAACGAAAGTAACAGGCTGAGTTTGTGGGATATTTAATACTATGGATAGTGCGACAGGTTAGGCTACTCGGTAACTGAACGGTGAAATTGCTATTGGCATAAAGCAGGGGGCGTTAGATACGAAAAAAGCCAAGCCTTTGGGGGGGGGGGGGGGGGGGGGGGGGGGGGGGGGGGGGGGGGGGGGGGGGGGGGGGGGGGGGGGGGGGGGGGGGGGGGGGGGGGGGGGGGGGGGGGGGGGGGGGGGGGGGGGGGGACGGATTAACAGTCCGCCGTTCTACCAACTGAACTAAGGGGGAATTATTTAAGAAGATAAATCTTCGGGGGGGGGGGGGGGGGGGGGGGGGGGGGGGGGGGGCTCCCCCTGCGGGACTCGAACCTGCGACATGGGGGGGGGGGGGGGGGGGGGGGGGGGGGGGGGGGGGGGGGGGGGGGGGGGGGGGGGGGGGGGGGGGGGGGGGGGGGGGGGGGGGGGGGGGGGGGGGGGGGGGGGGGGGGGGACTGATTACAAGTCAGTTGCTCTACCTACTGAGCTAAGTCGGCACAGGGGGGGGGGGGGGGGGGGGGGGGGGGGGGGGGGGGGGGGGGGGGGGGGGGGGGGGGGGGGGGGGGGGGGTGCCGACTACCGGAATCGAACTGGTGACCTACTGATTACAAGTCAGTTGCTCTACCTACTGAGCTAAGTCGGCACACTAAATTTCTTTGTGCTTTTGTGCTTTTTAATTCTAGAGGGGCTCCCCCTGCGGGACTCGAACCTGCGACATGGGGGGGGGGGGGGGGGGGGGGGGGGGGGGGGGGGGGGGGGG
>NZ_JFFR01000019.1:0-3157 GCF_000695685.1 Vibrio fortis | reverse complement strand
ATACGAAAAAGCCTCATCGTGTCAAGTTGGTTTCTTGAAAGTGGCTCCCCCTGCGGGACTCGAACCTGCGACATACATACGAAAAAGCCTCATCGTGTCAAGTTGGTTTCTTGAAAGTGGCTCCCCCTGCGGGACTCGAACCTGCGACATACGGATTAACAGTCCGCCGTTCTACCAACTGAACTAAGGGGGAATTATTCTTAAAGCTTTAAAGGGCTCCCCCTGCGGGACTCGAACCTGCGACATACGGATTAACAGTCCGCCGTTCTACCAACTGAACTAAGGGGGAATTTGTTATGCAGATATACCTATCGATTTAAAAAAATGGTGCCGACTACCGGAATCGAACTGGTGACCTACTGATTACAAGTCAGTTGCTCTACCTACTGAGCTAAGTCGGCACTGATAATTTCTTTGTGCTTTACTGCTGTTGTCTTCTAGACACCAACAAATAAATTGTGGTGCCCGGAGGCGGAATCGAACCACCGACACGAGGATTTTCAATCCTCTGCTCTACCGACTGAGCTATCCGGGCGACGAGGTGTATTAAACGTGTTTTCCGGTTCTGGGTCAACACTAAATTGCAAAAAAAGTATTGTTTGATGTTTTTCTATACTTAGTGGGGTGTTTTTATCCATTTTGTGCGAAAAACCTAGGCCTAGCATGCGCTAAACCAGATGCAGTATGAGTCTAAACTCTCGCAAAAAGTGGTTAAATAAAAAAAAGCACGTATGAAAACGTGCTTTTTTAGTCAGTCAAATGAATGGTGAGTTAGTGTTTTACTTCAAAACGGTTAACCCAGGCTTCAAGTTCATTAGAAAGTGAGGCTAGAGTTTGAGTGCTGTTATGACTTTCAGTCACCACGCCACTTAATTGATTGCCACTCTCTTCGATCATATTGATGCGTTTAGATATGTCGTCGCTCACTTGAGTCTGCTCGGCTGCAGCTGTCGCAATTTGATGACTCATTGAAGAGATAGACTCAAGTGCAATCACAATCTGTTGTAAGGCTTCTGATGCGTTCTGAGACTCTGTGACTGTGCTTTGACTTGTTTCAGCACAGACTTCCATTGTCTGGATAGCATTGCGAGAGCCTTCTTGAAGGTTGTTAATCATCAACTGGATCTCTTTGGTGCTGTCTTGCGTTCGGCCTGCTAGGTTACGAACTTCGTCAGCGACCACTGCAAACCCTCGGCCTTGTTCACCAGCACGTGCGGCTTCTATCGCGGCATTGAGGGCGAGTAGATTAGTTTGCTCTGCGATGTCACCGATTACGTCTAGTACTTTAACAATGTTATTCACATCGTTATCTAGATTAGCGACCGCTTCACTCGCCGTGTTCAGCTGTCCAGCTAAACCTTGGATGTTGTCTACCGTGTTGTGGATCAAGCGTTGAGTGTGTTGGCTCTGTTTATCTGCTTCATCTGTGTTACGCGCGGTATCACCTGCTGAGTCAGCAACATTGTTTGCGGACGACGCCATCTCAGTCATTGCTGTCGCAATCATCTCAGTTGATTGTTGTTGAGTCTCTGTGAGCTGAGCTATCGAGCCTGCACGGTCTTCTACGCGCTGTAGCTCGCCTCGTAGTGCAAGCATGGATGCGTTTAGGTTAGAGACCAGTTCAGCTAGTGATTTACTCATCTGTTGCACCGCGTGGTAAATACTGCCGTTTTCTGGCTTAGTCTCAAACGATGTTTGAATTTTGCCTTGAGCTACAGCTTGAACCGCTTCTCTTACGTCCTTAGGCTCTCCACCAAGGAGTGCAAGCATACGTTTGATCGAGAAGATTAGGCTTGAAAGGATAACACCAGCGATCACTAGACAAAGGAACAGTTGCCATTGAGCGGTCGACCAAAAACGTGCGTTCACTTCGTTGAAGCCAATCCCTGTACCAACAACCCAACCCCAGTGCGGTGTTTTCTCCGCGATAGACAGTTTCTCTTCGATAGTTCCATCTGGCAGTTTTTGAGTCCAAGTGTATTCAACGATCTGCCCGGTACGATTACCAAGAACTCTTTGAATAAGTTGACCAACGCTATTGCCATCACCATCTTTAAAGTCATTAAAGCTGGTTCCATGCAATTGAGGATCAAGTGGGGTCGCCACAAAGGTCATATTCTCATCGGCAACGTACACATACTCGTTATCTTTATATATGTTGTTACGCAGTAGGCGTGTTGCAAGTTGTTTCGCTTGCTCTTCTTCTAGGGTGCCATCAATCGCCATTTTCTCTACTTCTGTGAGAATGCTGTAGGCGCTCTTGAATAGCTCAGTAACACGAGCCTTGTTGTCGATGTTACTGGCGACTCTCAATGTCCAAAGGCCGGTGGCTGTTAGTGCTAACAGGGCAACCAGAATAATTGCAGATAAGATGTAAGCTTGCGTTTTTAATTTCATGTTTCCTCACACAGCGTAAAAATAATCGAGCTGTTTAATCGGATAGTAATCTAAGTGGTGTAGGGCAGATATCGGAAAAATACGAAAGTATGATAGAGATTAAATTTACGACGCAAAAAAAGTAACAGTGTGTCGTTTTGTGTGGTAAATGTAAGTGATTGCTTGTTTTGTGAGCAGAAATAAAACTTGTCAGTATTGTGAAAGAGCAGTTGTATTGATGTGTCGTATAGGTTTCTGTTTGAAAGGAGGAATCTTTACGTGGAATCTAAGATATGACTTGGCTGATAGCTCGTATCAAAAAGGAATATTTTAAAAAGCTCAGACTAGGATGATTCGGTGCTTCGACTGGGGTGTACATTTGATACAAATAAGTCGGATCTTAAAACGAAACAGCCAAGTCTTTCTGCGGGGACGCCTAGTTTTGGCTTCTTGAATGTGGCTCCCCCTGCGGGATTCGACGCGGCCGGCTAGGACGGTCCGACGATTCGGCTGAGACATTGCTTTGGCACAAAGCAGGAGCGTTAGATACGAAAAAGCCTCATCATGTGATGAGGCTTTTTCTAAAATGGCTCCCCCAGCGGAACTCAACGCGGGCGGCTAGCTCTGAGACATTACTTGGAACAAGCAAGTCGCATTTTAAAACGAAAAAAGCCAAGTCTTTCGACTTGGCTTCTTGAATATGGCTCCCCCTGCGGGACTCGAACCTGCGACATACGGATTAACAGTCCGCCGTTCTACCAACTGAACTAAGGGGGAATTA
>NZ_JFFR01000018.1 GCF_000695685.1 Vibrio fortis | reverse complement strand
AATTGGAGCGACACACGAGGTTCGAACTCGTGACCTCAACCTTGGCAAGGTTGCGCTCTACCAGCTGAGCTAGTGTCGCATTCTGAAAACGTCTTTCGCCGTTCAGGGCTGCGAATTATAAGAGCATTTTTTTGTGATGCAAGTCCTTAATGCAAAATTCTGCAACTTTTTCGTCAAGTGCTGAAAAAGCACACAGAATTTCAAAAAAATGTTGATTTCGCAGCCAGATAATCAATTCAAAACAACCATTTTGAATCAATTAGATATTGATGATCGTCTTGCGGTAGTACTGAAGTTCAGCAATCGACTCACGAATGTCATCTAAGGCTAAGTGACTACCAGATTTAGTAAAGCCATCTAATACTTCAGGTTTCCAACGACGCGTAAGCTCTTTCAAAGTGCTCACGTCGATGTAACGGTAGTGAAAGTACTCTTCCAGTTCAGGCATATGCTTGTACAAGAAACGACGATCTTGGCCAATACTGTTGCCACAAATCGGTGATTTGCCTTTCGACACCCACTTTTCAAGAAACTCGATCGTTTGAGCAATCGCATCTTGTTCCGTCACGGTGCTCTCTTTCACACGTTTCACTAGGCCGCTGCCGGTGTGTGTTGTCGTACACCACTCGTCCATTTTATCCAGTTCACTGTCTGGTTGATGGATAGCTAGTACTGGGCCTTCAGCAAGAATGTTCAGCTCACTATCGGTGACGATAGTAGCAATTTCAATGATTTTATGAGTTTCAGGATCAAGTCCCGTCATCTCTAGATCGACCCATATTAGGTTCTGATCGCTAAAGGACATAATGGCGCTGCCTATTTGTTTGCGTGTAAAAGAGGTACTATACCCAAATAAGTATACTCAAACTAGGTTTTGTGCCGCGTAAATCTCATGGCAACAGGCTCAGTTACGACGAGTTCCCTATCATCAAGTTAGATGTGTTAAGTAGAAAATTGTGGCGAAAAAGAAAAAGTTAACCAAAGGTCAAGTACGACGCGTACGCAGTAACCAAAAGAAACGACTCAAGCAGGAAGACTCTGTCCAGTGGGATGAGAGCATGCTCGGCGGCACCAAGAGTGGCCTAGTAATTACTCGATTTGGTCAACATGCAGATATTGAAGACGTTGAAACCAGCGAGATCCACCGTTGTAACCTGCGTCGCGGTATCGAAAGCTTGGTCTCTGGCGACCGAGTGATCTGGCGTGCCGGTCTTGAATCTATGGCTGGTATCTCTGGTGTAGTTGAGGCCGTTGAGCCACGTACTTCTATTCTAACTCGCCCAGATTACTACGACGGCCTGAAGCCTGTCGCAGCTAACGTTGATCAAATGGTGATTGTGTCTGCGGTGTTACCAGAGCTATCCCTGAACATCATCGACCGCTACCTGATCGCTTCTGATACATTGAGCATCGCGCCGCTGATTGTATTAAACAAAGTTGACCTGCTCAGCGAAGAACAGCTCGCGGAATACAAACAGACCCTAACCATCTATGAAGAGATTGGCTACAAGGTTCTGTTTGTGAGTAAAGAGACCGGCTACGGCATTGCTGAGCTAGAAGCTGAACTGGCAAACCGCATCAACATCTTTGTTGGTCAATCGGGCGTAGGTAAATCCAGCCTAGTTAACGCGCTGATGCCAACGCTTGATATCGAAGAAGGCGCGGTGTCAGAGAACTCAGGCCTTGGTCAACACACCACAACAGCAGCACGTCTATACCATTTCCCATCAGGCGGTGACTTGATTGATTCTCCGGGGGTCCGTGAATTTGGTTTATGGCACTTAGAGCCTGAAGCCATCACCGAAGCCTTTGTTGAGTTCAAGCCGTATCTTGGTGGTTGTAAGTTCCGCGACTGTAAACACAATGATGACCCAGGTTGTATCCTTCGCGAAGCGGTTGAGGATGGCAAGATCAGCCGTATCCGCTTTGAGAACTACCACCGTATCATTGAGAGCATGGTTGAAAACAAAGCTAATCGACAGTACTCAAGAAACAAGAAGGCTGATCTTTAAGGCCATTTTTGTGAATAACTCTCAGCAGTTGCAACCAAAGTTTGCGCACTTGCTGACAATTGGCGCGATATTGAGTAACATCTCGCGCCCTAAAGCGTCATTAACTGATTTTCATTGAAGAAATACACAACATTGGAATATTAATACAATGGATAAGATCAAAGTTGGATTGCAGTACTGGATTCCACAACATGGACTGACTCGCTTAGTCGGTAAACTAGCGTCTGCTAAAGCGGGCGGTTTAACTACAGCGATCATCAACTGGTTCATCAAGCAGTACAAAGTGAACATGGATGAAGCCCTTCACAGCGATCCAAAACACTTCAAGACCTTCAACGAGTTCTTCGTACGTGGACTTAAAGAAGGCATGCGTCCAATCGCGGAAGGCGAATCTGTGATTGTGCACCCTGCCGATGCACGAGTAAGCCAATTTGGCCCAATTACAGATGGCAAACTGATCCAAGCAAAAGGTCATGACTTCTCTGCTCGTGAACTATTAGGTGGCGATGCAAATCTTGCTGAAGAGTTTAAAGACGGTGAATTCGCGACTCTGTACCTATCACCAAGTGATTACCACCGTGTTCACATGCCATGCGACGGTACACTGCGCCAAATGATCTACGTTCCAGGTGATCTGTTCTCAGTGAACCCACTAACAGCAGAAAACGTTCCTAACCTATTTGCTCGTAACGAGCGTGTAGTGTGTATCTTCGATACTGAATTTGGCCCAATGGCTCAAGTTCTAGTTGGTGCAACGATTGTTGGCAGCATTGAGCAAATTTGGGCTGGCACAATTACTCCACCGCGCGGTAACACGGTTTACAAGTGGGATTACCCAGCTGAAGGTGACAAAGCAGTTATCTTGAAGAAGGGTGAAGAGATGGGCCGCTTCAAGCTAGGCTCTACCGTTATCAACCTATTTGCTAAAGACGCAATCAAGTTCGACGAAAGCATGGCAAACGGTGAGAAGACGGTTCTGGGTACTCCATACGCACATATCGCGTCAGCAGAAGCAGAAGCAGAAGCAGAAGCAGAAGCAGAAAAAGTACAACCGGACACTGAGCAAGAATAAGCGCTAGCTGCTAATTGATATGTGAAAGGTGAGCTTATGGCTCGCCTTTTTTGTATCCATAATCTGCTCGGTACCAAAGCGGATTAACAAATATTGACCAAAAGCAAAACAGTTGCCGAAAAGTTAAACGACTTTGCAATTTTATAACCGTCACCTAAGTATCCAAAAATCAGATAACTTACTCTATTTGTAGATATTTTCTTCATAGGGTTTCCATCACATGCCTAAGCTCAATGTTGGCGTTCTCGTTAAACTGCTGATCTGCTTTGCAATTCCGTTAGGTGTGCTTTTTATGCCTATCGACTCCATTCCCATTGACGATCTGACCCTTATTCAACATCGTCTGTTGGCCATTTTCTTACTGGCAGCGTTGTTGTGGGTGTTAGAACCTGTTCCGGTTTTTGCCACCTCGATCCTGATCATCACTCTTGAAGTAATTATGATATCGGACAAAGGCTTGCACCTATTCAGGCAGCCACCAGCAGGCCATGATTTAGGAGAGCTGATTAAATACACCGATATCTTCAGCGCCTTCTCGTCACCCATTATTATTCTGTTTATGGGTGGTTTTGCGTTGGCGATAGCGGCTTCGAAATACGAACTGGATAACAACTTAGCTCGCGTTCTGCTAAAACCGTTTGGGACAGAACCTCGCTTCATCATGCTCGGCCTGATGCTGATCACTGCTGTGTTTTCCATGTTCATGTCGAATACAGCAACCACGGTGATGATGCTCGCTCTACTCGGTCCGATTGTCGCGTCAGCGCCCAAGGGTGACTTAGGCATTAAAGCCTTGGTGCTGTGTATTCCAATCGCGGCTAATACTGGTGGTATCGCGACTCCAATAGGTACACCACCGAATGCAATCGCACTGCAGTATCTGACCGGAGAGAACACCATCGACTTCTTAAGCTGGATGATGATGGGCCTACCCTTTGTAATCATTCAGCTGACGATTGCCTGGGTTTTGCTACAGAAGTTCTTCCCGTCTCAGCAGAAGAACATGGTGTTAAGACTCGATGGACAATTTAAAAAGAGTTGGCGTGCGATTGTGGTTTACGTCACCTTTGCTGCAACGATTCTATTGTGGATGACGACTAAGCTGCACGGGATGAACACCTATGTGGTGTCGATCATTCCACTGGCAGTTTTTACCTTAACCGGCATCATGGGCAAAGAAGAGCTCAAACTGATTAACTGGGACGTATTGTGGTTAGTCGCCGGTGGTATCGCGATTGGTATTGGTTTAGATAAAACCGGACTTGCAGCCGCGCTGGCGCACGCGATTGACTATGAATCACTCTCTCCGGCCGCGGTGGTACTGACACTGTCTATCGTCTGCTGGCTAATGGCCAACTTCATGTCCAATACCGCGACCGCTAACTTGCTGATGCCGATCGCAGCAGCCATTGGTGCTTCTATGGAGAGTTTAGCTGCGATTGGTGGATTACAAGGGTTACTGGTTGTGGTCGCTTTCTCTGCATCACTCGGTATGATTCTACCTGTTTCCACACCACCAAACTCACTCGCCTACTCGACTGGCCTTATCGAAAGCAAAGACATGGCGAAAATGGGCGTTATCTTGGGTGTCGTTGGTCTGGCGATTGTCTACCTGGCGATGTTCTTATTCGTTTAAACCCCCTCTTATACAAACTCGTCACAGCTCAATATCCAATTGAGCTGTGACACCTTTCTCCGCCTATCCGAGCTTCCCCACTTCAAACCTGTATTATTTTGAGCCTCCATCAATCAAACCCTTTGCGAACTCAGCGCTTTGGGGCATATTAACTCTCTTCGCTTTTTTACATGGATGTGAGTAATGGGATTTGAATGGTTGGCCCTAGCGGCGGCTGTTTTGTGGGCAATTGCCAGTTTGATGTCGGTAAAGCCGGCTCAACATTTAGGCTCATTTGCCTATAGTCGCTGGCGTATGGGCTGCACAGCTATCATGCTCTCAACCATGGCTTGGCTAACCGGAGGCTGGGCAACCGTAGAATCCGATTTAATTACACCTATGATGCTGTCAGGCTTAATTGGTATCTTCATTGGTGATACCGCCCTATTTGCCTGTTTGAATCGTATGGGACCACGCCAAGCTGGCCTACTGTTCTCTTGTCACGCCGTTTTCTCAGCCATTCTTGGCTACTTCCTGTTTAGTGAAAGCATGACTAGCTTAGAACTCATCGGCTCTGCACTGGTATTTAGTGGCGTGCTCACCGCTATTTTCTTTGGTCGTAAAGGACAAGCAAACAACCAACTTGAAACCATCAAAGGCACGGTTTGGATTGGCGTCGCTTTAGGGCTAACTGCCGCAATTTGCCAAGCGCTCGGTGGCATTATTGCCAAGCCAGTAATGCAGACCAATATCGACCCAGTGGCCGCCTCAGCGATTCGTATGATTACCGCCTTTATCGCTCACTCACTATTTAGGCTGACGGGTGCTAAGTTATCGCGCGCGGTGAATCCAATTAACGGCAATATCCTGTTCATCACCGCAATTAACGGCTTTCTTGCGATGGCGGTTGGTATGACGTTAATTCTCTATGCACTACAGGAAGGGAACGTCGGTATGGTGGCACTTCTATCATCGACAACACCGATTATGCTGCTACCAATTTTATGGATTTATACTAAGCAGAGACCAAATGCCTACGCTTGGATTGGTGCGATTGTCGCGGTAGTAGGAACGGGAATATTAGTCAGCTAATCTGAAGTTTCCAGAATTAGCTGACTCAAAGATAAGAGTTAAGAGCGTGGGAAAGGAAAAGCAGTCACTTCATCGATATGATCGTGTCCCATCGCAAGCATGATTAATCGGTCGATACCTAATGCCACACCTGCGCAGCCCGGTAGGCCCGCTTTGAGCGCTTCAATGAGATGATGATCGATAGGTTGTGGCTCTAGCCCCATCTCAATGCGTTTTTGATTATCTTCCTCAAAGCGCTGTAGTTGCTCTTGCGGATTATCTAACTCGTGGAACCCGTTAGCCAACTCAATGCCTTTAAAGTAAACCTCGAAGCGATCGGCTACGCGATTGTCTTGCGGGTTAATCTTAGCGAGTGCCGCTTGCGAAGCTGGGAAGTCATATACGAATGCAGGTACCGTTTGGCCAATTTTAGGCTCCACACCAATGCTGAAGAGAAGTTGCAGCAAGGTGTCTCTGTCTTCTTCAGGATCGGCAATATCACTCAAACCTAGAGTACCAGCACATGCTTTTAGCTCTTCCATCGAACCTTCTAATGGACATACCCCGAGCACATTAAGAAACGCGTTTTGGTAAGTCATGCGCTCAGCCTTGTCCGATTTCAGAACCAACTGCAGCAGATCATCCATCTCATCCATCAGCTTATGGTGGTCAAAACCAACGCGGTACCACTCCAACATTATAAATTCAGGGTTATGATAGCGACCGTTCTCTTCATTGCGAAAGGCTTTGGCAATCTGATAAATACAACCGCTACCTGCCGCTAAAAGGCGTTTCATGTGAAATTCAGGGCTAGTCATAAAAAACAGCTTTTGACCACCAGCATACCCAGGCCCAACAAACTCGGTTTTGAAGGTGTGCAGGTGCACATCGGTGACCGTGGCGTGGCTCATGGCTGGGGTATCAACCTCCATCACATCACGTTCAAAAAAGAAGTCACGGATCTGACGAATCAATAAAGCACGTTGTTTCAACTGCTTAATCGGCGCAGCTGGCTGCCAGTTAGCTTGGTTCATGATTTTAGAATTACTCACTGAAATAACTGGGGCGAAAGATACCGTTTGTTTAGCAAAAGATCATCTTTTCTTAATGCTGAGTTATCAGAAAGTTTATAACACTGACATTGATGGTTAACGCGAATAATAATCAACAAAATCAATAATAAACCACTCAATATCGCCGCATTTATCGACACGTTCTCTTATCTGTAGCACGCAACAAATTCTTGCCGTGACTGCAGTCACAGATCCCATAAAGTTTATGCTCTCGCTTGCATTACCGAAGCAAAACCCTAAATAAATCAATTTTTGAAATCGCGTCCTCTCATACACTGAACCTACCACTTAAGGCTTAGGGGCGCTAAATGGTTCCTACTATTTAGAACTTCCTAAATCGGCTTTTTATAATAACAAGCGGAAAACTCCGCATCACACTGGAGGATAACTGTGAAGACAATTACCACAGATATCGCAGTCATCGGCGCAGGCGGCGCTGGTCTTCGTACTGCTATTGCAGCGGCTGAAGCTAATCCTGAATTAGAAGTAGCACTGATTTCTAAAGTTTACCCAATGCGTTCGCACACGGTAGCGGCAGAAGGCGGTTCAGCGGCAGTAATCAAGGACGAAGATAGCCTAGATAACCACTTCAACGATACGGTTGGCGGTGGCGACTGGCTATGTGAACAGGATGTTGTTGAATACTTTGTTGAGAACGCGACTCGTGAAATGATCCAAATGGAGCAATGGGGCTGCCCATGGAGTCGTAAAGAAAATGGTGAAGTAAACGTACGTCGCTTTGGCGGTATGAAGGTAGAGAGAACGTGGTTCGCAGCGGATAAAACCGGCTTCCACATGCTTCATACACTGTTCCAGACTTCGATGAAGTACGACCAAATCAAGCGATTTGACGAGTACTTTGTGGTGGATTTGATCGTTGAAGAAGGCGAAGTACAAGGCCTTATCGCGATTCACATGTCTGAAGGTGAGCTTGTTACCATCAAGGCGAAATCTGTTGTTCTCGCAACCGGTGGCGCAGGTCGTGTTTACCACTGTAACACCAACGGCGGCATCGTAACGGGTGACGGCATGGCAATGGCTTATCGCCACGGTGTACCACTGCGCGATATGGAGTTCGTTCAATACCACCCAACAGGCCTACCGGGCACTGGCATCTTGATGACCGAAGGTTGTCGTGGTGAAGGTGGTATCATCGTCAACAAGAACGGCTACCGTTACCTGCAAGATTACGGCATGGGCCCTGAAACACCAGTAGGCGAGCCGAAAAACAAATACATGGAGCTTGGTCCACGTGACAAAGTTTCTCAAGCATTCTGGCATGAACAGCAAAAAGGCAACACCATCAAACACCCGCTTGGTGATGTAGTACACCTTGACCTTCGCCACCTTGGTGAAGAGTACCTGCAAGAGCGTCTACCGTTTATCTGTGAGCTAGCGAAAGCTTACGTGAACGTTGATCCTGCAAAAGAGCCAATCCCAATTCGTCCAACGGTTCACTACACTATGGGTGGTATTGAAACCAACGGTAGCTGTGAAACTCGCATTAAGGGTCTATTCGCAGTTGGTGAATGTGCGTCTGTTGGCCTACACGGTGCAAATCGCCTAGGATCTAACTCTCTAGCCGAGTTCGTGGTATTTGGCCGCGTAGCTGGTGAGCACGCAGTCAAACGCGCTGCTGAGTTCAAAGGTTGGAATGAAGAGTCTATCGCTAAACAAGTGAAAGCGGTCGAAGATCGCATTGCTGCGTTGATGAACCAAGAAGGCGACGAAAACTGGGCAGATATCCGTACTGAAATGGGTCACACCATGGAAGCTGGCTGTGGTATCTACCGTCAAGAAGACCTGATGCAAGCAACCATCGACAAGATCACTGAGCTTAAGCAGCGCTACAAGAAGATCAGCATTAAAGACAAAGGCAAGGTGTTCAACACTGACCTACTTTACGCTATCGAAGTGGGCTACGGCCTAGAGGTTGCGGAAGCGATGGTTCACTCAGCAATCCTACGTAAAGAGTCTCGCGGTGCACACCAACGTCTAGACGACAACTGCACTGAGCGTGATGACGTGAACTTCCTAAAACACTCTCTATCTTTCTTCAATGAAGACGCAGCTCCAACCATCGACTACAGCGACGTTAAGATCACCAAGTCTCAACCGAAAGCGCGTCTGTATGGTGAAGCAGCAGAGAAAGCGGCAGCAGCTGAAAAAGCAGCTCAAGATGAGAACCGTGAAGAGGAGAAAGCGTAATGTCAGCAAATCGTATCCAAAAAGTAGACATCCTGCGCTACGACCCAGAGAAAGATGCAGAACCGTACATGCAGACTTTCGAGGTGCCTTTTGATGAGACCATGTCGGTTCTTGATGCGATTGGCTACATCAAAGATAACCTAGACAAAGACCTTTCATATCGTTGGTCTTGTCGTATGGCGATCTGTGGCTCTTGTGGCCTAATGGTTGATGGTGTGCCAAAGCTAGCGTGTAAGAGCTTCTTACGTGACTACCCGAACGGCCTGACTATCGAACCATTAGCTAACTTCCCAATCGAGAAAGATTTGATTGTCGACATGACGCCGTTCATCGAACGCTTAGAAGCGATTAAGCCTTACATCATTGGTAATGACCGCAAGCCAGAAGACGGCACTAACCTGCAAACACCAGAGCAGATGGCGAAATACAAACAGTTCGCTGGTTGTATCAACTGTGGTCTTTGCTACGCAGCGTGTCCTCAATTCGGTCTAAACCCTGAGTTCATTGGCCCAGCGGCACTGACTCTTGCTCACCGTTACAACCTAGATAGCCGTGATAACGGTAAAGATGAGCGTATGAAGCTTATCAATGGTGAAAACGGCGCTTGGGGCTGTACGTTTGTGGGTTACTGTTCTGAAGTTTGTCCGAAGAAAGTCGACCCAGCAGCGGCAGTAAACCAAGGCAAAGTTGAGTCTTCTATGGACTTCGTTATCTCTATGTTCAAGCCTGACGGCACTCCAAAGAAAACAGCAGAGGAGGCGTAAGATGAGCAACCGTAAACCTTATGTTCGTCAAATGAATCGTACGTGGTGGAGCAACCACCCGTTCTACCGCTTCTACATGCTACGTGAAGCAACCGTACTGCCATTGGTGCTATTTACCGTGTTCTTAACCTTCGGTTTAGGTTCACTGGTAAAAGGCCCAGAAGCATGGCAAACATGGTTAGACTTCATGGCTAACCCACTGGTTGTCGGCATTAATATTGTCGCTCTACTGGGCAGCCTGCTTCACGCTCAAACTTTCTTTAGCATGATGCCTCAAGTAATGCCGATTCGTATCAAGGGTAAACTGCTCGATAAAAAGCTTATCGTTCTTGGCCAATGGGCCGCAGTCGCCTTTATTTCACTCATCGTTCTTGTTGTGGTTTAAGGAGCTAAATTATGAACCCAAGTTACAAAGTAAATCGCGCTCCTAAACGTTCTGACGAGCCAATCTGGTGGGGCCTATTTGGCGCAGGCGGTACTTGGTTTGCGATGATCACGCCAATCACGATCCTAGTCCTCGGTATCTTAGTACCAATGGGCATTATCGATGCAGAAGCTATGAGCTATGAGCGTGTTTCAGGCTTCGCTACCAGCATCATTGGTGGCCTGTTTGTGATTGGTACACTAGCCCTACCTATGTGGCACGCAATGCACCGTGTTCATCACGGCATGCACGACCTTAAGTTCCACACAGGCGTTGCTGGTAAAGTTGCGTGCTACGCATTTGCAGGCCTAATCAGCGCATTGGCTGTGATCTTTGTGTTTATGATCTAGTTAAGAGCAGATGCGGGATTCGAGTAAACGAGATTCGAAGAGCTTGATTGAAAGCAGAGACGAGTTTCGGGTAATCGAGATACGAAGAGCTTAAAAATAGAAGCAGAACAGGGTTATCTTGTTCTGCTTTTTTGTTGTTGGTTATATACGTTTACAAACGTCACTTACACCGCCTTACATCAACCAATCCTGTTATTGATATTATTATCACCATAATAATAACGATGTCATTTGGCAGGTAAGAGTCGTATATTTTGATAATGTTCGATTCAAGAAAAAGAGGCAGATACCTAGGTATCTGCCTCTTTGCTTTTCTAAATCATTGAGTAATTAGAGCTTTTGACCACCCATGTTCTTATTGCTGTGCGACCTTCTTAGTTTGGTCCATTAAGCCTAATGCACCGAAGCCTGTAATCACATCGAGGTTGGTTTTCAAACCAGTCTCTTCACCGCCACCGATGTAGTTTTGCGGCATCTGCACTTGGAAGTTCTGCAGGTTATTATACAGCGAGTTCGCCACGTCGCGGTTCAGCTCAGCGAGATACACCTCGCGGTTTGCACCAAGTGCCGCATACTTCGCTTTCAGTACTTCTGCTTCCGCTCGACCTTTTTCAAGAATCGCTTTCGCTTCAAATTCGGCAGATAACGCATTGGCTTTCTGAATTGCTAGGTTCGCTTCTGCTGTCGCGAGCTCTTTCTCTTTCTCAACTTCAGCCAGTCGCTTAGTCTTCTCTACCTCTACGATTTCACGCTCTGCAATCTGACGTGCAACTTCAACCTCTTTTTGCTGCGCGATGATTGCAAGCTCTTTGCTACGCTGAGCATCTTGAACTTCACGAGTACGTTGAATCTCTTTGCGCAGTTGCTCTGTCTCAGCCTGTGCTTTTGAGGTCTCTTGCTCTTGAATAGCTCGGATTCGGTCTGCAACAAGACGCTTCTTGTCCGCCAATAGTTGATCTAGCTGCTTCTCTGGTTGAGGGTCGCCAATCGTCACCTGTGTTACTTGGATACCATATTGCTGCAGTGGGTTATCCTGACGAATTGGCTGACCAGTATTGTCTACTACAGGGACTGTCTTCCACACCAGTTGATTAGTTCGTTGCAGCTGGTTCGAGTTTGATTGATTTGCCCCAACAGGCGCTAGCTCTAGCTCTTCCACTTCAACTTGACGACGCTCAGTCAGGTAGATACCTTCACGCAGTTGGTCACCCAGTTTGGATTTAAACTGGTTCAAACCACCTTGGAAGAACTCCTCACCCGTGTATTGGGTTGCAGTAATCACAGTCACGTTGCGCGCATTCTTCACCAGCAAGGCATCAATCAAGTTGCTGTTGTTACGAAACTCTTTATGCATCTTTTCGACAGCTTGTGGATCGTTACTCAACTTAAAGCGGAACGTCACCGGGATCTGCCCGATATAGGTATCAGCAAAACGCACCTGTACCGGATCTAATCTCTGATAGAAGTCTTCCCCTTTGCTGTTGCCAAAAGACACGGTGATGACTTGATCATACTTGGTGATCTTAGACAGAAACGGCATACGAAAGTGAATGCCCGGTTCTGTGAATACATCGAGTTCACCAGTAATGTTGTTTTGGTGCACGTAGCTGTAACCGGCATCGGTCATCAGTACTGAGCTATTAATTGTTAAGCCTAATGCGAGCAGCGGAATACCAAATACTGCTGCTTTGAGTCCTTTATGTAGTAGCTGACGTCTTTCTTCTACTTTCAAACCCTGTCCTAAGCCTCTGCTTTCCATTTTATTCTCCTTATTGGATTGTCATTGAGTTAAATCGATAAAAATCAAAGTGATATGCAACTCACTGACAACAGGGACTAATGTATCAAATTGTTACATTAAGGAATAATCGAAAGATTCATCAAATTTATAAGATTTTTACGAACAATATATATTTGTACTGATTTTGCGGGATAGGTCTCGATTGGGGTAAGTCAGGAAACTAGAAAACTAGAAAACAGCAGGCAATAAAAAAGGCCGCCTAAGCGACCTTTCATCAAACAGTTGAAGTAAATTACTTCACACGACCAACGTATTCGCCAGTACGAGTATCTACTTTAACAACTTCACCGATAGCGATGAATAGAGGTACACGAACTACTGCACCTGTCGCTAGAGTTGCTGGTTTACCACCAGTACCTTGAGTATCACCCTTCAAGCCAGGATCTGTATCCGTAACTTCGATTTCAACAAAGTTTGGCGGAGTTACTGTGATAGGGTTATCATTCCACAACGTTAGAGTACATACGTCGTTTTCAACTAGCCATTTAGCTGTTTCGCCAACTGCTTTCGCATCTGCAGCGATTTGCTCGAATGTCTCGTTGTTCATGAAGTGGAAAAACTCGCCATCTGAGTACAGGTAACCTAGATCAACGTCTACAACGTCTGCTAGTTCTACTGTATCGCCTGACTTGAATGTTTTCTCTAACACTTTGCCTGACAGCAGTTTACGAAGTTTAACACGGTTAAACGCTTGGCCTTTACCTGGCTTAACGTATTCATTTTCGATAATTGAGCAAGGCTCGTTATCCATCATGAATTTTAAACCGCCTTTGAATTCATTGGTGCTTACTGACGCCATGATTTCCTCTTACACATCTTTGAGTTGATTTCAATGCCGCATATCATAACCCGAAAAGTCGAATCTGTTGAGCAAAACTGGCTCAAACAGCTATCGAATGCGATCTCAGACCCGACAAAACTCCTTGAAGCATTGGAAATAGACCCAACACCATGGCAAGCAGGCTTTGCCGCACGCAACCTATTCGCGCTGCGCGTACCGTTAAGCTTTGTCGAGCGAATGGAAAAAGGCAACCCGCATGACCCGCTATTACGTCAGGTTTTGCCATTAAGCGAAGAGTTCGAAGTTCATGAAGGCTACTCTGCAGATCCATTAGAGGAGCAAGACAACGCAATCCCGGGGCTACTGCACAAATACAAGAACCGCGCTTTGATGATTGTGAAAGGTGGCTGCGCGATTAACTGTCGTTATTGTTTTCGTCGCCATTTCCCTTATCAAGACAACAAGGGTTCTAAATCGGTATGGCAGACAAGCCTTGAGTATGTCGCTCAACATCCAGAGATCAATGAAGTGCTGCTTTCTGGTGGCGACCCGTTGATGGCCAAAGACAGTGAGTTGAAATGGCTGGTTAACGCGATTGAATCTATCCCGCACATCAAGACGGTTCGTATCCACAGCCGTCTACCAGTGGTGATTCCTGCACGTATTACTGACGAACTGTGCCAAATTCTAAGCACATCTCGCCTTAACGTAGTACTGGTAAACCATATTAATCATGCCAATGAGATCAATGATGAGTTAAAACTCGCGTTATCGAAGCTCAGACGAAGTGGTGTGATCCTGCTTAACCAAGGTGTGATGCTGAAAGGCGTCAACAATTGCGTTAACTCTTTGAAAAATCTAAGCGAAAGCCTATTCGATGCTGGGGTTTTACCCTACTATATGCATGTACTTGATAAGGTACAGGGCGCGGCTCATTTTTATATCTCGGATGAAGAAGCAAAACAGCACATGCAGGGCTTGATGGCAGAAGTGTCAGGGTACCTTGTGCCGAAGCTTACTCGAGAGATAGGTGGCCGCATCAGCAAAACACCACTCGACCTCCACTTAGAATAAGACGTTACCGAAATGAAGATGTATTCGAACAGCACCACACGTAATCAAGGTTTTACCATCATTGAGCTAGTAGTGGTGATTGTTATCTTAGGTATTATTTCGGTGACAGCGGCAAGTAAGTTTCTCAACTTACAGACTGATTCTCGCATCGCGACCTTGAACGGCCTTCGTGGTGGTATGGAAGGTGCGAGTGCGATGGTACATGGCAAAGCTGCTGCACTTGGCATAGAACGCGCAGTCAGTGCTTCTATCAACATTGAAAATGACTCGATCCTTTTAGCCTATGGTTATCCCGCGGCTATGAATGATGAAGCTTGGTCACAGCTCATCGAGTCAACGTTTCTGGATGCTGAGTGGGATACAGGTGACGCTGATTGGTTCTTTACTAATGTCAGCGCTACCGATGGCATTATTATTTACGCACCATCAAGCCGCAAAAAACAAGGTGACAGCTGCTACCTCGAGTACACCGAAGCCACATCAACAGCACAACCAACCTTTGAACTGACCACCAGCGGTTGTTAATCATCATCTGTACAGATTAATCGTCTAGACAAAAACTTTTTGTTCGATCGTCCGGTCTATTATCAGCATACTCGGCTCTATTCTAAATTTTTAGGAGGGGTGACATGTCACAAACCATCGAACAATTTCTCAACCTTGCCCCTTTCAGCTGGGCAGCACTGGCCGTGTGCATGTTGTGCGGCTCCTTAATCGGTATCGAGCGTCAAACACGTGGTAAGCCGGTTGGGATTCGCACCTCAATTTTGATCATCAGCGGTACCTATTTCTTCCTGACTATGGCGATAAGCTTGTCACCCAATACGCTCGACCAAGCGCGAGTGTTAGGCCAAATCATTACCGGCGTCGGCTTTTTGGGTGCTGGAGTAATGATGACGCTAGATGGCAAGATTCATGGTGTCACCTCCGCCGCCATTATCTGGGTATTGGCTGCCTTAGGGATGATGATAGCCCTTGGACATCTCAGCCAATCAGTCATCATCACGGTATTAGCGATTGTGATTTTGCTGGGTGTGGATAAGGTGGAGAACAGCTTCCAGAGTCTACGTCGAGGCGTACATCAGAAGTGGATGCGCAAGGGGCGCATTAATAAGTCTTAAGTTCACGTCAAAAAACACAAAGCCCAATGGGTGATCATTGGGTTTTGTTGTATCAATTGCTTTGTTTGTAGTCTTACTTAGAAAACCTGAATACAGACCTGGTTCTTACCAGAAATCTTAGCTTGATAAAGCTGTTCATCCGAAGCGCGAATACTCTGGTTATGCCATAAGTGCGCTAAGCTATCGAACTTATATAGTGAATATAGCGTCGCCCCACCTGACACCGACACACTGATTCGATCGCCATCGCTGCAGCGGTAACCTTGCAAGCTAATATCATTCTGGATACGCTCAAAGATCGATGTCAGTAGTTCAGAGGATTCACCAGTGATCGCCACAACAAACTCTTCACCACCAAAGCGGGCCACTATGTCTCGTTGGCGAACACTACTGGTCATTAGGTGTGCCACATGGCAGATCACCTCATCACCCACCTTATGTCCATATTTGTCATTGACCGCTTTAAAGTCATCAATATCAAACACGCCAATCCCAATGATCGGCTCTTCGTCTTGAGCCATTAATCTTGCCTCAAAGCCACGACGGTTAAGCAGCCCCGTCATAGGATCTCGCATCGCCAGTTCGCTCAAACGATGATGCTCCTGCTTAGTACATATTCGCCATAAAACCAGTACTGAAGTAATGAACAAACCCAATAGCAAAGAGAGTTGCAGACGATCCATCTCCAACACATGCAGTATGTGCTCACGTTTCTTCTCTTCAATATTTAGATAGAGCTGGGTATGCAATCCATCGACATACAATGGGTGCGAGTGGGTAAAATCCATAAAGCCGTACTTGTTGACCCCAAGCGTGCTCGATATCTCGTAGCCATGCTTTGGATTGGAGACCAGGTTAGAAACATAACCATCGACACCTAACACACCTTTAAACTCGCCATCCACATAAATACCTTTGGTTAGCGTCACCACTTTTTTACCCGTTAGGTAATCATCGTATTGGCCTGTGTAGACAACTCGGTCTTTCTTCTGCGTTAACCCGAAACGAATGGTGTTAATCCAATAAGGGCGACTGTTCACCACCGATTCAAAGGTATCACCCTGAATATAGCTGGCAAAATCAGACGGCGACGAGATGATGAATTTCTCTTTCGAGATAAAGTAAATAGCCGAAATGGTATCGATAGTATTGGCAAAATAAGCCATGGTTGGCGCGATAAACAGACGCTTGCTCGCTTCCACATTGAGCTGTGAGCGTGGGTCACACATCTCAATGGGGCCGGAGAACATGAAGTCAAAGCGTGGTTGGGATTGCTCCTCGCTAGAAAAGTAACAGGTTTCACCATCAATTTTTCGCGTGTGAGAGAAAGCGTAGGTGTCACCATGCAGCGGATACAAGGCCGTAATGTTGTATTCAAGCGCATTAATGATCTGCGTGAGCTCTTCCAGAGACTGGCTCACCCTTTGATTTTCAATCCAATATAGGGCATCTGATTCTTCCGCTGAATCAACAAGTAATAGGCTCAATACTAATAAGAATAAAGCGGTGAGACCCAACAGGGCCTTTTTGAAATCGAGAGTTTGGTAGTTAATCAAAGCAAAGGTAGTTTGTGTTTAATTTTGCCGCACATTGTACCGAAATGTTTACTATCGTCCAGCCCTGAACAGATAAAATACAAAACAAGTTGCTTATTAATCGCAGAGCAGCGAGGAGGATGAGATAGACAATGAACACCTGACCAACCTGATCAGGTGCTCATAAGGTTTTGGCTTTTGATTTCAGTCGCTATTTAGCGAAGTTTACGATTGGGAAGCATGGGAAGAAGCCGTTGTCTGCACAGTTAATCAGACCAACTTGCACGCCTTCAATCTTATTAGTCTTGTTGAAGATACCCACTTGTACTGTCGATACCTCAGACAAGTTCGCTGCACCCACATCGACTAAGGTGTCGCCTTTCGAGTAGTTTACAAAACTCACGTTAGCGCCTTTTACATTATTGGTAATGTTCACAGCACCTAAGTTTACACCGGTTGTTTGGCCTTCATTCCAGTTGAAGAAGCCCAAAGATGCACCTGTCATCTCTTGGTTAACCTTAGACGCACCGAAGAAGCCAAGGTTTACACCAGTCGTCGTTTGAGTTTCAGACATACCAATCACCGCAAGGTCTAAACCTTTTAGGTCGTTCACTTGACCGTGCAGTAACGCCACACGCACACCGCCAACGGCATCAGAATCTGGTGCGTTGAATCCATTGATTGTTGAGAACATCACAGGCGATGAAGCAAAGGCCGCCGGAGCCATTACCGCTGCTGATACTGCAAGTACTGAAAGTAGTTTTTTCATTGGGGAGTCTCCACTGACTGAATCCGCGATTGAGAAGTTAATTAGCGATCGATAAGTTAACTAACAATCAAAGAGTTATCTCATTATTTTGCTTTATCTAACAGCCATCCATGTTAAATCAATGTCATAACTGTCTTTTTGAGTATAGAGCAGATAGGAGCAGATGAGGGATTCGAGTGAACGAGATGAGAAAAGAAAAAAGCGGATGCGGGATGCGAGTGAGCGAGATGAGAAAAGAAAAAAGCGGATGTGGGATTCGAGTGGCGAGATGCGAAAAGAATAAAGGCGGATACGGGATTCGAGTGAACGAGATGCGAAGAGAATGAAAGCGGATACGAGATTCGAGTGGCGAGATGAGAAAAGATTAAAAGCGGATGAAGAAAATAAGATGAGAGATACGAGTAACCGAGATGCGAAAAGAATAAGAGCGGATGACGAAAAAGAAGAGATGAGAGATACGAGTGAACGAGATGCGAAAAGATTAAAGTCGGATGAGAGAGAATGAGATACGAAGAGCATAAAGGTTTACTGTTCTAGCGATTTGATTAGGGCGCCTAGCATGCGAGATATCTGAAGTGCTTCCGATTGCCACCTAGCCGCAACCTCTTTGGGCACAAACCCAACTTCAGAGCCGATATCGGCTTGGGTAGCGAACTCACCGATTGAGCCTTTGGCAATTGCAAAAAAACGCTGGCGTTCTTTTAAGGATTTTCTCTCACAGCCTTCAGCGATATTGCTCGGTACAGATAATGCGCTGCGCGTAATCTGATCTTTGAAGCCATAGTCACGGCAAGTGTCCATCTCCCTATAAACAGAAATCGATAGCAAACGACTGCGCTGCCAAACATCTAGTTTTCTATAAAGCACACCTACTACCCAGTTATCGAAAAACCAATCATCTCAAAAACACCCAATAAAAAAGTTCCAAAAAAGCACCAAACCTCGAGACCTCTTTCCCTTCATCTTGTCGAATCTCGCTTACCCGAATCCCGCATCTGCCCCTAAAGCTCTTCGAATCTCGTTTACCCTCATCTCGTATCTGCTCCTAAAAAAAACGGAGACCGAAGTCTCCGTTTTCAATTTCACTATGAATAGCGAGGGGGGGAATTACATCATACCGCCCATGCCACCCATACCGCCCATGCCACCCATGTCAGGCATTGCTGGCGCGTCTTTTTGTGGTAGGTCTGTTACCATCGCTTCTGTTGTGATCATTAGACCAGCAACTGATGCTGCGAATTGTAGTGCAGAACGAGTAACCTTAGTTGGATCTAGGATACCCATTGCGATCATATCGCCGTATTCACCAGTAGCAGCGTTGTAACCGTAAGAACCTTCGCCGCCTTTTACGTTGTTCGCAACCACTGACTCTTCGTCACCTGCGTTCTTCGTGATTTGACGGATTGGCGCTTCCATTGCACGTAGTGCAACGCGGATACCAACGTTTTGCTCTTCGTTGTCGCCTTCAAGGCCAGCAACTTTAGAAGCAACGCGGATAAGTGCAACACCACCACCAGCAACCACACCTTCTTCAACTGCAGCGCGAGTTGCGTGAAGTGCGTCTTCTACACGGTCTTTCTTCTCTTTCATTTCAACTTCAGTCGCAGCGCCAACTTTGATTACTGCAACACCGCCTGCTAGCTTAGCAACGCGCTCTTGTAGTTTTTCTTTGTCGTAGTCTGAAGTCGCATCTTCGATTTGTTGACGGATTTGAGCAACACGACCTTGGATCATTGCTTCTTCACCCGCGCCATCGATGATAGTTGAGTTTTCTTTAGTGATAGTTACACGCTTAGCTTGACCTAGGTCTTCTAGCGTTACTTTTTCTAGGTCTAGACCGATCTCTTCAGAGATGACCGTACCGCCAGTTAGGATAGCGATGTCTTGTAGCATTGCTTTACGACGGTCACCGAAACCAGGTGCTTTAACAGCAGCAACTTTCACGATACCGCGCATGTTGTTCACAACTAGAGTCGCAAGCGCTTCGCCTTCTACATCTTCAGCGATGATTAGAAGTGGACGAGATGCCTTAGCAACCGCTTCTAGAGTCGGAAGAAGTTCACGGATGTTTGAAACTTTCTTGTCGATAAGAAGGATGAATGGGCTTTCTAGATCAACAGAACCTGCTTCTTGGTTGTTGATGAAGTAAGGAGATAGGTAACCGCGGTCGAACTGCATACCTTCAACTACGTCTAGCTCGTCTTGCAGTGCTTGACCTTCTTCAACTGTGATAACGCCATCACGGCCTACTTTTTCCATCGCTTCAGCAATGATGTTACCTACTGTCGCGTCAGAGTTTGCAGAGATAGTACCTACTTGTGCGATAGCTTTAGTATCTGCACATGGAACTGAAAGTGCTTTTAGCTCTTCAACTGCTGCAACAACTGCTTTGTCGATGCCGCGCTTAAGATCCATTGGGTTCATGCCAGCAGCAACGGCTTTTAGGCCTTCGTTTACGATAGCTTGAGCAAGAACAGTTGCAGTAGTCGTACCGTCACCAGCTGCGTCGTTCGCTTGTGAAGCGACTTCTTTAACCATTTGTGCGCCCATGTTTTGGAACTTGTCTTCAAGTTCGATCTCACGTGCAACAGAAACACCATCTTTAGTGATAGTTGGTGCGCCAAATGATTTGTCTAAAACAACGTTACGACCTTTAGGACCTAGCGTTACTTTTACTGCGTCAGCCAGAACGTTTACACCTTCTAGCATTTTAACTCGTGCGTCGTTACCAAATTTAACGTCTTTAGCAGCCATCTTTATTTCCTTTAAATTCTTTATTCAGTCAGTTCAGTTTATATAGCGCGGATTACTCAACGATCGCCATGATGTCGTTTTCAGACATGATCAGAACTTCTTTGCCGTCGATCTTTTCTGTTTTAGTGCCGTAGCCTTCAGCAAAGATAACAGTGTCGCCAACTTTAACGTCCAATGGTTGTACTGAACCATTTTCTAGGATGCGGCCTTTACCCACAGCTAGAATTACACCGCGAGTTGATTTTTCAGCGGCAGAACCAGTTAGAACGATGCCACCAGCAGATTTAGATTCAACTTCTTGGCGCTCAACGATAACTCGGTCGTGTAGAGGACGGATATTCATCGGTCTTATCTCCTGATAATTTCCATTTAATTTGATAGTTGCCACGATTGGCATGGGATTAATCAGTATGTTGGGGCGAAGTGAAAGATCCCAAGGGGTGAGAGGAAAAATTTGTGATCTAAAAGGGCAGATGCGGGATGCGAGTGAACGAGATGCGAAGAGAATAAGAGCAGTGACCGAGATTCGGGTAAACAAGGAGCGAAAGGCAATAACTGACGCAAAGTAGAGTCACCTTCTTTTGTTTTTGCCTTTCACATCTCGAAGCCCGTTTACTCGCATCTATTTTTCCCCGTCATTCCAGAACTGAGGAACGAAGTGTCTGGAATCTCATACCGCACGCAGATAACTATATAGTCGCAAGAGATTCCCTACTACACTCGTTCCTCGTTATAGGGAATGACAAAACTCCATAGAGCTGCCCAAATCCCGTCTGCCTGTATCTGCTCTTCAAGCTCTTCGCATCTCGTTTACTCGAATCCCGTATCTGCTTTCTTTCCCGCCCACATCTGTTTATCCTACGCTTTTAGTTTTTACGGCGTTGTACATGCGAGATAAGCACGGGCTTTTGACTGCTCCCATAGCAGAGACATTGCGAACCATGACCATACCGACCATCTTCGGTATGGTAGCGATCTTGATGTTCAACCTTGTTGATACCTTCTTTATCTCACTGCTTGGTACGCAAGCACTCGCAGCCGTAAGCTTTACCTTCCCAATTACCTTTGCCATTAACTGCATCACCATGGGGATTGGTGTTGGCCTTTCTACAAGCATCGGGCGCCTACTTGGAAAAGGTTGCTCCGAGAATGCAGCACGTTTTACCGCGCACGGGCTACTGCTGGCCGTAATCCTTGTCATCAGTGCTTCAACGTTCGGCATCTTTACATTAGAGCCTTTATTTAGTGCGCTTGGAGCTAAGTCAGAGCTACTACCATTGATATCTGAATACATGTTGGTGTGGTATCTCGCGATTCCACTGCTCGTGATCCCAATGGCAGGCAACAGCGCCATTCGTGCTAGTGGTGATACAAAAACACCGGCTAAGATTATGATGTTGGCAGGCCTTATCAATGGCGTGCTCGACCCGCTACTGATATTTGGGTACGGACCTTTCCCTGAGCTGGGCATTCAAGGTGCAGCGATAGCAAGTGGTTTTAGTTGGTTTGGTGCGTTGTGCGGATCACTCCATGTGCTTATCAAACGAGAGAAGCTTTTAGCATTACCTAAGCCAAAAGATATGTTCAACGATTGGAAGCAGATCCTCACCATCGGCACGCCAGCTGCACTATCTAACGCACTTAACCCGTTGGCAGGCGCGATTATTATGATGATGCTCGCCAAACAAGGCACTGAGGCTGTGGCCGCCTATGGCGCTGCACAACGAATTGAATCAATATTGATTATTGTGTTGATGTCCCTCACCTCTGCCCTTACCCCTTTCATGGCGCAGAACTTTGGTGCTAACAACCCTCAACGCAGCTTCAAAGCCCTGTTTCTAAGCATGCGCTTTGCGGTGCTGTTTCAAGGACTCATCTTCTTGATGATGGTGCCACTCAGCATTCCGCTAGCTGCTCTTTTCTCTCAAGAAGAGTCCGTGCGAGACATCTTATGGCACTATTTGTTAGTCGTACCGTTCAGCTATGGTTTCCAAGGTATTGTGATGATGCTGATTAGTGGCATGAATGCGATGCACAAGCCACTCAAAGCCTTTCAATGGAGTTTCATGCGCCTGTTCTTATTCACGCTACCTTTTGCATGGATAGGGAGCTTGCTTGACGGCATTGAAGGCCTGTTTATAGGCTTGGCATTAGGGAATATCGCAGGTGGTGTTGCTGGGTATTGTTATGCGTTGAGGCTAAGGGGCAGATGAGGGATACGAGTATCGAGATGCGAAGAGATTTAAAAGCATATGCGGCACTCAGATAAGTTCGCCTCCAACCCCGTCATTCCCTATAGCGAGGGACGAGCGTGGTAGGGAATCTTTCGCGCGTAATGAATTAGTTTAGGGAAATGAATATGACAGAGATTAGTTTTAAATCGGTCTATGATGCGCCGATTGGCAAGATGATCATTATTAGCGATGGCGACTCGATTATTGAGATCGACCATGTAAATCATAATGAGTCCATTACGAGTAACCCTGATGAGCTTTGTCTCCTCGCAACGAAACAACTAGATGAATACTTTGCAGGTACGAGAATCGAATTCGACCTACCTTTGAAAGCTATCAAAGGCACCGACTTTCAGAAAGCGGCTTGGCAAGCCCTGACCACTATTCCATATGGTGAAACCATCAGCTACGGCGAACAAGCCAAACGAATGAACAACCCCAAGGCAGTGCGCGCTGTTGGTGGTGCAAACGGCAAAAATCCATTTAGCATCGTCGTGCCCTGCCACCGTGTAATTGGTGCGAATGGGACACTTACAGGTTACACAGGTGGTATGAGTCGAAAGGAATGGTTGCTGGATTTTGAAAGCAAGATGCGAGTAAACGGGATGCGAGATGCGAAGGGCATATAGAGCAGATGAGAGTGACGAGGCTCGGGATGCAAAAATATGTAACGGCTCTCTGTCCGTAATATCTTCGCCTCTGATTTATCGCATATCGAATATGTTCTTCAGCACTTCGTATCTTGCTTACCCGTATCCCGCATCTGCCTTTAAGCTCTTCGCATCTCGTTTACCCGCCTCTAGCATCTTTTCCTTATCCCCAAATACAAAAAAACGGCCACACTCGCGTGCAGCCGTTTCAGTATTCGATGCTAGTTAAAAGCTATTTAACCAGAACTTCACCCGTCATCTCTGATGGGATTTCTAGGCCTACTAGAGAAAGCATAGTTGGAGCTAGGTCAGACAGTTTACCGCCTTCTTTGAACTCAACTTCTTTATCACCAACGTAGATTAGAGGAACTGGTAGGTTAGTGTGAGCAGTGTGGATGCCACCTGTCTCTGGGTCTACCATCATTTCTGCGTTACCGTGGTCAGCAGTGATCAGCATTTGACCGCCGACTTCTTCGATAGCTGCCGTTACTTTAGCAACACACTCGTCCATTGCTTCGATAGCTTTTTCTGCAGCTTCGTAAACGCCAGTGTGACCAACCATATCTGGGTTTGGGTAGTTACAGATGATAGTGTCGTACTTACCAGACTTGATAGCCGCAACCATCTTCTCTGTTAGCTCAGCAGAGCTCATTTCTGGCTGTAGGTCGTAAGTCGCAACTTTTGGAGAAGCAACTAGCTGACGCTCTTCACCTTCAAACTCGTTCTCAACGCCACCGTTGAAGAAGAATGTAACGTGCGCGTATTTCTCAGTTTCAGAGATACGTAACTGAGTTTGACCTTGCTTAGATAGCCACTCACCGTATGTGTTCTCTAGAGACGCAGGTGGGAAGCCAATTGCTAGCGGGATGTCAGCAGCGTATTGCGTTAGCATAACGAAGTTGATTGTTGGGAATACATCGCGCTCGAAGCCGTCGAAATCAGGTACGAAAGTACGAGTGATTTGACGTGCACGGTCAGCACGGTAGTTCATGAAGATAACTGCGTCGCCATCTACGATAGCTGCGTCTTCTTGACCTTCCGCTTTGATAGCCGTTGCTTTAACGAATTCGTCGTTCTCGTCACGAGCGTAAGCCGCTTCAAGACCTGCTACTGCTGATTCAGCTGTGAATTCTGCTTTGCCTAGTGTTAGAAGATCGTAAGCAACTTGTACGCGATCCCAGTTGTTATCACGGTCCATTGCGTAGTAGCGGCCTACTAGAGAAGCCACACGGCCTTTACCTAGTTTAGCGAATAGGTCTTGGAAACGTTGTAGAGAGTTCTCTGCGCTACGTGGCGGTGTGTCACGGCCGTCTAGGAAACAATGTAGGTAGATCTTCTCAGCGCCACGTGCTGCAGCCATTTCAACTGCTGCGTAGATGTGATCTTCGTGAGAGTGTACGCCACCTGGAGACATAAGACCCATGATGTGTACTGCTTTCTCAGCTTTAACCGCAGAGTCAATCGCTTCTACTAACGCTGGCGTTTCAGCGAACTCACCGTCAGCGATAGATTTAGTAATTCGAGTTAGGTCTTGGTATACAACGCGACCAGCACCAATGTTAGTGTGACCAACTTCTGAGTTACCCATTTGACCATCAGGTAGGCCTACATCCATACCAGAAGCAGAGATTAGTGTGTTTGGTTTGTTAGCAAACAGGCTATCGATAAATGGAGTTTTTGCATTCGCGATTGCGTTGTTTGCTGTGTCTTCACGGTGACCGTAACCGTCAAGAATCACTAGAGCCATAGGCTTCTTAGCTGTCATAGGACTGACCTCGTTCAATTCAAAAATAAATCGGTATAAAAACAAATTAGCGTAATTTTACTACAGTTTACAGTCAAAACTGTAGTGGAAGATCAAGAAAGGTAGCAGGTAGGAGGATCAGAGCTGAAAAAAAGCTTCTTTTGAAGGCAAAATGTTTTTGTCTCACGAGCTTATTTACAACCCAAAAGACAATAAAAAGGCCAGCAACTGAGTTACTGGCCTATCATTAATTCTCTACCACTTGTTGTGTCGAGCTAGAAGCATTCCAAACTAGATCGCCAATACCGTCAGTAGGCTTGAATCCTGTTGGCGCATCCAACAACAGTTGACGAATCGTCTCATGTTCTAAGTTGTGGCATGCAAAATCTAAAGACTCGAGCAGGTTATCATACTCATCAATTGGCAAAAATACCTCATGAGCTGTCATGATCCGTTCATGAGCAGTACGTTGAACATTATCCCCAATCAACAACTCTTCATACAACTTCTCTCCCGGACGAAGGCCTGAGAATTGAATTTCGATATCACCATGAGGATTCTGCTCATTCTTAACAGACAAGCCAGAAAGATTAATCAAGTTCTCAGCAAGATCTGTAATTTTAACTGACTCTCCCATATCAAGAACGAACACATCGCCCCCTTTACCCATCGCTCCCGCTTGAATAACGAGTTGAGCAGCTTCAGGAATAGTCATGAAGAAGCGAGTGATATCTGGATGAGTTACTGTTAAAGGCCCCCCTGCTTTAATCTGCTTTTTAAACAGTGGGATAACTGAGCCAGAAGAACCAAGAACATTACCAAATCGAACCATACAGAAACGCGTACCATTTTCTTTCTGATTCTCTTGCTCAGCTAAGGCTTGCAAACCCAATTCTGCCATACGCTTGGTTGTACCCATCACATTTGTTGGGCGTACCGCTTTGTCTGTTGAGATCAACACAAAAGACTCGACACCAGCTTCAATAGCCGCTTTCGCGGTGTAGTAAGTGCCGTAAACATTGTTTCGCACACCTTCTACAACATTATACTCAACGAGAGGGACGTGCTTATACGCTGCTGCGTGATAAACTGTTTCAACTTTAAAAGACTTCATTGAGGTAAGTAATCGATGAGAACGTTGAACTGACCCTAGAAGAGGGACGATTTCTACATCAAAGCCTTTGGATTCTTTTAACAAAGAAAGTTCACGATCAATTTGATACAGACCAAATTCAGATAGCTCAAACAAAACAAGTGTTTTTGGCTCTTGTTTTAAGATCTGACGACATAGCTCCGAGCCAATCGAGCCACCAGCACCTGTCACCATCACAACTTTATCTTTGATATTAGCTTCCATTAGAACCTGCTGAGGGGCTACCGCATCGCGCCCTAACAAGTCTTCAATTGGAACATCAGTTAACTCATCAATTTTCGCTTTTCCAGATACAATATCAGCCATATCTGGAACTGTTTGTATTTCAACAGGAAGCGGAGCTAACAAGTCTAAGATTTGTTTACGGCGAGCGCGAGATGCACTAGGAATAGCAAGTAAAATTTTGGAAATGTCATACTTATCAATCAAAGCTTCTGTTTTAGATAAATCAACAACAGGTAACCCAAGAATCATTGTATTGGTTAGAGTTTTATCTTCATCGATAAACGCTCGAATACGATAATTTTCAGAAGCACGGAGTGCAACCGCAAGCTGGCGACCACCAGAACCTGCACCATAGATCAATACTTCTTGGCGTGAATCTTTTGATGGCGACGTAGTCGCTACTAAGTTTCTCACTACAAGACGGGAGCCTCCACACAACAGAGCTAGATAAGCGCCGTAAATAACAGGCACAGTTCTAGGGATTGGCTCTTGTAAGTAGTATGCGAAGACAGCCAAAGAAATCGCAGATAAAATCGCACCAGCTGTGACTACGAACAAAGCTTGAAAAGTCAGATACCTAAGGATAGCTCGATACAATCCAATTTGAGTAAAAATCAAAACTGTAGATATTACTGTTAAGCCAATCAGTAATAAGTTATCACCATCGCTAAGTAGCTTTACATCGCCTAACCTTGTCCAAAGAGCGACGTGCAGAGCAAACAAGATGAGCAATGTGTCGATAATGACACTGATAACGCGCTTGTGTAAGCGAGACAATTGCCAAATAAAATTGAGACGTTGCATAAAATGATTCTTATAAATATTGTATTTAGGGTTAGTCCGACCACAAGCGCGTTATTTAACCGCGTCGCCGGATCCGCTGCCGGTTGCTGTCATCAGAATATATTTAAAATAGTCTCTAATAGTGAGTGTATCAATCATTTGTTTATCGGTCTTTGCCAACAGCTCAGGAGTCGACATGTCGATGTTTTGTACTTGAGCTAAACCAGTTATACCGGGCAAAACATCATATACACCGCGAAAGCTACGCTCTTTGATCAACTCTTCTTGGTTAAATAAGTTTGGTCGTGGCCCAACTAAGCTCATTTCACCTTTGATTACATTGATAAGCTGAGGCAGTTCATCAATCTTAGTCTTGCGTAAAAAGGCTCCTAGCTTAGTAATCGAGGCATTATTCGCTAAGTGACTCGCCACTGATTGCGTTTCTACCGACATAGTACGGAACTTAATGAGCCTAAATGCCTTTTTATTACGCCCAACTCGTTCTTGTATAAAAATTGGGGAGCCAGTATCAAACATGCCAACAATGATAACAACCAAAAAAACTGGCCATAATAAAAGTAAACCCAACAAGGAAGCGAGGAAGTCGATTAAACGGATCATGTTACTTTTCACCTCGTTTATTTAAAATATAATCAGCAGTTTCTTTAAAACCATCTTGTAAAGACTGAGGTGGTGTCCAGCCTAATGTTTCTTTCGTATGAGAAATATCTACTTGTAAAGAACCGATAAGGCGATCAACAACATCTTCTTTTTTAAGCAACTTCCCCACAAGTCTATAGCACCAGACAGGAACCGGTAATTGGAAGTTGTTCTTACCACAAGCAACCGACATTTGTTTTACCATTTCAGAAGTAGAAACATCGTGATCATCTGAAACTAGAAACACTTGATTTTTTGCTTTAGGGTGATCGATACAGGTGATAATTAAATCAACTAGATTGGTTACAGACACTAAGCTACGTTTATTTGAATTGATTAGACCAAATGGTAAAGGGAAACCTTTACAAACTAAATTAATTAAAGAAGCAAAATTAGCTTTAACACCAGCACCGTAAACTAAAGTTGGCCTGATGATAACAACTTCTAACTCTGTCTTTTTAGCTAGTTCTAACAATTGAATTTCAGCTTCAGACTTCGATTGACCATAAAAGTCTTCAGAGGCTCTTGGGCTTGAAAAATTAAAAGGAGCTTTCCCGTTAGTATTTTCGCCATTAGTTTTGATGCTACTGATAAAAATAAAGCGTTTAACACCAGACTTGATAGCCTGCCTTGCTAAATTCAGAGTTCCTGCCGTATTAACTTCTCTATAAACATTAAGCGGGTCTATCGATTTATCATCCATCACATGAACTCGAGCAGCCAGGTGAATAACGACATCCACTCCATTTAGCGCCATCGAATAATCCGTATCACTACCAATCTCCAGATGAAAAAACTGTTCAGACGCTTGTGTTTTAGGTTTTTTACGGCCTAATGATAACGTACTTTTAGCTGGAAGTTGTTCTAGTAATTTACTGCCTATAAATCCCGAAGCGCCGGTTAAAATGACTTTCATGTATTTGACTTCTCAATTGTATTTATTATCTGAAGAGCGGCTGCTTCCACAGAAAAGCTCGCTTTAAGCACTTCATGGGATCTACTACCCATTGCTATTCGCAAGTCTTGATCTTGAAGTAACATCAGCGCAGCATCATACAATGATAGGTCTTCACCATTTACATATGCCATTCCTGCGCCCTCATCATTGATGAACTCAATAACATCATTACCTCGATTTACACTCCCCAAAATAGGTAAAGACTGAACCATATAACCAAGCAACTTACCTGGAAAGTTATGCGCTTTATGTGACTTTGCTAATGAAAACAAACCTACATCTACTTGAGTTAGCACTTCTTTATATGTATCTTGATCAATTGAAGGAAGGACGGTTAAATTAACAAGGTTATTTTCTTCTTTTATCATTTCCACTAATTCAAACTCATCACCCTGCCCAATAAAGAGAAAGTGAGCTTTAGGATGAGCTTGCATTCTTTCAACTAGTCGCAGTAAATTACGCATATCTTGCGCATGACCAATATTCCCACCATAAAAGTAAATAACTTTACCATCCAGTTCATACTGTTTTCTTATATCAATCAGAGTGTTGTTATAGCTCTTAGGTTTCACCTCAGCCCAGTTCCTGAGAACCTGTAGGTTATTATATGATGGGTGTAATTTAGAAAAATATTTTACATTAGCTGATGACATTAAACCTATGCAATCCGACGCTTTGTAATTAATTTTTTCGAAGATACGAAAGTATATAGCTATTGGTGATCTAGCTGAAATTAACCCCTCATCGATAACCCATTGAGGAAAGATATCTCTTAAAACAAGATAGTTAAAGGTATTACATTGATTCTTAAACCAATGCATTAATGGACCAAAAAAAATTGTCGGGGAGTAGTTTACACAAGCATCAAATGACTTAATATTATCAATATCTTTTAACGCTAAATAAGCATTAAGTGATAGCAGTGATTCCGTTATAACTCTCTTAATCTTTCCGCGCCCCCTCATTTGAGGACTACGAAAGCGCCAAACTTCGATACCATCTAGCAAATCGATTTTCAAACGTTTGTTCTGCCTCCCATGACTAGGCGTAATTATAACAGGTTCATGGCCAAGCCTTTTTATCTCCAAAGCAAGTTCATGAAACATTTTTGCATGAACCAGCGTACTGCTCGGTAAATAGTCATCTGGGAATAACGCTATTCTCATTACGGCTTCTTCCAGACAACACGGTTAACATAGTCAGTGTAGCTTAGAATTGTACGAAGAACCTTGTCGGAAACATTTGGTGCAATATAGTCAGCTACTTTGTTCAACAAACGATCTTCGCCTCTTAGTTGATCGTCCAATATTTCAATTGCTTGTAGAATTCGCTCTACACTCATCCCAGTAAACATCACAGCCCCTTCTTCAAACCCTTCCGGTCGTTCTTGAGCTTCACGAATGTTAATAGCAGGGAAGTTTAAGATTGAAGACTCTTCCGTAATCGTACCACTATCACTTAAAACGACTTTCGCTTCTTTCTGCAGACAAATGTAATCACTGAAACCTAGTGGCTTCATCAAACGAACTAAAGGATGAAACTCTAAATTTAGTAACTCAATCTTCTTTCGCGTTCTTGGGTGAGTTGAAACGATAATAGGCAGACTATACTTTTCAGCTATCGTATTCAGAGCTAACACATAGTTGTTAATGTTACGCTCAGAATCCACGTTCTCTTCGCGATGTACACTCACCAAGAAGTAACCTTCAGTTGTTAGTTCTAGACGACTTAAAACATCTGACTGTGCAATCTTTTCTTTGTAGTGACTCAATACTTCATCCATCGGACTACCCGTTTTAACGATGAAGTCAGGGCTAATCCCTTCACGCAATAGATAATCGCGCGCAATATCACTGTATGGTAGGTTCACATCAGAGATGTGGTCAACAATTTTGCGATTAATTTCTTCTGGAACGCGTAAATCGAAGCAACGGTTACCCGCTTCCATATGGAAGATTGGGATCTTTTTACGCTTAGCTGAAATTGCAGAAAGGGCACTGTTGGTATCACCCAAAATCAATACCGCTTCAGGCTTGATTTCTTCAAAAAGCTTATCTGATTTACTGATAACCTGAGCCATCGTTTCAACTGCAGTGCCACCCGCACATTCTAAGAAAACATCAGGAGAGCGGATACCCAGATCATCAAAAAAGATTTGGTTCAATTCATAGTCATAATTTTGACCTGTATGAACTAAGGTGTGATCCGTATATTCATCCAACTTAGCAATGGTTCTTGATAGACGAATAATCTCTGGGCGAGTGCCAACGACGGTTACTACTTTTAATTTATTCATTGCTGTATCTCTTACGGTAATCTGTGTGCATAAAGGCGACCAACTCATCCCAACTAGGTGCTACGAACCCAGTATCTTCACGGAACTTCATTGAATTAAGTGAACGATCCATCACAAAGTCTTCAAATTTTTCAATTTCAATCTGCTTGCTATAAACATCTGCAACTTTCGAGATCAAAGAAAATTTATCAATAGGGTCTACCGATAATTGGTACAGGCCAGACAACGATGGGTTGGGCAGTACATAATCTGCTAGAACTTTGGCAACATAAGCTGTTGGAAGGCCAGAGAAAACAGCTTTCGAGAAGCCTTTTACAGAACCTTCTTGGCTTAAGAACCAATCAATGAGGCTCACAGAAGATTTAAGCTCATGGCCTATGATTGAGGTACGTAGTGTCACGTGTTGTCCATAGTCTACTTCACCGAGGCACTTAGATTTACCATACAGATCAGTTGCCGTAGGTAGATCAGATTCTAAGTAATTTCCCGCTTTACCATCAAAAACACAGTCCGTTGAAAAATGGACTAAACGTGCCTGAATAGAGTCACATAGTTGTGCCATTTTATGAGGAAGTAGCGCATTGATCTCAATGGCTTCCACGTGCTGCTTAGATACATCGTGCTGCTTGATCAGGCCAATACAATTGATGACGACGTCAGGTTTTGTGTCTAAGAGTGCCTTTTCCAAAGTAGCAAGATCTTTCACGTCAACATTAGAAATCAGCTTCTCTGTAGATAGGAAGAACTGCTCCACCCCATTAACACTACGAACTGTGCCATACACGTCGAGGTTTGATAATTCTGATAGATTTGAAAAGATGCTGTAACCTAGCATCCCTGTCGCCCCAATAACAAGAACTTTCACGTTATACACCCTCTGGAACGATAATGTTACCCGCTTCAATCTCACGGATGAAGTCTAGTTTTCTTAGCAACTGCTTCATACCTTCAACATCAAGACGGTCGGTATTATGAGAATTGTAATCTTCAATCTGAGTTAGATCTTGCTCACCTTCTTCGAAGTACTTTGAATAGTTAAGATCACGATTATCAGCAGGAACACGGAAATATTCCCCTTGCTCTTCTGCAACAAACATCTCTTCTTGACTACAAAGCGCTTCGTAATGCTTTTCTCCATGACGAGTACCAATGATATTTACTTCATGGTTTGGTTTATCAAGAATTTCAAGCAGTGCCTGAACCAAAACCTCAATGGTTGCTGCCGGAGCTTTTTGTACGAAAGTGTCCCCATTTTTTCCATTCTCAAATGCATGTAAAACCAAGTCTACAGCGTCATCCAGCGTCATCATGAAACGTGTCATGTTTGGATCAGTAATAGTAATCGGGTCACCGTTAACTACTTGACGAATAAACAAAGGAATCACAGAACCGCGAGAGGCCATTACGTTGCCATAACGGGTACAACAAATAGTAGTATTCGTATGTTCTAAGTTGCGACTCTTAGCAACAATTACCTTCTCCATCATTGCTTTAGAAATGCCCATAGCGTTTATTGGGTATACTGCTTTGTCTGTGCTTAAGCAAACCACGCGTTCCACACCAAAATTGATAGCTGCTTCGAGCACATTTTCAGTTCCGATAACATTAGTTTTCACAGCTTCCAAAGGGTAGAATTCACAAGATGGTACTTGTTTTAAAGCAGCTGCGTGATACACATAGTCGACACCACGCATAGAGTTTGAAACACTTTGGTAATCTCGTACATCACCAATATAAAATTTCAATTTCTCGGATTGAAAGTGCTTACGCATGTCATCTTGTTTTTTCTCATCACGAGAGAAGATACGGATCTCTTTGATATCTGTATCAAGGAAACGACGCAGTACAGCGTTACCGAAAGAACCAGTACCACCTGTTATCAATAATACTTTATTGTTAAACATCATTTTACACCTTATCAAGCAATTTAAATAAAACGTCCCAACCAGGACGGTTAATTGCATAATTATTTTCTATAATACGAGACTGGATTTGGTTTGAGTTATCATATATGTATGATAATCTTTCAGACCATAACTGATAATCATTTTTTTCAACAAAAAATGCACCTTTATAATTAGATAAAACCTCTTTAGTATTATCAATATTAGAGCATACAATTGGCAAGTTAAAAAAAGCAGCTTCTAATAAAGGAAGACCTAGTGTTTCAATAAAGCTAGGAAATACCAGCAAATTAGATTTATCATATAAAGAATTCAAAATATTTTTAGAAACCACGCCTAAATAGTTAACTTTATCTCCTAATCCAAGTTCACTAACTATATTATCGAATTTAGGATAAGTACCTTTTTCAAAGGTTATATTAAAGACAATTTCATTGAAAAAGTCAGGTCTGGATTTTCTAATCAAACACATAGCTTTTAAAACAGCAACGTGGTTCTTATAGAAGATAGGTGTTGCAGGATACAATAAATTAAATTTATTTTCATCGAAATTTAGCTCGTTTATTTTTCCTCCATTATCAATCTTTGATATATCAATTAAAGAATCAGGAAAAGAAACGAAGACATTTGAAGGGTTTATATCTAAACAATCAATGAGGTTTTTCTTCATGACTTCTGTCTGAACAACATATTTAGTTGTAGATTGACAATATAGTTTAATGAAAAAAGAATAGAATTTCTTGTACAAAAACAAAACGCGCTGTTCAGAATCAAAAAACGAAAAATTGAAGTTGCTGAACATTGTTCCTTGATGGACGTAAATGACCTGCGGAATGTTTACGTTACAAGTTGTATTTTGTAGAGATAAGAATACTTTGGGTTCAATATTGTTTTTATTTAACCAAATTCTAATACCTATGCTATCCCAAGCTATTCTACGTAACCACCCGCGACAATTGAGCTTTATAAATTTAATGTTAGAGCTGTCGGTATAATCTAAATGATCATCGATGAATATGATGTACTTATGGTCTCTGGTCAGAGCTTCGGATACGAAATTATTTAAAATAACCAAAGCACCACTACTTCTTAGCGATGTCGCGTTTACAATACACAAAGACATATATAACCTTAATTAACTGACACAAATCCACTACCAGTAGAAATAACTCTATCAACAAATACTATTGACTTAAATCCAAAATACGACATCAAAATAAATGTAGGGATATTTAACCCTCTATTCTTATAGAGCGAAAAATACATAAAAATCGCATATGAAAACATAGTAACCCTTTCATCACCAATAATAAATGAAACGACTAGTATCGGAAAATAAGCGAAAATAACTTTTAACCAATTTCGACAGCAATACATACTAAAAACAACAAAGACGAGCTGTTTAGCTACAGACTGAATACCTCCGTTGTCAATATAGCTCACAATTTTATTAGCAACGTGTCCACTTATATATATTGACAACGGAATAACAATAATAGCAATAGGTATAAAATATTTGGCATTCAACAAATAAAATGATTTACTCTTATATTTCTCCGAAATATAAATACTTATAAAGGATGAGTGTAATATTAACATCTGAACATGACCAACTACAGATGCCAAAATTAACACATACCTATTTCTATTCGAAGAAACCGTTAAAGCTAAAATTAAAAACAGAAATCCAAACTTCAACCTATCTGCTGCAAAAAAAAGCACATAAAAATAAAAGTTAGTTACAAAAAAAAGAAATATTACAAATGGACTAAAGCCCAATCGTCTAAAAAGGCACACATAAAAGAAAGAAAAGACTACATTTATGAGTGTAAACCAAGAATTTTTATCGAAACCTAGATTACCACCGACCCACGTAAATATAAAGTATACAACTTCAACTTTATTCAAGTGTAGTTGATAATATTCAAAGGCAGAGACAAAGTCCATTCCCCCTAATGTATCATATAATTTATTGTAAAAAACTTGATCTCCGCCTGTGTAAAACGAACTCAACAATAAGGAAACCACTAGCGTAATTAAAGGTAGTAATAAAGATAGAGCAGTATTGCTATCTATGGTTATTTTATTCACTGTACAATTCGCGTATAGTTTTGTAAATACTTGTCAGACAAGCTGAGTCGTCTTTTGAGGCGCTGAAGTCTGGTCCGTAAAAGATAGCCATTCCTTGCGCTTGATCATTACCTATAGGATTATAACCATGCATCCCATTTATGATTTTATAAGACGGGTTAAAGTAGTCAGGAGAAATTACAACGCCGTTATTTGCGCACCATATATAATCACCATATGTTCGATCATCTTTCAAGCCTAATTGACTAGGCGTAGTAAACATTCCGTTCTGTGTTAAAATCTCACATAAAAACAATTGGTTTATTATATTCTCGATATCACATTTATTTCTATCGCTTAATATCCAAATTCTAAAGACAGTTGAGTCTGCAAAAAGTAAATAATCGATACCATTGGTATATTTCGATAATTTACTTTCAACCATACTTAACAAATCTATCCTGTTAACAACTTCCGACATGCCATGATCACCAACGAAAATATAATTAACATCTTCGTTTTTCTGACTAATATCTTGAACAAGCTTCTCAATATCACGATCTATTCCTAGTAACTTGTCGTCCATCTCTTTAGTATTAGGCCCCAAGCTATGCCCATATTTATCACAATCTCCCAAATATAACATATACAAAGAACATTCGTCATCGATATTATTTATTAGATTCTTGATACGTCCAGAATCATCAAAAACTTGTTTTTTATCTAGAGAAGTAAAAGATTCATCATTTATCTTATAACCTAACTTTGGCAGAAATCTATATAAAGAATCTTCACTTTCGCTTATATGTGATTTGTGCCCATCTTCAGTTAAAGAAAAAAACTTTAAATAAGAAAGTGGTACATTTACAGATGAAAAGCCAAATTCCTTTCTACTTGAAAACTCCCAAAGTAAGCGACGAAATATTCTTTGTCCAATCTTTGGAAGTTTGTCATAAAATAAATCAACAAAGCTCAAAATTTTTTCAATTGACTTATATGGACTTAATTCAGGATTAAAGCCCAATGCCGTAAAATAATTTGATTCAAGCGCAGTTAATCCAACGACAATCTCGGTTCTTTCGCAAAATCCATAACTTGGAGTTAGCTTTCTTATATATCTTGAATCTTTAATGAGAGATGACAAAAATGGGGTTTTACCTCTATCCAAATAATCATATCTAAAAGCATCTATGACTACCAAAACAGTCTTTATTGATTTTTTCATAAAATTCTATTTAACGTCCAATTAACTCTATCTGTACAATATTTATCACAGTGTTTAATATCTTTCAATTCATCTGTCAAAGTCAAAACACTATCCCTATAAAGAGAACTTTTTATGGGCGAGCTATTAAATTTTAAAATACTCTTAGAAAGGGAAATTAAAAACCTTTTATATTTAATTAGTTTAAATCTAAGATCCAAATCAGTATGAGATCCAAAAGTACTTTCCAAATATTTGAAAAAGAAATAGTAGTAGAGTTCAGACAGGTGGTTGATCTCATTTTGATCTCTCAAAAATCTCACTAGCGATTCAGAATTCGGGTCATTTTTCACTTCAATAGCAAGGTTCAATAAATATGACAAATGACTTATTTTGCATAGTTCGTCGCCTTTTAATGAATTAAGTAAGATAAGTTTGTCAGAAATTTTTGATGTATATAAATCATTAGATAGCAAAGCAAAATCTGTCATAGCAATAATTAGTTTGGCGCACTGATAAGACTGGAACATCTCTAAACTCTCGTCAATATCGATATTGTCGCCGTATAATGACAGCAATGACCAAGACCGCGTTACAAACATATCATAAACATCTAATGGTGAAATTTTCAAATCACTAACATCATGTGTTATTTTTTCTAAGTAATCTTGATTTCCTTTAAGGACCTTATATGACGACATCAAATCATAAAAGAAAATCGTATCTCTTTTTTTTGAAAAATCTTCTTCAGTCCAAAATAAAATGTCTACCCACCTAACATTTAGGATTTTCTTTAAATCTTTCTCTAAACTCTCTTTTTTAATTTCAGAGGAGTTAGTTATCAATATCAAATCTATATCATTATATAGTTTTGGTTTACCATCAACTAATAAATAACTTGCCTCTCCTCGTCCATAGCTGCCATACGCAATAACAAAATCGATCTCTGGAATATTTGAAAAGTACTCAATTAATTTTTTATCATACATTTTTCTTCTCGACTATTATTGGCACTCTAAAAGAACTTATATCTTCAACGTGTTTATCTCTGTTTCTAATAAGTTTCAATATAAATCCAAGGTCGAAAATAAACTTAGACATAATGATTGTTAATGCCACCGTCCCATAACTTATAGAAAAATTAGACAAAGCCTTACCAAGCATTAATTTATAATAAGAGCGGAAACGAAATATAGTGGGTACTATAGAAAGTGAAAATGATAGTAATGATAGTGCATAGTTCAAAGGTAATAAAGAAACACCAAGAGCAAAAAAAATCAAACTGCATGTTCGGTGTAAAACATTCAAAGAATGATTTTTTTCTCTGATTTTAGATATTTGACATGAGCGCTTTCCGTCATGGTACTGAGTCCGTAGAAACTCACTTTTAGACTGAGTGAAGTTATTAAACGTAACCATTTTTTCGTTAAATATTCTACGATAGTCCAACTTTTCCTTTTCAATTTTTAGAAGTAAGCTAGACTCATCTCCTCTAACTTCAAAAATAGAAGGAAAACCTTGAACTTTATCTAATAGTTTCCGACTGAAAACCATATTAGCCCCAATCAAGTAGTTTTCTTCATTATAAAGTTTACTATCGTAATAAAGTTGCCATAATATATTTTCCTTACCTTCCCTTGCTTCCAAAACAGGACCAGATAAAATGTCAGGTCTATACTTTTCGATTGATACACCCAACTCAGTTATATAATTATTTTCTACATAGCCATCTGCGTCAACATATGCAATATAATCGAACTCTATAAGATGCTGATAGCTATTTCGAGAAACACATAAGTAGTCATGCTCTATTTTATAGTATTTTAACTTATCATATTCTTCACACATTTCTTTTACTAATACACCAGTATCATCTGTCGATGAATTATTTACGCATAGTACAGAAAAACAACTCTTATATCTAGATTTACTTATAGACGTAAATATTGAAGATATACATCTACTTATATTTTTTTCTTCATTAAAAGCACAAACGACAATTAGACAATTGAATTTATTTTCACCCATATTAATTCAACTCCTCCATCATTTTTTTTGTTATTTCTAACCAGCTATAACCCTTAGATAAACGATATGATTCATTTCCCATACTCAACACCATTTTAGGGTTATCGATCAACTCTGACATATACTGGGTTAGATCGTCAACATTACCGACATCAAATATAAATCCATTTTTTTTATCTATGACACAATCTTTAGCCCCAACTTTATTAGAAACAATCACAGGTAAACCACTTGCCATAGCTTCCAATACAACTAGACCAAAAGATTCATGTATTGAGGGTAAAACGAAAAAAGTACCATTAGTGTAACTATCTAAAGGGTCACCGGGACATAGATCAATTTCAATAGATCGACTTGCTAACTTAGCTTTATAACAATCAAAAATAGGCCTAAAGTCGGGAGCAAGGGCACCATTTAAAACAAGTTTGAACTCTTTACCTGCACAACCCAAACGGTAGCAAGCTTCAAATAAGTCATGAACGCCTTTTTCTGCATTTACATTACCAACAAAAACGATAGAAACCTTTTTACTCTTTGAATCACTTTTTATATATTTATATTTATCAAGGTCAACACCCAATGGACAGTTAATAATTTTATCTTCTTGAAAACCATGTTCAAGGTAAGATTCAAACACCAGACTGGAGATTGACCATACTTTGTCGACCATAGCAATCTCTTCCAATTGACGTTGAGTCCTCGATAATGGAATGGGCTTACTATTTATATTAAGTTTTTTATAAACTGAGGTTAATGCGTTTTTATGACTTAAGGGATGTAACCATTGCGAATGTAAAACTGTCACTCCGCCATGATTTTTTGCAGCTTTAAATGACTCTAGAGACATTCCGTTTCTAGCAATTACTATAGTATTGCTATCTACTTTGACTAAACCTCTATTTATTAGCTTCGCGAATTTACCATCATATTTAATAAACTCTTTAATCGCTATATCATTTATACTCTTGCCAAATAACTCTCTATCTAATTTATTAATTAATCTGCTGATAAAGCTTTTCAATCTAGATGAGGAAATATCCCAAAATTCACATTCCACAATATCTTGGGCGCCACGAGCTACCCAACAAACTTCATAACCTAATTCAACTAGGCTCTTAACCATCATTAAGTCTATAGTTCTCGTAGCACCCAATGAATTTATGTCGTAAGACCCCGAGTAATATACAACTCTCATTAAACCCCTCTTTTAACCCCAGAAAGCAAGTATTTAAGTCTCTTAAAATACAGAAGAACGGTGCAAGTAACTGCCACTATAGTATAAATACAGCCTATAAGAACAGATTCACTATGAAATAAAAAATCCCAAAAGAAAACTACAGAGCAAATAAAAATCAGCTTGCCAAAGTATCTAAAATAGCCTTTTCCTGTAATTGCTTTAACATAACGCTGGTAAACATAAAATCCAGAAAATGTACTAATAACTCCAACCCCAACGGCTGCTCCAACAACACCATAATATTTAACCATAATATAAATAGCAATAGGGAGAAGGATCAAGTTAATTAGAGCAACTTCCAGATCATTACGCGTGTTCCCATTAATATGGAGAAGAGGTCCTGCACTACTTGCAACGGCCTTAAATAAAACAACCAACATGAAAATCTTAAACAAAATAACAGATTCAGACCATTCCTGACCATATACATATACTATAAATTCGTCACCTAAAAAAAACGTTACTATTACTGGAATAATATACACAAAACATGTTATAAAATTCACATTATCAAATAATATTTCTTTGTCGTTACTTCTTTCAATTCTTGACAATGCAGGATACACAACTCGATTAATGCTTCCTCTAATGGCTAAAAAATAATGTGATGTTTGATATGCTAGCCAATAAAACCCAACAGAATTAACATCTATTAACCTATCAATTATAATATAATCCACATTACCGTATACAAATGAGACAATTAAGCCAATTGTTAATGGATATGAAAACCTTTGCGATTTTTTTATAATATCTATATCAAATTTTAACCTAGGTTTATATTCCGAAATAGCGTATATAATTATGCCTTCAATGATATAACTCAAAGACCGCCATACAACCAAAGCCCATAAACCAGCATCGTGATTAGCCATAACAATAGCGATGATAGAACTAATTATCGACGAAAAAACCATCGGCACACTAGATTTTACAAAACTCGCATCCTTTTCCATTAGAGACTTAAGTTTGGAAAATGGGTTAAACAGACAAGCTATTACGTAAACCTGGCAATAAACCAAAATATCTTGCCGATCAATACATAAAAGTACAAATGGTAATATAAAGATAGCAATAATAAATATAGTCAAACTCCATAATAGCTCCATCGTGAACGTGACGTCCATTTTTTTTTCAATGTCTGCCTGCTCTCTTATAATATATCGATCAGAGTTTAAATTACTTGCCGTATGAAAAAACATAGATATAACAGTAATTATGGCAAAAACACCAAATACTTCAGGCTCAATTATTCTTGCGAGCATTACTTGTGACAAAAACATTACAAAAAATTGTAATATCGTCAGAGCGCTTACAATAAAGCTATTTGTAAAAATACTTTTTATCATCAGTACTATCTATCATTAGTTAAATATCTTCTTTATATCCTCTGTAGAACTTCTTATATATTCATCTAAACCTTCCTCCCATGGCCTTATGCCCTTAAAACCAATACGAGAAAGTTTTAGATTAACTGCTGATTCATTTTCTGACACTTTCGCCAAACGAGGAAAAGGGGTATGGACAGCCTCTACATTGACATCAATTTTTGCATAATTAATGATTTCTTTCACGTAACCATATCTCGATGTAGACCCAGTATTTACACAATTAAAAACTCCCGCCCAACCATCATATACAAGTTTTATTATAATATCGGATACGTCTTTAACATATGTCGGGTTACCATACTGGGTGCCATCTGACTTAATTTCCCCACCTGAAAGAACAGCCTCTCTTATTCGGTTGGCAACAAAGTTTTTTTGTAGATTAAAATCACCTCCAAAAAGCCATCCTGTTCTAATAATAAGAGCATCATTGCTTTGACTTAGTATCGCGTTTTCAGCTAACATCTTTGATCTGTGATGTACCGTTGTTGGTAACAATTCATCATATTCATGATAAGGTGTTTTTTTTGAGCTACCATATACCCCCGTACTACTAATAAATACAAACTTAACATTTAACAGTCGACATGCATTTGCTAGAAGTTCACTGAGAATCACGTTGTCACTGTAACAGTCTTGAGGATTTATCTCACAACTCTCTAGATTAGTATTCGCTGCGCAATGAACAACGACATCACAACCTAAACTATCGATATATTCAATTGCATTTTTTAAACCATCGCTGATTAAAAAACGGCACCTGTCCAAAACGGTTGCTTTTAATCCGCAGGCTCTAACCTTAATTAACAGCTCGGACCCTAAAAGACCATTTGTACCTGTAATTCCAATATTCATTCATGATTCCAAGGGTATGTTGACCAAATCTGTTGTAATCGATTCATCTGGGTCGTGCTCGATGGATGCGATATTTAATACTAAGTTAACTCCATCATCGTCACCTCTAAATGCGACCCATAAGCCAGCATCAACAGTTAGACGAACATAATTTTTTTCGCCTATAGGTATTTTTTTTGTCACCTTTGTAGTTTCATCATGAATAAAGAAGGTGACTGCACCAACAGGAACAACTAAATTCAACTCCATTCTCTCATGTTTTTTCCAGCCTTTAATATCGCCTTTACCGACACGAGTAAAATATGCTTCACCAAATTTAGTAAAACCATCCTCTGTAGATTTCAACGCGTGTTGAATATCTCCTTTTGGATTAGATATGCGCTTGAGATTTGTTATACTTACACCCTTCATTTCATGATCCTATATGGCCCAGTCAATACTTCTTTTCACTGCTTTTTCTTCATACTTCGATATCTGATCTAATGTTTCTGTATACATATCTAATCCCTTATTATAAAAAGAAAAGTACCATTCACTTACAAATTCAACACAATCTTTGTAATCTAAACATGCTTCCCATTTTAAGTGGAACAATGCTTTATCACAGTTTAGCTTTAATAGACCAGCCTCATGAAAGGGAATATTTCCAGTAACTTTATAAGCCTCATCGACAGTTTCAAATTCCCAATACTTACTCAAATCTTCAAGTAATTCAATTACACTTCTGCTTTGTTCAGCCCTTGGACCAAAATTAAAAGATTCACCATGTAGTTCAATATTAGAGCTTAACTTCTGCCCTAAATCTAGATATCCGCTCAAAGGCTCAAGAACATGTTGCCATGGCCTTGTAGAAGCTGGACTTCTAATTTCAACGACTTCTTTACGAGACCAATTACGCATGCAGTCAACTACAATTCTATCTTTTGCCCAATCGCCTCCACCTATAACGTTACCAGCTCTGCCAGTCGCAAGTCTTACATGTTCATTTTGACCATTAAAAAATGACTGTTGATAGGAGTGGAATATCACTTCGGCCGCTCCTTTCGAACCACTATAAATATCTTTTCCACCAATAGCATCTGTCTCTTTATAGCCCCACTCCCACTCTACATTTTCATAGCACTTATCTGAGGTAATAAAAATTGCCGTACAACTATTAGATATCCACCTCAAAGATTCTAATATATTGGCGGTACCCATCACATTAGTATTAATAGTTTCTATTGGATTTTCATAAGATACCGATACAATAGGCTGAGCTGCCAAGTGGAATAGGAAATCAGGCTTGCTATCTTGAATGATCTTTTTAATATCTTGAAGACTCCCTATATCACAAAAATAATGTTCTATTTTTCCTTCTAGCCCTGTTTCTTCAAACATTGATGGTTTAGTTGGGACTACATCAGATACACCGATTACTCTAGCCCCTAACTTTAGAAGCCAGCAAGTTAACCAACTTCCTTTAAAGCCCGTATGACCGGTAACTAGCACAGTTTTATCTTTATAAACATTATTAAACATTATTTACTCCAAGTTTTCCAAGGTGCTACACCGTTAGCCCATAGCTCTTCAAGTTGTATCTTATCTCTCAAGGTATCCATTGGCTGCCAAAAACCGTGATGTTGATAAGCCATTAACTGCCCATCTTCTGCTAACTTATTTAGAGGATATTGTTCCCAAGTACAATCATCCCCTTCAATATGCTTTAATACCTCAGGAGACAAAACAAAAAAGCCGCCATTAATCATAGCTCCATCACCTTTCGGTTTCTCTTTAAAACTCTCAACCTTTCCTTCTTGAATATCTAAAGCACCAAAACGACCTGGAGGAAAGGTCGCAGTCAAAGTAGCTTGTTTCCCATGTTTTTTATGAAAAGCAATACTTTCACTAATATTTATATCAGAGACACCATCTCCATATGTAAAACAAAATGCTTCCTCATCTTTTACATACTCAGCTACACGCCCCAATCGGCCACCAGTCATAGAGTGATCACCTGTATCAACTAAAGTAACAGTCCAGGGCTCTGCGCGTTTATGATGCACTTCCATTTCATTATCTTTCATATTAAATGTTACATCTGACATATGAAGGAAGTAATTAGCGAAGTACTCTTTTATTACATAACCTTTATAACCGCAGCATATAATAAAATCATTTATTCCATGTACAGAGTACATTTTCATAATGTGCCATAAAATAGGCTTACCACCGATTTCAACCATAGGTTTTGGCCTTACTGCTGTCTCTTCACTCAAACGAGTTCCTAAACCACCGGCTAGAATTACAGCTTTCATCTTTTCTCCTGGAGAGTATATTATTCCTAATAAACCAATAATAAAAACCTAATATGATAGGGTTATTGATTGTCATTTAAACCAACTAAAAAATCATGAACAGTTAAGACGTTCAAAATCAAACAGTTGTTTTTTGATAAAAAACAGATTACTGGTGATATCTTCGAACTCATGCTTTTAATATAGATACCCCTGTACATGCACGGAGGACTTACTATTACAGCCCAACGTGGAGTTGACTTGAATCCTTTTCGCCCTGATGTCTAACGTAATTAGCTATCAACTTTTGATTTACACCTATGCAACTGACAAATTAACCAGGCGACGAAGCAATGTTATCTTTCCAGTAAATCTTACTTAGCCAACTGAATTTTTCTCGAACTTGGTGCGACGATGGCTTTTTAGTTTACCCATGACCTCCGAGAGGCTGTACTCAGGGAATCATCATATACAAATGATCCCCATCAAAGCCTATCGTCTTTATCTCAGCGCCAGGTAAACTTCGCGTTACTTTGGTATAACCTTACGCAAGTAGTTGCAAAATCCAGGGTTTTGGATTTTCTGTGGTATTTAGTTACCCAAACTACGTGATATTTCATGTCGTAAACACTATGGGATAAGGTGTAATGTTATATTTAACCATCATCCCGTTTCCAAAGGAATTAACCTACGGGTAAACCCATAGTTTTCTGTATTCAAAGAATTAAAACAAGAAGATGGATAACTTTTTTATAATAATTGAAAAATCATTAAAACCATTGCTTTAATTTTAGATACAACTGGATATTATAAATATCATAAACATGGCTCTTATCTATTTATGTGAAATCAATCACCCTTATGAGCTGAATAAGAGTAAGAGTAATAGCCATACCCATAAGAGCTTGATGCCTTCTTTTCTATAGCATTAAAGATAACACCTTTTACTTCAATACCCGATTGTTCAAATCGATTACGTGCGACATCGATCTCCTTCACCGTATTTTGGCCAAATCGCGCCACCATCAACGTGGTACCAGCAAATGCGCCTACAATACTTGGGTCGGTTACAGCCAATATTGGTGGTGTATCGACTATTACTAGGTCATATTCTTTCGATGCCCACTCCATAAGCTCCGCAAAACGTGGGTGCATTAGAAGCTCTGATGGGTTTGGTGGTACTTGGCCACGAGTGATGATCTCAAGGTTTTCAACCGGAGTTGATTTAATCGATTGAGTAAAATCTTGCTTCCCACTCAACAAATCCGATAAGCCATTATCCCACTTCAAGCCAAAGCTTTGTTGCAAATAGCCTTTACGCATATCCGCATCAATCAATAGTACCTTTTGACCAGTTTTTGCAGCGACTGCAGCAAAGTTAGTCGAGATAAAAGATTTGCCAATACCTGGCGCAGGGCCAGAGATCATCAAAATGTTGTTTTTGGCTTCAAGCATTGCAAAGTGCAAACTTGTACGAAGACCACGTAGCGCTTCAACTGAGAGATCTGCAGGGTTAGATTCTGCAAGCAGAGCCTGCGCACCAAAAGTTTGTTTTCTCTTAGATTTAAAGCGGTTGGTTAACTCTAACTGCAGGTCCGATTTAGGCACTGCTGCGTAAACTGGTAACCCAAGCTCCTCAATTTGTTCCGGATTTTCAACACCTCGGTGAAACGCTGCTTTCACTAAAACCAATGCCACGCTTAGCATGCATCCAATTAGTGTAGCGAATACAACAATCAGTGGTTTCTTCGGTTTTACTGCACGGGCATAAGCTTGCGCATCATCCAAAATTCGTACATTACCCACGGTACCCGCTTTGATAATGCTTAGCTCTTGTACCTTGTTTAACAATTGAATATAAATCTGTTGGTTTACTTCAACGTCACGTGTCATTCGTAGTACTTCACGCTGCGTTTTAGGTAGCTTTTGAACTTGTTGGTTTAAACGCTCTTTTTCTTTTAAAAGCGTTTCTCTTTTATCTAACAAAGACTTATAAGCTGGGTGATCTTTTGTAAAGCGTTGGCTAATTTCGCTTTCTTTAAAAGTCAGTTCATTCAGCTGCGCTTCCAGTTCTACCATCACTTTAAGTGTGGATTGAGCTTCCAAGCCTAAATCAATAGACTCGTTTTCTTGACGGTAATTATTCAGCGTATCTTCAAATGTCGTTAACTGAGATTTGATACCCGGAAGATGGCCTTCAAGAAATGCTAAACTCTTTTCTGCTTCTGCAGAGTTACGTTTAACATTTTGTAAAAAGTAGATTTGGTTAATATGGTTTAAGATTTCAGAAATTTGCTGCTTATTTTCGCCCTCAAAGCTTAACTTTAGAATCCCCGTCTGCTTGCCTTGCTCAGACAAGGATAGAGACTGCTTAAGCCATTCAATTGCTTCTAGACGATTCCGCTTACTAATAGCGAACTCAAAACCATTATGAGATTCAAAACCTGCCACAAATAGACTATAGTCACCTGAAGCGACCAATTGACCAACTTGTCCTTCAAGGATGATACGCTCGTCTTCTCGAATTAGCTGGTAAGTACCCTGCTCTGTATCTAGAATACGAATCGTATGAGCATATCCACTAGCATAGCCTGGTACAACAAAACGGCTAATTGATATGTTATTATCATCACCAGTTAAACGAGCGATACCTTTGCCAACAAAAGGAGCGTAAATAGGAGTGGTAACTGTGGTTAAATCAAACTTATCAACCGTTTCACCCAAGATCATTCTCGACTTGATGATCTCGATTTCAGTAGCGGCTGAAGACTCTTGAGCGAACAGTTCGCCCATGTCACCCACCATTGAGGAAATGCCTCCAGAGCTTTTCTCCTCAATTTGGATTAATGCATCGGCTTTGTAAATAGGTGTAGATAACATTGCGAATACGACACCTCCTAGGGCGAAGGTAAACGTGGTAAAGATAATCCACCACTTAGCATCGAGCAAAATACCAAACAGTTTTCCTAAATCAATCTCATCTGAGTTATCAGTCTTTGTTTGCCTAGATGGTTGTGTTGTCATCGAATTACTATTTCCTAAATTCGTACTATTTTGTTAGTTGATTTATTGAAAACAAACCAACCTAAATCGTTTCTGCTAACTCAAAGCTTACTCTACTGAGTAACAGGTTTTGCTAATCGACTACAGTTGTTTCGCCCACGCTTGTGCGGCTTTATCAATCAGCTTATAGGCATGCTCAAATGCCTCTCGGCTTTGGCGATATGGATCTGGAATATCTTGTTGTCCGAGCCACTGACCAAACAGCATGGTTTTCCCGCGCGCTTCTGGAGAGATCTGAGTTAACGCTTCCATGTGGCCTTTTTCCATCACTAATATCAAGTCATACTGCGCACAAAGTTGGGGCGTGACTTGTTGTGATTGATGGCCTTCCACATCAACGCCATTTTCGGCAGCAATCAAAATTGCAGTTTCATCTGCAGGCATACCAATCAAACGGCTTTTTTCTGCTGCAATACCTGCTGATGCGACCTGTTTGTTTGGCAATAGTTTTTGTAAAACACGCTCGCCTGTTGGAGAACGACAAATGTTACCAACACAAACTACAAGAATTTTATTAAACATAAATTACTATCAACCATATAAACCGGACCACACAAAATGTGACCCGATATTAATTGTATTATTTACGGCCAGTTACGAATTCGAAGCACACCTTCAGTCAACTCATTGAAGCCGCTAATAGTCGGAACAAGTTGTCCAATTACACGATTCCAGCGGCTTATCGGAGCTGCAGTTACATATACTATATCATACGGTTTCAAATCAAACTCAGTGCCGATAACCAACGCAGAAGCATCTTCCATATTAAGTTGATAAATATCGGCCATGCGTTCCGATTTGTTATCAGAGGTACGAATCACAAACACGCCGGTTGCATCTGCAGAGAGTTGGTTAATGCCGCCTACATTGCTTAATGCCTCAGTAAGGCTCATACCAACACGATCAATCTTTAATAACTTAGGCTCATTTACTTCCCCCATCACAAAGACTTTTTGATTATCATTACGTGGTACATGAACAATATCACCGGCCTGCAACAAACGATTTTGAGTCAAATCGCCGCGCTGCATCAGCCCATATAGTGAAATGTTTTCTTCAACACCATTACGTGTTAAAGATACATTACGCCAATCAGCATTTTCAGATAATCCACCTGAGCGGTTCACCGCATCAAGCAGAGTTAAAGGAATATTGGTAATAGCTTGTTGGCCTGGACTTGATACTTCACCTGTAATGTAAGTTTTCTTTGAGCGAAAAGCCGCAACATTGACGTCTACCTGCGGGCTTTCAATATATTTCGCCAAACGCTCAGCAACATCTGCACGAATTTCACGAACAGTTTTACCAGCTACCTCTACTGTACCAATATAAGGGTAGAAAATGGTGCCATCAGCATGTACCCAGTTACCAGCTTCAGAAGCACTGCGATAGGAACCAGCTGGAATTGTCAGTTCTGGATGATCCCAAATTGTGACATTCAAAATATCGCCCACGCCAACTTTGTACTCATACTTAGCGATATCGATATCTAACTCTGGATTGGCTTGAGATACTGACTGAGTTTGGCTTTTATAACTAGAGACCGTTTGAGCGGTTAGCGGGTAAAGGTTAACAACATCTGAAATATCCGCAGCTTGTTGTTCCTCAGAAGGAAGGATCACATTCTTATCATCGGTAGTAAGGTGCGTGCCTGGAGTCGTACAACCAACCAATAAGGCGGGTAGTAACGCAAGAAGGAGACGATTTTTCTTAATCTTCATGTTAACCAAATCATAGTTGAGAAAATGTAATCACGTCCGAGTGATACAAAGTAAATGACCTTACCACTGGCAATGGCTTAGACGGAGGGGAAAAGGAGTGATAGTTTGATATCGGTTCCACTTTAAATTGCTTTCGGGCACGCTACCGCCCGTTGATATACCGCGACATCACACTGCGTAGTTGTTTGTGCACCATGAGCGGCCCCTTGAACGGTAAAGAAAAGCCAATGGTGATTTTATAAAGCACGTATCAAAAACATGCTCAAATTTAATCCGTATGTATTATCCACAGTTTGTTGGTATTATCAACCTTGTTGAATGGTTAAATGCTTAGAAAAAATAAGAATAAAGTTGCATACCAAGAACAGTGGCGGGATTCGAATGAACGAGTAGCGAAAAGACAAAAGAGTAGATTAGAGATACGGGGGTCGAGTAAGCGAAAAGATAGAAGAGCAGATTCGAGATGAGAGTAAACGGGTGACGAAGAGATTTAAAAGCAGATACGGCATTCGCGTAACGTAACGAGATGCGAAAAAGCACAGCCCTTCGCATCCCGAATCTCGTTTACTCTTATCTGCTCTTAAGTTACTCGTATCTTCTAAATCATTGAACTTTACTTGGCCTTTGGAACCATGGCGACCTTGCGTCGGTTTGGTCAAACAAGTTGTACTGCTTGTTTAGCACCTGACCGCCGTCACGGGTTAAAGGCTGCCATGTGAATTGAGTACGGTTTGAACTTGGTTTTACAGTTAGCAAATCAAATGGAATTGATACGTAGAAACCTTTTGTGTAACTGCCTTCACCAAAGTCTTCTTCACTTAAGTCCGTTAAACTAACAAATGCACCAGCAATTACGCCACTCTTGAACTGCTTCGAGAAATCGATTCGGGTACCCACATCGCCAGCTAGGAACTTACCAAAGCCAACTTTAAATAGCGTATCAGTCAAGAACTCCCACTGTGGCATGTAGTAACCAGTCACAAAGCCTGTGGTGCCTTTATCAATAACTCGGTAAGAACGGTTCGGATCTGTTGGATGCGCTTGCCACTCTTCATCAAAGGTTTCAAACCAGCTATCTGGATCACGTTGGCTAATCGCTGTTACATCGGCACCAATAGCCCAGTTACTATTGTATGGGCGGTAAAGTACTTCACCACCGACACCCGCAAACATACTCTCTAGGTAACCTGCATAAGCTTGGCTATAAATACCGCTACCGTAATCTTCAAACCAGGTTAACTGTAATCTGTCTAAACGAACTGGCTCTTCTACATATTCACGGAACAGGGTTCTCACCCTTGCAGTTTGGTCAGTGCCGTCTTCTGGAACCGTGTAGTTAAACTTGTCGTAGTTATCGATAAGGTTGATATACAGAGAACCTGATAACTCAATGTTATTAGTCGCCCAGAAAGAGGCGTTGGTATACAAGCCTAAAGCATATAGATAGAAATCTTCAGCGGAACCAAAAGATTGGGCTAGGTTTGGAGATACTGAAACATCAAAACGCTCGCGTGCATCGTGGTACTCCACTGCTGAGGTCAATGCAACATCTTTACTTTGAGTCGAGTCTTTAATGTCAGAATCTAAATAAGAGTAGCTGGCCGCTTTTTTAAATTGCTCAGCGTTGATGTCGGTTTGTGAAAGCTCACCTGCACTGCTAGTTTCAACAATTTGGTAGGTATTGATGTAATCAGGAACGTGATTAGCAATTACTGTAGCTCCACGCTCAAGTGCTACTTCACGATCACGGTATTTAACCTGTTCGCCTTTTACCACCAGCGTATTGCCATCAACCAGAACCTGTGCTTGCTCATAACCTGCGATGGTATCCAACTCTTCTGTCAGCTTAGCTAAATCAACCTCATCCATGTTGCTCGCTTCAGTAGGACGAAGCATTGCGGCTTCAGTATCACGCCAAATTGAGGCGATTTCATTGAAGTTAGTAGATAGGTCAAAGCCCACAGTTAAGGTATCGCCGCGCTCGTAACTCACCTTGGCTGTAGCCCAATCATTGAAGCGATACAGAGCCCCTATATTCCAAGGGGTATGTTGCGTCATATCAACACCGCCACGCACTACGGGGAAATCTTGTGAATAGTCGTTACTGTCGTATTCGAGCTTTAACGTTAGTGGCTTAAATGGCGTTTGATACTCCAAACCACCGTAAATTGCTGCATCACCTTTAAACCAACGCTCAAAATCCACCATGCCACCATTGCCTTTGGTATCTGATGGTCGCTCGCAGAATTTATCACTGGCCTTACAGAATGGGTTAGTGAAGTTACCGCTGGTGCCCATGTAACCCCAGCCCATACCTAAGGTTACATCTAACGGGCCAAATCGTTTACTGGCTGCAACAAATTCGCCATCAAACAGGCCTGTACCACCAAAATCGCGGACACCGACAGATAACTCTGGCAGGTAGTAACCTTCTTCAATTAAGCGAACTTTAAAGTCGATACCTTTATCTGTGTACTTAGTACAACCACTAAAACTGTTCTGAGAGCAATCTGCACTATCATTACCGCTGTAAAGCAAGTCTTGAACTTGGGTATAACGAATTGTGGTTTCTAACCAAGGCATTACCTGTAAGCTAACATTGTAAAAATAATATTCGTTATTGAATGATGCGCTTAAGTTAAACTCCCCCTCCGGTGACATACGTGCGGTTGGCATCTGCATTAGGCCCACACCACCAAAGTTGGTTTGCGAATGCTTTAACTCTGGAGGATTAAAGCTTGAAACCTCGACTTCCATAAGTTGCTGTTCTTGCGCGTTAGCAGAAAAGCCACTCACAGCCAGTAAAGCACCAGTAATCGAACTTGCAAGAAGCGTTAATGGGAATGATTGATTGGCCGACATTACAAATTAACCTTATGACGTAGAAGTTCGATAATATTTTGATTCAAAGTTGAAAACTCAGAGGGTAAAGAATCAAAGGCAATAAACAAAATCGCACCTGGAGCGAAGTAAGCTTGCTTACTGTTCCAGTAGGCGTAGCTTACCTCATCAACATGGCCATCTGGCTGAATCACAAACGCTATGCTTTTATCCGCAATGTCAAGTAACTCACCTTCTGGTAGCATAGAGAGATAGTTATCTAATTGACCATGTTCAATCAATTTAAGTTTGTGTGCTTGTTTTACGGCCCCAACCAAAGTTAGATCTGTTGCCCTTTGGGTGAGATACAAGTCAAAGCGCTGCGCTTGGTTTGATTTATCCCCTTCAAGTACAGTGTCTTTTGAAAGTAAGAGCGGATTTTTCTCTGGTTGGGAGATCACTGCGTTTCTATCTAAATCGACAAAGTAACGCGCTTGGTATTCAAAGGACTCCAATTGCGTAATCACAGATTTTACTTGCGGTTCTTGAAGTGCTAATTGATTCAACTGTTCAATAACTTGTGCTTTTAAAGTATCAACTTCCTGTTGTGCATTGCGATCAAACAGTTGTGCTGAGAGTGGAAAATAACCTAACGCACCATTGGCCTTTGCGTCACCTAACACCTGCTCAAGGCGAACAGGTTGTGAATATTTGAGGGTTATCCCCTGTACTGGCAACTCTACACTAAGCTCTTGTGTTTTTTGTTCTAAAGAAAGGGCGTTTGCAACGCTTGATAGGAATAACGAAGAGAAAAGCGAAGCCAATGCAGCACGTTTACCGAATTTCATTAATGATTTCATACTGTCTATCACCACCGATTAGTTCGCTTGATAAGGCTTAAGCAGGGTTAGCTCTAAGCGAGTCATATCTGGGCCGAGGTACTGAACCGTTTTCACTACCTTACCTTGGCTGTTTACCCAATATTCATTTTCGACTTGCTCTCCAAGTGCTGGATAGCTCACTTGCTCGATAAACTTACTTGTTTCGATAGCAGCTAATGGTGTTTGTATCGTTTCTTGGTTTACATAGCTGCGAACAATACTAGCACTGTATCCAAATCGGTAATCTGGTTGCCAATCGTACGTGGCTTGCCACTGCTGAACTATAGGTTGTGCTGATAAATCGAAGCTTGGCACCAAGGCATTGGTTGGCTTTGTTACCAGGCCTGATAAGTTTTCGTAGGGCAGCAACAGAGTTTGAACCACACGGCCATTTTCGGTGACGATCATCGCTTTATCAGAAGACATCCACTTTAATTGCTCAACGCCAGTTTCAGGGTTCTGCCCAACAAATGCCAAAACCATAAATATTTTACCTTGGTCGTTAATCTGCGCATAAATACTTGCGTAAGGTAGGTCTTGGATGTACTCAGCTGTGGTGGAAACGTCAGCATCTCCGAACATGGCTTCATTAAAAGTGGCATTTACATCTTGGAACTGCTGGGAACAGCCCGCAAGCAACATACCTAAAGAGACAATAAGAGGTTTAATCATGATTGTTTGTGCTTCCTAGCGATATTGAAAACATACTGATATAAAAAAACCACTTTATGTTCGCACATAAAATGGCTTTTCATTCACTCAAAAAAGAAATTACTGAGTGTTAGTCGTAGTTGTAGCGCCACCGTCGTTAGAAGCTACTGCTGCTGCTGCACCTACTGCTACTGCTGCAGTTGTTACCGCTACAGTTGTTGCTGTACCTGCTGCTGCACCCGCTGCCGCTGCACCACCAGCTGCTGCACCGCCAGAACTCGCACCAGCGCCAGCCGCTGCTGCAGTTTCGGTAGCTGCGAAAGCCGCACCTGAGAAGCTAACAGCTAGAGCTGCTACTAAAGCAATCTTTTTCATAATGATTCCCATAAAATATAAACGTTTATATACAGAGGCTAAGTTTCAACCTCTATCCGTTGTTCAGCTTAAACAACTAATTGATCATGATAGTGAATAAGTGTGTACAAGTAAATGCATAAATTCTAGACAAAAACTGGTTTATTCCGCGCCTTCACTCACAACCCTCTGCTTCTTCTGTATTCTGCAATCCTTTATCGCTATACTCCAGAACCATATACCAAAGTGACCTCGAGATGCTTGGGTATAGTTTCTAGCCCCAAACGACAAGAGTTTAAGATATGCAAGAGTTAGTACCCTTTATTCAAGAGAATATGATTTTAGCCATCGTATGGATTGGCTTAGTGGTTGCCATCATTATGAATGTCATCAAAACATCGAATGCGGCTTACAAAGAGATCACCGCAGCGCAAACCACACAACTAATGAACCGTGAAAATGGCATTGTGGTTGATATTCGTACTAAAGATGAATACAAAAAAGGTCATATTACTGACGCACTTCACATTTTGCCTTCAGACATCAAAGCAAATAACTTTGGTAGCCTTGAAAGCCACAAAGCAGACCCAATCATTGTGGTATGTAAAACAGGTCAAACCGCTCAAGAAAGTGCAAACCTGCTAGCAAAAGCTGGGTTTGAAAACGTGAGCATTCTGAAGAATGGCCTAGTTGCTTGGAGTGAAGCGAACCTACCTTTAGTTAAGGGTAAGAAGTAACTCCTAGTAGCATTATTAGTAACACGGTTATCTATATACTCGTTTTTCAGGTTACGTAACTTCATTTTGATTACGGAACCCAATGTAAATTTTTAAGGACAAGAAAATGGCTGAAGCAGCACCTCAAGAAGCACAACAAAACTTCGCAATCCAACGTATCTTCCTAAAAGACGTTTCTTTTGAAGCACCAAACTCGCCAGATATGTTCCAAAAAGAGTGGAACCCAGATGTAAAACTGGATCTAGACACTCAAAGCCGTGAACTTGGCCAAGGCGTTTACGAAGTTATCCTACGTCTTACTGTGACAGTTAAGAACGCAGAAGAGACGGCATTCCTATGTGAAGTACAACAAGGTGGTATCTTCACTGCAAGCGAAATGGAAGCTGGTCAACTGGCACACTGCCTAGGTGCATTCTGCCCGAACATCCTGTTCCCATACGCTCGTGAAACTATCTCTAGCCTAGTGGTTAAAGGTACGTTCCCACAACTGAACCTAGCGCCAGTTAACTTCGACGCTCTGTTCATGAATTACCTACAAAACCAAGCTCAACAAGCTGAAGGCGAGCAAGCTTAAGTTATACAAGGCTTAATGCCACATAAGACTTAATCTAACCGTTTAAAAATGCACAGCGCGACTTATGCGGTGTGCATTTTTTATATTTTCGGTATATTCAATAAAATAAAAAGATACTCTTCTCATTTCCTCAAGACTTTCAGGTGGAAGCATGACAGACACAACTCGCACTAATGACATCAGTGACGCTTATGATAGAAAGAGCGTTTATGGCAAAGAGATCGCCATGACGGTGATTGGCGCTGGTTCCTACGGCACTTCTTTAGCAATTTCTCTTGCACGTAATGGTGCCAACATTGTGCTTTGGGGCCATGAACCTGAGCATATGGCTCGCTTAGAAACTGATCGCGCTAACCACGAGTTCCTGCCAAACATCGACTTCCCAGAAAGCTTGATTATTGAGTCAGATCTAGAGAAAGCAGTATCAGCAAGCCGAGACCTACTTGTTGTTGTACCAAGCCATGTCTTTGGTATTGTACTGAACAGCCTAAAACCTCACCTAAAAGCTGACTCACGTATTTGTTGGGCAACTAAAGGGCTAGAGCCAGAAACAGGCCGCCTACTGAAAGATGTTGCGAGCGACGTGCTTGGTGATAGCTACTCATTAGCTGTTTTATCTGGTCCTACATTTGCTAAAGAGCTTGCTGCAGGTATGCCTACTGCAATCTCAGTAGCTTCACCAGACCAAGAGTTTGTAAAAGAGCTGCAAGAGAAGATTCACTGTACTCGTACTTTCCGTGTATACGCGAATGATGATTTCATCGGTATGCAACTGGGTGGTGCGGTGAAGAACGTTATCGCGATTGGTGCTGGTATGTCAGATGGCATCGGCTTTGGCGCCAATGCTCGTACTGCATTAATCACTCGTGGCCTCGCTGAAATGAGTCGCTTGGGTGCAGCGCTAGGCGCGAAACCAGAAACCTTCATGGGCATGGCTGGTTTAGGCGACTTGGTACTTACCTGTACTGATAACCAATCTCGTAACCGCCGCTTTGGTTTAGCCTTGGGTACCGGCAAAGATGTCGATACCGCACAAGAAGAGATCGGCCAAGTTGTCGAAGGTTATCGCAACACCAAAGAGGTTTGGCTTCTGTCTGAACGCATGGGTGTTGAGATGCCAATTGTTGAACAAATTTATCAAGTGTTGTATCAAGGAAAAGACGCACACTTAGCAGCGCAAGATCTGCTGGCTCGAGATAAGAAATCGGAAGGTTAAGAGCGGATGCGGGATTCGAGTAGCGAGATGAGAAGAGATTAAAAGCAGATACGGGATGCGAGTAAACGAGATGAGAAGGGATTAAAAGCGGATTCGAGTGAAGAGATGCGAGATTCGAAGAGCAAAAGCTTTTCTCATCTTTCAGCTGTTCACCACTCTTATCTACTTCTAATCTTTTCGTATCCCTCATCCCGTCACTGCTCTTTAGCTTTTCGCATCCCGAATCTCGATACTCGTATCTGCCCTTCAAAAAATATGGATAGTAAAAAATGAAACACTGTGAACAACAAAAAGTCTGGCAATGCATTGTGAAGGAAGCTCGAGAGCAGTCCGAGCAAGAGCCTATGCTTGCGAGTTTTTATCATGCGACCATTATCAACCATGACAGTCTCGGTGCTTCATTAAGTTACATCCTGGCAAACAAACTCAAAACTGCTTCTATGCCGGCTATGGCGGTACGTGAAGTGGTTGAGCAAGCCTTTGCTGAAGACCAATCCATTATCGATGCTGCGGCTTGCGATATTTGCGCGACTGTGACACGCGACCCGGCGGTAGAGATGTACTCTATGCCGCTACTCTACCTTAAAGGCTACCATGCCCTTCAAGGTTATCGCGTGGCCAACTGGTTGTGGAAACAAGGTCGTATTGCTCTTGCCACATACCTACAAAACCAAATCTCTGTTGCATGCCAAGTAGATATCCACCCTGCTGCACGTATTGGTAAAGCGATCATGCTCGACCATGCGACAGGGATTGTGATTGGTGAGACTGCCGTTGTTGAAAACGATGTATCTATCCTGCAAGACGTAACCTTGGGTGGTACCGGTAAAGAAGGCGGTGACCGTCATCCTAAGATCCGCGAAGGTGTAATGATTGGTGCTGGTGCGAAAATTTTGGGCAACATTGAAGTCGGTGAAGGAGCGAAAATTGGTTCTTGTTCTGTGGTTCTGCAAGCGGTTCCTGCTCATACTACGGTTGCAGGTGTTCCCGCTAAGATTGTTGGTAAACCGAAAACGGACAAGCCATCACTGGATATGGACCAAGGGTTTAATGGGCGCTCTCAGAACTTTATTCATGGTGATGGGATTTAAGAGCAGATACGGGATGCGAGTAAGCGAGTGGCAAAGGGATTAAGAGCTTAAAAGCAGATGAGAGATTCGAGTAGCGGGTGGCGAAGAGCCAAAAGACAAGAGCAGGTTTGTTCGAATGCCGTCCCCCCTCATCTCATCACTGCTCTTTAGCCCTTCGAATCTCGAATCTCGTTTACTCGTATCTGCTTTTAAAGTGTCTGGAATCTCTACCTCTACATTCACACCGTAGCTCTATACACTAGAAGTAATTTAATGAGTAGGCTGTAACTTAGATGACAAAAACAATGAAAAAAATTAATGCTATAAGCGGCCTTATTTTACTTTCTAGTGCGATGTTTTCTATCTCTACTCATGCAGCTTCCCAAGGTGAGTTGAAGGGTGTTAAAAGCGAGATCTCTCGTCAGCAACAAGCCCTATCTTCTCAACAAAAGAAACTGGATAGCCTACAAGCTAACCTCAAAAAACAAGAGCTCTCTATCGCCTCTCTTGAAAAAGGCATCAAGGAAAGTAAGAAGCAACTTGCTACCGCTAACGCCAACGTTCAGCAACTCAATAATAAGATTCAAGCGCTTACTACCCAGAAGCAAGTTCATACTCAAAAGCTTGAGCAGCTTATTCAAACTTATTACATGACACGTCGTGCTAAAGCCTCTTCATACATTCTGAATACAGGTGTTGAAGAAGATCGTATTAGCCACTACTACCAACACTTAGCTAAAGCACGTACTACAACGATTAAAGCGATTGAGCAGACTCAAGCGGAACTTGAAGAAAGCCAACGCCTTCGTAAAGCAGAACAAGAGCAAATCGCATCCCTACTCAAACAGCAAACAACCAAACGTGATCAACTCGCTAAGACTCAAGCTCAGCGTAAGAAAACTGTTGGTAGCATTAAGAAAAGCATTTCTGGTGATCAAAGCTATCTTGCAGAACTTCAACGCAATGAGACTCGCCTAAAAGCAGAAATTGCCAAAGCAGAAAAAGCCGCTCGCGAAAGGCGTAATGCAGTACCTATGGACGGCCTAGCAAAACGCAAAGGTAAACTGCCATGGCCAATCAAAGGTAAAGTGCTACACAATTACGGCACCCGTCAAACCGGTCAAATCAACTGGAAAGGCATGGTGATTGACGCAAGCTATGGCCAACAGGTTAAATCCGTTTACTCTGGAACGGTGGTCTTTGCCGAGTACCTTCGTGGCTATGGTTTGGTAGTATTACTCGACCACGGTAAAGGTGATATGACGCTATACGGCTTTAATCAAGCGCTACTTAAGAAAGAAGGCGACAAGGTAAAAGCAGGTGAAGCCATCGCACTTGCCGGCGATACTGGGGGTCAGTCTCGCCCTTCACTCTACTTTGAGATCCGCCGAAACAGCCAAGCTCAGAACCCTAAGAGTTGGTTGGTGAGGTGAGAGCAGATGCGGGATGCGAGTAATCGAGATGCGAAGAGAATAAGAGCAGTAACGGGATTCGAGTAAGCGAGTGACGAACAGCCATACGATGAAAGCAGCTTTTCGAATCTCGCAACCCGTCACTCGTATCTTTCAACTATCCATTCAACGCTCGAACACCATCTTCCAGTAGTGTTAACTGCTCAAAACCTTGAGTGGTTGCGATAGGTTTCACGACTGCGATCATCTGTAGCATGCCTTGGTGAACGACTTGTTCTGTAATCTGAGTTCTTGGTGACATAGCAGATTGGTAGGCCAGCCAGCTCGACGCAATAAGATGTAGAGAAGTCACCATTGATTTCATTTCCTCTTCTGATGCTTTCAACAAGTTCAAATCCACGAATGCACGCATGATCGCGATTAAGTTTGATTGCAAACGCTCTTGTACAGCCATGTAGTCATTATGCAACTGTTCGTCGCGAGACAAGATTTCAGGGAGATTGGCGTAGAAGAATCGGTATTTCCACATCAGAGTGAAGATAGAATCCAAGTAGTGTTTAAGTAGCGTCAGGCTCTCTTGTTGGCCTTGGATTGGAGTAAAGCGCTCTAAAAGCTCCGCAGAATATAGAGTGAAGATATCACGTACAATTTCTTGCTTGTTGCGGAAATGGTAGTAAAGGTTACCTGGGCTGATCTCAATATGTTCAGCGATATGGTTGGTAGTGATACTACGCTCGCCGTGCTCATTAAATAGCTCCAGCGCCGCATAAACGATCTTGTCACGTGTCTTCATTTCTATTTCGAATCCCTATCTGTTTAGAGAGTTAGTATATCGCCCCTAAACCGATAGATCGAGCCGTTAACATCTGGTCAGCGAAGCTCAATTCTTATCCAACTAGTAAGTATCCATCATAGTGATATCGCACTCCCTGACCGCATGCCAAATTTATGAAGTTAATTCAGGTGCTAACAGCCGAGTAACCTTGGTTTACACTAGCCCGAATTGTTCATTCCTTGCTATACTCGCGATAGTTTTGTATTCAAAAGAGTAGGTAAAATATGATTATCGTAACTGGTGGCGCTGGCATGATTGGCAGCAATATTGTTAAGGCGCTAAACGAAGCAGGCCACAACGATATTCTAGTCGTCGACAACCTAAAGAACGGTAAGAAGTTCAAAAACCTTGTCGACCTAGACATCACTGATTACATGGATCGTGACGATTTCCTAACTCAAGTCATGGCAGGTGATGATTTCGGTCATATCGAAGCGATTTTCCACGAAGGTGCATGCTCTGCAACAACCGAGTGGGATGGCAAGTACATGATGCTTAACAACTACGAGTACTCAAAAGAGCTACTCCATTACTGTGTTGAGCGCGAAATTCCGTTCCTATATGCCTCTTCTGCCGCTACTTACGGTGAAACAGATACTTTCATTGAAGAGAAAGAGTACGAAGGCGCTCTAAACGTATATGGCTACTCTAAGCAGCAGTTCGACAACTATGTTCGTCGCTTGCAAGAAGATGCAGCCGCACATAACGAAACACTATCTCAAATCACAGGCTTCCGTTACTTCAACGTTTACGGTCCTCGTGAAGACCATAAAGGCAGTATGGCTTCGGTTGCTTTTCATCTAAACAATCAAATGAATGCGGGTGAAAATCCAAAGCTGTTCGCTGGCAGTGAGTCATTTAAGCGTGACTTTGTATATGTTGGTGACGTAGCAGCAGTAAACTTATGGTTCTTAGAAAATGGCGTATCAGGTATTTTCAACCTAGGTACTGGTAATGCCGAATCTTTTGAAGAGGTCGCAAAAGCAGTCATCAAGCACCACGGAAAAGGTGATATTGAGACGATTCCATTCCCAGAACACCTAAAAGGCGCATACCAAGAGTTCACTCAGGCAGATTTAACTAAGCTGCGTGCAACTGGCTGTGATATCGAATTTAAAACAGTTGCTGAAGGTGTTGCAGAATACATGGTGCTGCAGAACAAATAATTGTCCTCTTCTTACAAGATGAAGAGCATTTAATAGCTGAGAGTTTTCAATGACTGAGAAGCGTAACGACTTCGACCCAGATGCCTACAACCCCACCTTCGAGTGGGGCTTTCTTGCTCCAAAACACTGGGGAACATGGTTTGGTATTTTACTGGGAATACCCTTAGTCTTTTTCCCACAAAAAACAAAATACTGGTTGAGCTGTAAACTAGCAAAATATGCGCTTAAAAAGCCGAGTAGAACCATTAACAATGCTTGGATTAACTTCGGTCTCTGTTTCCCAGAAAAAAGTGACGAAGAAAAGGAACAGCTGCTTGAGAAAACGCTAACCACTGCTGTTTCTTTTTTGCTTAACTTTGCTTCTCTGTCGCTACGCAGCCAAAAATGGTTAACCAAAAATACAACCATTCATGGTATCGACAATATTCATGAAACACTGGAACACGGGCACAAGGCTATCCTATTAGTGCCTCACAGCTGGGGTATTGATATTCCTGCTATCTACCTAGCATCTCAAGGTTTACCTGTTTCTGCGATGGCAAAGAAACAGAAGAACCCGGTGACTGATTGGTTAATGCATAGACAACGAGTGCAATATGGCGGTCGAGTTTATGAACGAGATAACGGCATCAAACCGTTTATCAAATCAGTACGAGAGGGCTATTTGGGGTATTACTTACCTGACCAAGATCACGGTCGTGAGCACAGTATTTTCGTCAATTTTTTCAATGTACCAAAAGCGACATTGCCTGGACTTGGTAAGTTATCCAAAGTAAGCCGCGCGAAAATCATTCCGGTCTTCTCTAACTATGACGCTCAAACTGGTCAATTCAGTATCGATGTACTTCCTGCTTGGCAGGATTATCCTTCAAAAAGCGATCATCAAGACACACAGAGAATGAATCAATTTATTGAAGATGCGGTAAGAAAACGCCCTGAACAGTACATGTGGGTGCTTCGTTTTTTAACCACTCAACCAGATCCTGAAAGTACTTATAACCCTTACGAAGACAGAGAGCTGTGGCTCAAGACGTATACACGATGAAGAAAATTCTGATCATAGGTCCATCTTGGGTGGGCGATATGGTGATGTCACAGTCACTTTACATCACCTTGAAACAACAGCATCCTGATGCGGTCATCGATGTGATTGCACCCGGTTGGTGTAAGCCGATTCTTGAGCGTATGCCAGAGGTCAACCAAGCGATTGATATGCCGATTGGTCATGGTGAATTTAACTTTCTCGGTCGTCGAGCAATTGGTAAAACACTGCGTGAAGCTCAATATGAACAAGCTTTTATTTGTCCTAACTCAGCTAAGTCAGCATTGATTCCGTGGTTTGCGGGCATTCCGAAACGCACGGGCTGGAAAGGTGAGATGCGATACGGTCTGTTGAATGACCTGCGCCCAAATAAAAAATCATTCCAATATATGGTTGAGCGCTATGTCGCCCTCGCCCATCCTAAAGCAGAAATGATTGACTCAAGCTCTCTGGGTGGATTAGAGCGATTACCGAGACCAGTTCTAACTATTTTCAAAGACCAACAGTTAGCTACCGCGGAAAAGTTTCAGCTTACTCTGAGTGATGCAATTACTGGTCTTTGTCCTGGAGCCGAGTTTGGGCCTGCTAAAAAGTGGCCTGAAACACATTACGCAGACGTCGCAACATCGATGAGTAAAGCAGGTAAGCAAGTTTGGTTGTTTGGCTCTCAAAAAGATTTGGAAACGTGTAACAACATTAAGGCTCTTGTTCCTGACGAACTTCAATCACAAATTCATGTCCTAGCTGGCCAAACAAGCCTAATTGAAGCAGTGGATCTGCTTGGTGCTTGTCAAACTGTGGTTGCAAACGATTCTGGCTTGATGCACGTTGCCGCTGCTGTGGGTTGTAACGTTGTTGCTGTTTACGGCTCAACTTCGCCGAAATACACACCACCACTGGCTGAGAGAGTCGAGATTGTGCATACAGACATTGATTGCCGTCCTTGTTTCCAGCGTGAGTGTGAATTCAAGCACTTAAAATGTCTGACGGAACTATCACCGAAACAAGTCATCAATAGTATCCATAAGTTAGAAGCCATTTCGGTAAGCGCATGTTAATTCGGTTTTTCTACACGCTGATCCTTGCACTTATCGCTCCTCTGCTTCTATTTGGCTTATACAAAAGTAAGCCAAACAAGCCCAAATTTGGAAAGCGCTGGAAAGAGCACTTTGGCATAACACCTAAGCTGACATCAAATCAGCGTCCAATTTGGATTCATGCAGTCTCTGTTGGTGAAAGTATCGCAGCTACACCTCTTATTAAAGAGATCAAAAAACAAAACCCAGAACAGCCGATCATTGTCACTACAACCACCAGTACTGGTGCAGAGCAGATTGAAAAGCTTGGTAGTTTGGTTGAGCACAGGTACATGCCTATTGATTTCGGTTTCGCTGTAAAAGGCTTTCTAAAAGCGATACAACCGAAGAAGATGCTGATCATTGAAACGGAGTTGTGGCCGAACACACTTCATCAAGTTTCTAAGTTTGGTGTACCAATCACGATCGTAAACGCACGGTTGTCCGAAAAATCTCGAAATAACTACGCAAAATTCCAGCCAGTTTTCAATATTATAGAACCTTATCTAACCAAGATTCTGTGCCAAAGTCAGTCTGACGCGAACCACTTTGAATCACTTGGTGTTGCAAAGAGTAAACTTGCCATTACTGGCTCCATCAAATTCGATATACAAATTGCCGATACAATAAAAGAGAAAGCAAAGGCACTAAGGTCAAAGCTTGGGGAGCACCGCGCAATATGGATCGCCGCCAGCACCCATAAAGGTGAAGACGAGCAGATACTCAATGCACATAAAAACGTACTGGAGATCTATCCGGACGCTTTGCTCATTATAGTCCCGCGCCATCCAGAACGATTTGATAGCGTTGTCCAGTTATGTCAATCCTCAGGTTTTACAACCGCTCGTAGAACGAACGCTGACATTAACTCCTGTAAAAGGTCGCAAGTTTATGTGGGTGATACAATGGGAGAGATGCTGATTTTAATTGGTGCTGCAGATGTCTGTTTTATGGGAGGCAGCTTAATTGGTGATAAGGTTGGTGGTCACAATGTACTCGAGCCAGCGGCTTTAGGAATCCCGACCATATCTGGACCAAGTTACTTCAACTTCAAAGAGATCACTGAAAGGCTATTAGCTACCGATGGCATAATGATTTGTGAAGGTCATAGCTTAGACTCTAAAGTGATCCAGTTACTCGAAGATAAGCATAGCGCCACCAACATGGCTAACCAAGCCCACTCTGTCTTTAAAAGAAACAAAGGCTCTTTGGAGCGTTCAATTCAGTATGCTGAATTAGGTTAATGAACAAGGTCTTTTATGAACGTATTTCTCGTAACATCCCCATTTCAATACATCTGCGCAAATGAAGCCAGAGATGCCTATCAAACTAAAAATAATCTCCTGGTTTTAGTTCAGCAAAACACAGAGAAAGGTAAACAACACCTCGCTCAGCTTTATGACAAAAGTAAATGGGACCATATTATTGAAGTTGGTCGCTCAAACCGTACCTTTGTTATTCCGCGTGTTCTAAAAGAAGTCAAAAAGCTAGCAAATGGCGAGTCAATCGAGCATTTCTTTTTCTCTGAATATACATCTTGGCGTACTCGTATGTTCCAAAGAAATCTACCTGCTAAAAAGCTGGTATTCATTGACGATGGAATGGGCAACTTATACGAATACTTCAAATACATCAAAGACAAAAAATCATTTAGTCGAACTCGCTTTCTACAAGACCTATTGATCCAATTACAGGGATGTAAAAAGATTGGCACAATACCTTATGCTGAGAACTTCGAAATGTTCTCTATTTTCGATATAGAAAATCCAGTGTGTCCTTTAAAGCTCAATACTCTCGACTCGATTAGAAAAAGTATTGGAGCGTCAAACTGCTACGACCCTTCAGCACCCGTTGCATTTATTGGTGAGGGGTCTATTGGAGATAAGAATCAACCAAGTGTTGATGCTTATATATCCAAACTAGAACAAGTCATTGCAAAAAAAAATGCCCCTGTGATCTACTTTCCACACAGAACCGAGTCTGAAGAAGTAACCAGTGCCGTTAAAGCATTACCTAATCTCACTTATCATAAAAGTGAATCACCGATTGAGCTTGAGTTAGCAAATAAAGGCATCAAGATATCTTCAATTACCGGGGTAACGTCTACGGCTTTATACACACTGTCTTTACTTTACAAAGAAGTACCTATCGATGCGCACACTTATGACTCTCATATAGGCAACGATATGGCGACTTTCCTTGTTAATCATTTTGAAAAACGCGCTCAAAACTTTAGTATTTAAGCGCGCCTGTTTTTCTAAGCACTCTCATACCAATGATTTACACTGGCTTTGTTATCTTTAGGTAAGTCATTGGTATCTAGGCGAGGCAACAAGAGTGGGCCATCCAACGCCAAATCAGCAACCCGTACTTCGGTGGTAAATGCGACTTTACATCCTTGTTTTTCTAGCTCAACCACAACCTCTTCACTAGAAGATCCATAAGGATAACAGGCTGTCCAATTTTGCATGTCACAACCAAGCGAGGCTAAAAATTCTTTAGAGCGGGTTAGTTCAATCTCTAAGGATTTTTCATCAAGCTTATTCCACCAATAATGATCATAGCCGTGACAACCAACGTGCATTCCGTCTCGAACTAACTGTTCAAGTTGGTATTTATCCATGTACAACTCTCGACAAAACGCAGCTTCGTCCATACCCACATATTGAGCAAAAAGCTTATCAGAAATAATATTTCTAAGTTCTTCTGGCAATACGTGCTGAAGCATTCTCTTCACAAAAATCACATCTTGGCAATCAAAGCGATTCGCAACAGCAAACTCCGCGTAGTACTCGTCGAATGACTTTAGACCATAATCGCTTGTATAGCGCTCAACTTCTATCTTAAGAGAACCAACAAGCTGTTGAATATCGGAGGTAGACGCTAAGATGAAGTGAATTTTGTTCACATCTAGCACTTTGTGTTCAAGTACTGTTTTTGCTGGTACATAAAAAGAACCCTGCATACCCATTTTCTTCAAAATAGGATATACGTGAGTAAAGTGCTCGGAATAAGCATCATCAAAAGTAAGCAACAAAGCTTTCTCTGGTAAAGCTTGATTATGGTATTTTGCTGCTAACACTTGCTCCATCGTCACAACATTATAGTGCTTAGCAAAGAACTCGAGTTGTTCAACAAAGAGTTCGAGTTCTAAGCCTTTAATTTCTGGGTACCGCGACTCCGCGATTCGACGAACATAGTGGTACATAACAACGGTTAGTGGCTGAGACATGTTGCTCCTCTACATTATATTTGGTCTGTCTTGATCCGCATCGCCTTTGAATAATACGAACGACTGCTCGCCTTCCTGGCTTTGGCGCGCGAAATAAATAGGAATATTTTTTTGCACAAACGGTTGGAAGTAATCAGGAATAATTAATTCTCCATCCGTATCAACTTGCAAGAAACCAGCATCGACAAGGCTTTCTTCGTCCATACCATATTGCATGATATCTAAATACTCATGCCCTTCCGCAACAAGCAACTCGTGTAAATGGGCTGTAACTCGGCCAATTGAAGACAGGTCACCTTGAATATCCACGACCCGCATAGCACTGGATTCACTCTGAGCAACCACACGAACAACAAGAAAACTCTCTAATGTGTCTTTATTGTAAACCCCGAGAAAACGGTATTCGAACTTAGGGTGTTCCAAGAAACGAGTAGTAAAATATTGTCCGTCTTTCTGTGTTTTATTTGTATATAAGTCACTGTCTGACAATGCAGACGCCACTTGGTCTTTCGCAATGTCTACCACTTTATACTGGTCATTTTTCTGACCTATAGAGGAGGTAAGCGTCTCTGGAACCTTAGCTATACGGTAATCAGAAAGGGTATTATTCAATAGAGCTAGTTGGTTCATTTTTCCCACGGTGAAACCGAGTGTTTCATACATAGGGAAAACAATCTGACTAATACCAATAGAACAAATATTCTTAATCGAGAACTCGCGCTTCAAAAAGTTAAGAAGCCCTAAACCTAAACCGATGTATTTCGGTCCGTCGTTGACTTTCCAAATCGCTAACCAAACTTCTTTCTCTGATTCGAGCTCAGCCGAAAAGTGAGACGTTGGGATAAAGCCGAGCACACCACATATCTCACCGCTTTTGTTATGTCTAGCCATAACAAAATTGTAGTCGCCTGTATCGAGATTTTTATGCTGCCAATCTAGCAATTCTCGAGAGGTTACGAGGATGTGGTTCTTAGCCCAATGCTCATCAATATACTTAACCAGATCAGCAACCTGATCTTGCTTACAAACTTCAAATGTAAATCTAGCCATTTCAAACTTCCAAAACAACGAAAGCACTTAAAGTGCTTTCGTTTTTATTAAATTGGACCACCAAGTGATACCCAGCGAACGAGGCGATCTAACGCAAACAATCCATCCCATGGAGAATCAAAATGCGTCATATACCCAACATCAGGGCATCTCATCGCGCCTTGCATTAAAATCTCATTAGCAAACTGGAGCTTCTTCTCGCCATGCATTGCTAAACCAACCGTTTGAATATCTTCATGCACGCTACCAATAACGTCAAAAACATTATCTACGGCTTTAACGGTAATCACGCGTTGATAGGTTGGTTCAACCAAATCGGTGCCTTCATCGAACAATACCGTCCAGCGTAAATGACGGTCATTCCAAGATTCACCAATGAAGCCATACTCTGCAATTTTTGAACGTATCTTGTTTGCCTGCCCAATGTCTGGCACTTGAGTCGGTAAGCGCACAAGAGCCTTATCCATTGCTGCAGCTAGCTTTTCAGCGAATTCTTTCGGGGTTATGTCACCGCCCTTTTCAACAAAGATGGTGTGAGGCGAAGCACAAGCAAACTGGTCAAATACACTTGAATCCGTTGCTGCTCGACGTATCAGTTTTCGAATGGCCTTTTCGGAATCTAAGGCGTCACTACCAATCACCATCATCGACAACTTAGGCCCAAAAAGGATATCTTGACTGTTATATTTTTTCGGTAAAGCACTTACCGCTTCTATTGCTTCTCGACCACCCCAAGCAATACGCACATCGGCATTCGCAGAAAAGCGTTCTGCTATCTTTGTTTGATGACGGTCAAAGTACACAACAGCCAGTGTTTCTAATAGGTCATCACCATGAATGGTATACCCACCAGGTGTGGTGTAACTAATGCCTTTAAAAGTACTTAACAACACAGGAAGTGCTTGAGATTCATCTGCCGATACCTTAAGGATATTCGCATTTTTACTCAATATACTCTGAACTAACGCAAACATACCAAGCAGTGGCACATTACCAGATAACCAGTGAGATACGACTCCTCTAGGCATCGCTTTAAGCGAACTGTGGCTGATGTCTTTGCGAGGCATAAAGTTGTCGAGAAAACCTCGTTGTCCGTGCAACGCCGAATCAAGCAAACTACGTAAGCGATTAGGCTCACACCAATCCGCCAAGAAGTTAAGCCCAGTATGACGATAAGGGTCTAACTCGGGGTTTTCAGCCCAAGTTTTACGCGCAGTATCGAAAAGACCAAGTATCGCTTCAGCAGGCTGTTTCGCTAACCATTGTTGCTTCAACTTAAGGTGTGCCAGAATCGCATTCAACTGCTCAGAAGGTGAGTCAGCTGCATTCAAGTCGACCGGGGCGTGATACACCACCATATGTTCAGCTTGTTCTGCAGATTGCTTTGACGTTGGCTTTTTGGTGACTTTTTCAGACATGACATCACCACAGCCACGAACTTCAGCTTTCTTAGCTCGACCAATCACTTTGAAGCGCTTTCCAACTCGCCCACACTCACACACAGAATCTTCGACAACACCAAGATCATCGGTCAATACAACGTTACCTGGGTAAGAGTGTTGCAGCGGGCTAACAAACTCCAATAAGCCCACCACACCATTCGGACAAGGTGATAGGTCAGCTTCATCTCGAATAATCACGTCAGAGTAAGCATGTACATGCTTCCAGCCCGCTTTACAGTCTGGGTAGTTCAACCCCATTTGCTCGGTAAAACCGTAAATATCAATAACATTATCGGGGGAGATACCCAATACGTGCGCGATGTCTTGGTTGAATGTTTTCTTATCAACCTTCTCTGATTCGAGTTTCTTCCAACCACCGATATGGATGACTTGAGAGCCAGCCGGAAGTTTAAAGGACACCCCTTTCTCTTTCAGGCTCTTGAAAACCGTATGGTACAGAACGAAAGTAAAACCGAAAATGACAAGCGGCTCTTCACTGTCTAACCCATTTAAATGCTCAACAAACTGCTGTTCTAAAAACTCTAAGGGAGCTGAAGGGCTAGAGGCATCAATAAAGTAATGAGAAGATGACGCAAAGTTCAAATAGCCTTTAACCGCTGCAATACGAGCGCCTAAGTTGCTTGCATTTGGACTCGTTGGATCGATATCCATAATACAAAACGGGCGCCTTTTCGGTCCTAAAACCTCTTGCATCACGCGAGCCATTGCTCTGGTTTGACGACGAGCCGTAACCTTATCAAGAAGAACGGTACTTGGTACCCCACTTGTCGCCGAAGATTGAAGCTTGGTCTTGATAGCCGTTTCGCTAACCGACGCTAATTTATGACCAAGCGCTTTAAAAATATGCACAGGGATCGCCGGTATGTCTTCCAAGCTGCCACTGAACTGTATTGGGTTGAACCCATTCTTCACACAAAACTTACGGTACATCTCATTGCTGTTATAGTGATGCACTAGCTCTTCAAACAAGTTCTGTTTAAATAGGGGTTGCTTTTGAGCTTCAGATAACTCGAAAGGGCGGGCATCTAATACGCTCGTTAGGCTTTCATTCTTTATAGACATTTCTTTACTATCTCTTTAACGTCATCTTCAGCGAAGGCGACTGGGTTTGTCGCAGCAGCAGGATCAAGTAATGCGTTCTTTGCAATGTTGTCTAGTTGCTCATTCGATAAATTCAAAGAAACACCTTGCCCCGAGGTTAAACCCTTGAACAGGTCAAGAAGAGCCTGTCTACTTGGTAAACCAGCGTTCTTAATTAGTCGTTCATATTTCTGCTCAACGACCTGATCTTGAGAATTGAACTCAATAACGGCTGGCATAAGCAACCCATTTGCTAATCCATGCCCGACATTAAAATGTCCTAGTTGGTGGGCGATAGCATGTGAAAGCCCGACAACACAGTGGTTCTGAACCCAACCAGCAAGCATTGCAGCGTGCTGTAATTCTGAGAGCATGTCGATATGCCACTCATCCTGATCTAACTGTGACTGATAACGATAGACAATCGATACGGCTTGTTCCGCAAATGTCTCCATTAATGGGTGAGGGATTTTAGACACATAGCCTTCAATCGCATGGGAGAGCGCATCGGCGACTGTAGTTCTTAAAATACTTAATGGGACCTCAGAGACAAGATCAGGGTCTAGAATCACTAAATCAGGAAGGAAATCGTGTGTAACGACCGCTTTTTTACTTTGAGTTGCACTATCTAACATGACAGCTGCCGATGACACTTCGGACCCCGCTCCTACCGTCGTAGGAATCGCTGCAAATTTTGCACGTCCACGCAGTGGCGGTATTGCAAATGGTCGGAATAAGACATCGGGGTCGATCGTTGGGCATTCATAAAGCAGCCACGCTAACTTAGCGCCATCAATAATAGAGCCACCACCAAGTGCGACAATATAATCTGGTTGGAATAACTCAAGCTCACCAACCACACCTGAAAGTTCATCAACCGTCGGTTCACCTTTCCAAGATTTTTCGATCACACGAACACTGGTCGCGTTAACTAAACGAACAACTTGTTCAAAAAACTTTGACTTACGAAATGAGGGGCTGATTATTAGTGCGACACGATTTGCCACAAGGCCTTTGAGTGCCATTCTTGCATTCTTTCCGTTCGCAATTTCATTAGCATTACGAAATACGGGCAAAGGAAATCGAAGTTTTAACATGAAGTTCTCTTACATTTTAGTCAGATGTAGACGTTGAATTTTACCTGTGGATGTTTTTGGTAACGTATCAATGACTTTGTACTTTTCAGGACGCATATGAACAGGGAGTCGTTGTGCAACCGTTTCCCTTAGTCGAGATTCTAATGTATGAATATCATCAATCATGGCAGGCTCAACAACGATAAACGCTTGAACGACTTCCCCCATATTTGCGTCTGCGCATGGAACACAGGCGGACTCTATTACACCATCATCAGAATTCAGCACTTCTTCAATTTGGTAAGGGCTTACCTTCTTGCCCCCGACATTGATGATCTCTTTGAGTCGTCCAGTTAAGAACAAATAGTCGCCTTCATATTTGCCCAAATCACCCGTTCGGAAGTAGCCGTTCGAAAACGCTACAGACGTCAAGTCTTGATTCTGGTAGTACTCTGTTAGCATCCATGGCGCTTTAAATGCTATTTCACCGACCTCACCTTCAGGTAGATGCAGTCCATCTTCATTAAGAATAGCAAACTCAGCGCCTCGCGAAGCGTGGCCTACAGCTTCCAAATTGTCAGTATGGAAATGAGTGAATACCGCACGAGAAACTTCGGTCAAACCATAATGCATAACAATATGAGTCGATGGGAACCATTGTATTAACAGTGCTTTATCCTCAGGAGACAAACGCGCACTTCCAAACTCTATATATTTTAGCTGATGAGCATATTTACTGATGCGGTCTTTAGACATTGTAGTAATAAATGCCCAAGCTGATGGGACCAGTCCGAGTCCTGTTACCTTATGACTCTCAATAGCCTTAAAAACACTTTTCAAACGCTGTAGCGGATAACCTAATACCAACGTACCACCAACAAAAAGAGTGGTTCGCATGCGTCCCATACCAAAAGAGTGGCTAAGAGGCATTAATAGAAGCTCAACATCTTCTGGTGTGTTGCCTACCTCACCGACAATATGCTGAGTAGCTCTCAACAACTGCTCATGACTCAAAGCGACACCTTTAGGCTCGCCAGTTGTCCCACTCGTAAACATGAGGTCGGCGATACCACTAGAAATATGGCTGGTAACTTCTTTGTCGGACTCTGAAGGATGAATATCCGCTATGTAGGTTTGACAGTCTTCAATCGATAGACTCGGATTAACCTTTTTATCGATAAATTGCTTGTAACCTTCGTCTGCGTCGGCAGCCAAGTTAACCACTTTTGCACCAATATAATGGATCGCAAAATACACAGCTACAAAAGCGTAACTGTTAGATGCCGTCACAACTACAGCATCTCCGGGTTCGACTTCCTTCATTAATTTAGAAGCCGTGCACTTGATAGTCTCAGCGAGTTGCATGTAAGTAACAGCTGCGTCTTTCTCGTAAAGAGCTACATGCTGAGGACGAGATGCTGCGTGAGCTAGTATTGTTTCGACTACCGACATAAAACGTTACTCGTTGTTTAAAACAGCGTCGACAATGTCTTCTACATCTTCGATCTCTAACGTCTGCTCAATGTCTAACACTACGCCTAGATCTGACTCTAATGCAGCAATGATGCGCATGTGAGCAAGAGAGTCCCATTCAGGAATATCGCCAACCGCTAATTCATCATCAACAACGCTAACTGATACGTTTAGGACCTTAGCAATTAGTTCTTTTACTGACTCTTTTGTATTCATTTTAGAAATCTCGATATAGGATGTAATTAAAGTGTGATTTTAACACTAGGTTGGGCGTATGGCGATATATAGGACTTTATTGGAAACAATAATACGATCGTTGCACTGAAAGCAGCAAACTCGGTGTATAGCGGAACCCACATCGCTATCACTTGTGGGCGATTAGTTAGTGAGAAATAGCACGAGAGATCGGCACTATCAACACTAAGCCATCTGTAACCAATATTGCTTTAAATTGAAGTTGAAAGTGCTCACATTTTATCATTAGCCAAACATATAAGCGAGACTCGATAGCATTCAGTACGTTATCATTGAGACAAAGCAAACTCCAACGACACTCTAGCAGACAAGGCCGTTATGACAGATTACAACCTTTCACAACACGAACGAGCTACTTTAGATAAATATGGGCACCTACTTGCCAAACGTCGAATCGGAAAGAAAACGCTCAATCCTTACCATGCTATCAAACTCAGCTATATGAGAAGAAAGCTGTGTCGAGACCAGCATGGGAAATTTAAAGAAGGGTATCGTTATATCTCAGAAAAACTCTTTGGTTTTACTGTAGGTAAATATTCTACAGGCTATGAGCAATTTTGGAGCCAAACACGCTTAATTGAGTCTATTGGGGCGTTCTGTAATATTTCAGCAGACAACGTTACTGTAGCTGGAAACCACCCCTTAAGCATGGTATCGACAAATACCTTCACATACAGCAAAAAACCCGGTTTTGTATCTGAAGATAAGTCTATCTCACACATAGCGAATACCCAAAAAATCGTTATTGGCAATGACGTTTGGATAGGTGCGAATGTGATCCTGCTACCTGGAGTGGTAATAGGAGATGGTGCCGTAATCGCCGCAGGAGCCGTTGTGAGCAAAGATGTACCAGCTTACGCTATTGTGGGTGGAGTACCTGCCAAAGTGATCAAATATCGCTTCTCTGAGGAGATTATTAAAGGATTGCTAGATACTCAATGGTGGAGTTGGGATGACGCTAAAATCAAGAGCCATATTCCATATATGAATACACCTGAGCAGTTTTTAGAGCAGCTAAAAACATCCAAACAATAAAAAAGGGCCATAGGCCCTTTTTTCTTTAAATCAAAGACTAAACCCATCATCCACGACGATATTCTGCCCTGTTACATAGCGAGACTGCTCAGAGAGCAAGAAGAGCACCGAACCAACCACCTCTTCTACATCTAGCATACCAGCACCATGGGTGTTGTTTTTGTAGGCCTCTAAAAATGCGTCTGGTTGATGATCAAAGATCCCACCAGGACTAACACAGTTTATACGGAAACGGCTGTCATTGACGTAAGCGGCAGCGTACTTACTCAAATGCTGAATCGCTGATTTAATCGCGGCATACTCAACTGGCATCGTCATCGGAGTGTTGTCATAAATATCAAACTTCGGAGCGACAACACCATATATCGAGGAGATATTCACTAATGATAAAGGATGCTCAGTGCGCTTGAAATAAGCGGCAGCTTGCTGAACAAACAAGAACGCACTCCCTAAATGCAGAGACAGATTGTCATTGAAACTGTTAAAGCTCACATCAAAGAAGTGCTTACCGTAAGTTTTGTTTCTTGGATAAGTCGTGTTTACAGCACCGTCTAACGGTGTATTACAGCCCTCGAAAAAAGCCTTCACTGAGTGCTCATTAGTCACATCCAGCTCAACTAACGAGAGCGATTCGTTGTCCAGTGCAACCCCCATACTCTCTAAACGTTCTTTCGTTGCATCAACATTGATATCGGCAGCAATAACTTTTGCTCCCTGAGCAAGCACAGCAGGAACTAAACGAGATCCCAATAAGCCCCCAGCTCCAGCAATTAATATCGTCTTACTCTTTAGAAGTTCATTCATCACTCTTCACCCATAACAATAGCTTCTGCTAGTTTAAAATCATAAATATCATCGATATCTACGGCTCTTTCCTTCGGAACCTCGATGCTCGTCACTTTGCCACTGAACAGTCCGTAATTATCTAAGACAAAGCGAGGGGTTGTCGCATAAACAACGGTCGTAATATCAAACACTTCTGGTGCATCTTGTCGTCTCGCCACTTCACCGCTTGGCTTATTCACTAATTCAACCAAGCCGCGCTCATCTTTCTTTACCATGTTAAAAAATGGGCTGCGACTTGCGGGAGTCACGGAAATACAAATATCAGCGGAATCTTTCTGAAGTTGTAGGATTGACGATTCCACGTCTTCAACGCTGCGTAAAGGGCTCGTAGCTGGCAGACTAATAAAGTGAGCAAAGTCGCCATAGTTGGATTGTACCCACTCAACAGCATGACGCCATGAAAGCCACTCAGGGCTTGTGTCTGTTGCTAGCTCTTGTGGGCGTTCGATCAATTTTGCACCACAACCCACTGCGACTTTGGCAATGTCGCTATCATCAGTTGAAACAAAAACATCGCTAATCGATGCACAGGCTTTCGCTGTTTCAATCGAATATTGCAATAGGGGTTTACCAGCAAGTGGTTTAATGTTCTTGCCTGGTAAGCCTTTTGAGCCCCCGCGAACAAAAATAAATGCATAGTTTTTCATTGGGTCGCCTAACCTTGGGTTTGAGTTTTAGCATGCTGCTTAATTGTTTCGATTAACTCGACCGTTTTACCAGCCTGTTGAAGGTCGATACAACTATGCTTATTGTCTTTGGTCATATTGATGAAGTCTCGCAACATATTGAGGTACATTTTGTTTTTGTCCCAAGCTGGGTCACTATAAACAGTACTTTCACCAGTATGGCTCGTCTGCTTAACCTCATTTTTAATCAGGTCCCATTCAACCGTACCTTTACTGCCTACAAAGCGACAACGTCGATATGCTTGGCGCTGTAAAAAATCCAAATGAATATTGACCAAAGTACCACTCTGGGTAGTTGTGACAACATCAACCAAATCTTCCACCTCTAAGCCCAGTTCATCTGAAGAGCGCAGGTGAGCGTGTCGTATGGTTAAATCACCAAGAAGCCACTGTACATAATCTAACTCGTGGCTGAGCTCTAATAGTGCACCCCCGCCTAGTTCAGCATTAGCAGATACACTGCTTCGATAATCTTTACTCGGGCGCCAATCAGGTAGGTACTGTCCTATTTCAATATACGCATTATAGAGTTCTCCAATTGCCCCTTTGTCTAATAGTGCTTTTACTTTCTGGCTTGAAGGCAAGTAACGTAAGCAATAACCGACAGCAACAGGCGTTTGCGTTTTATCAACAACAGTCTGTAAGTGCTGTACATCTTCAACACGTGTCGTCACTGGTTTTTCAATCAATGTTGGAATACCAGCCTGCAAGAACGGGATTGTATGCTCAGCGTGGAAAGGGGCAGGAGATGCAACAATAACAAGTTCCGCGCCTGAGCGAATGATCTCGTCAACACCAGAGACGACTTCGTCACAATCAGATACAGGATCTGCTGGAACTCTCCCACTCGCCGACATAGCCAGTAGTCTGCACTGTGGGAATAATTGCTTTAAATTTCTTCTATGTCGGGTAGCAATATTACCCAATCCGATAACAGCAACGGTTTTCAAAACTTAGTCCAGCCCTAGTGTATGAATATCTGCTTGCGCGCGATTAAAGTCGTCCATACGACCGATATCCAACCAATACTCATGAATTGGGAACATTAAAACGTTATCACGTTCATTCATATGCTCTTCAAGCAGCGTCGGCATATCCACTCGATGATTTTTAGGTACAGAAGCAATGACGTCAGGTGACACAACATAAATACCCGCGTTAACAAAAAAGCGCTGAACCGGCTTCTCTACCATACTGGTGATTTTGTTGCCCTCTCCATTAATCACGCCATATGGGATCTGATAGTCATATTCTCTCACGCACATTGTCGCGTCAGCGCCATTATCAACGTGAAAATCAAGAAGGCGTTGGAAGTCGACCTTAGTCAGAACATCACCATTCATCATGATCAATGGCAAATCTTTCGGTAAATCCTTAGGTAGTAACCCCAATGCACCGCCAGTACCTAAAGGCTGCTCTTCATGAACATAGGTAACGTTCACGCCCATTTCACTTCCATCACCAAAATGCGCTTGAATTTGCTCTGGCATATAGTGAGTAGAAATGTAGAAATTAACAAAGCCTGCTTTGATAAAACTGCGGATGACGGTTTCTAGGATTGGCTTATTGCCGATATGCAGCATAGGTTTAGGGCATGTATCGGTAAGCGGCTTAAGTCGAGTGCCAAACCCACCAGCCATAATAAATACAGGGTTCTGGTGTTTCGGTTGATGCAGTGCTCCATGAAGCGTCTCAAGCCCAATGACCTTGCCGCTTGCATCAAGTAACGGAACCGACAAAATATCGAGTTTTTCCATCAGATCAATCAGCTCTTCTCGAGAAGAACCTTCAAGCGCAGTTGTTGGACTGGTGTTCATCACCTTTGATACCGATTCAGTCAAAGGTAGATTGTTTAGCAAACCTCGTCGAATATCACCGTCGGTCACGACACCAAGCAATACTTGTTCTTCATTTACAACCAACACGACTCGCAACGCTTCATTATTTATGATTTCTAATGCGTCTCGAATGGTGTTATCAGGTTTAATTAGCACGTTATTCCAACAATGACTCATGGCACACCTAATTTTAATTTCTTGAATGTTTGGTAACTTACAGCAAGCTAATATGGTTCGATTATGCTTCTAAAAGGATAACATATGCTTTGTGGTGGTAGGGGTTTCGTTAAAATAGCGCCCGCTCCGACAATAGAAAGTGTGCCTAATGTAACACCTTGTATCACGGTTGCATTCGCCCCTACATAACAGCCATATTCAGTTTTGACTTGGCCACACAGGGTTGCTTTCGGAGCTATGTGATTATGAGCACCAATCTGACAATCGTGCTCTACAAGCGCGCTAGTATTGACGATGCTGTGCAGCCCTATGGATACACCAGGCTGTATAACTGCCCCTTCCATAATTTGAGCACCATTTTCTAACGTCGCATACTCAGAGACAAATGCTGTTTCAGCAATCACACTTTCAAAGCGATACCCTAATTCGACGAAGTATTTTGCGATTTTTTCCCGCAAATTAGATTTTGGCATAGCGCCAATACCTAACACTAAACTCACACTCTGAGGAGAAAACTGCTCTATGTCACTGTCTTTATGAAACTGCTTGATTCCAGAGAAGACTCGACGCTGAGAAATGTCATCAGGACAAATCACCGCTGCTATCTCACGCCCTTGGCGAAGTAATATATCGGCAAGCACACTAGCATGACCGCCCCCACCAATTAATACAATTGGTAACTTAGAAACAGCGTTACTCAAGAATCAGCTCTCCAGCTCTATAAGCCTTTGAAGCAGTGCGTTCGAGCATGTCCCAATAGCGATAAGGTGACATACCGTCGCCCGGTCTTTTGATAGTCATGTTTTCGGGTGAAAATACTTCACCTTCGTTAATATCACGAGCTGCGACCAGACTTTTTCTCGCCACCGCTTTGTTTTTCACCTCTGATACCGTTGGTGTTTTTACACGACTACCTAGTGCTTTCTCGACTTGACGAATAGCACTCACCATTGCCGTTAGATCTTGAGGCTCAAGGGAAGCTTTGTGATCTGGTCCTTCCATGTTGTTGTCCAACGTGAAATGTTTTTCAATCAACACGGCACCACGAGCAACTGCAGCAATAGGAATAGTGATACCTTGACTGTGATCTGAGTATCCAGCAGGTAAATCAAAAGCACGCCCTAAAGTGTCCATCGCTTTCAGATTAATCTCTTCCATCGGCGCTGGATACTCTGTAGTGCAATGTAAGATGGTCACTTTACTCTTTAGAGCCTGCTGACCTTCATCAGAGGCATAAGCCTCTTGGAATGCTTGCACTGAAGGTGTCGCCCTGTCATCCGCAGTATAACCGAATGCAATAACCCCCAGCGCCGTTTCTATCTCAGACAGTGTCGCCATACCGGTAGAAACGATCAAATCACACCCTGTGCGAGCATGCTCTAGCACAAGAGGTGCATTGGTTAGCTCACCAGAGGGTAGCTTCAAACGGGTTAAACCAAGGTCGTTGACTAAGAAATCCAAGCTCTCAGAATCAAAAGCCGTTGATAAAAACTCTATGCCGAGTTTCTCACAATGTTTTACCAATTCATGGTGGGCATCATAGGAGAGTTCCAAGCGACTTAGCATGGCTAATTGCGACTCTTGCTTTTGTGTGTTTGTGACCTGATAGTCTGCTTGCTTAGCTTCTTCAGTGACGAGGTTTTTTGCTTTAAACGTCTGAAATTTTACAATATCAGCCCCCGCTTGATGCGCTGCGTCAACCAGCTCAAATGCCAGTTTTTCATCACCATTATGGTTCACGCCTGCTTCGGCAATAATCAGAGTCATACCGCTCTCTCTTTAATTTCTAAGTGACTAAAAGCTAAATTTTCAGCTTTGTTAGTTCGGCAAATCGTGGAATGTCTTACATGGATTAAAATCCAATGTTTTGATCATTTCAATGACCTTGCCGCTGGTGTTTCCCTGCCCGTAAGGGTTATCTATCGCTTCCGCTGGCTCTTTATAGTCACGAGCCACTGCTGAGAGCATCGCCCGCTCAATATCAGCGTGGTTTGCTTCACAATGCAAAACGCTCTTAGCGGCCAAGCGCCCTTTCTGACGAGCACCGATATCGACAGTCGGAACGTCAAACGCTGGCACTTCAATAATACCGCTAGAAGAGTTACCAACCACCGCCGTTGCATGCTTCACTGCGCTCAGGTAACGCACTTGCCCTAACGAAGGGATTGCCAATACGCGTTCTGGCTGGCTTGCTGCGTAAGCTTCCAGCATCGGAATGATACGACGCCCACCATCATCTGCATTAGGGTAAGTCAGAATAACTTGATGCTCAGGAAAAGCCTCTAAGGTATCGAGCAAAGCTTGAAAGGATGCTTCGGGCGCTTCATTTCCTAGTGTCACCGGATGGTAAGTCACTAAGAAAAACGGCTTGGTTAGCGAAAAGTTAAGAGACTCAGCTAACTCATCGACCGACATGAAGTCAGCTCGTTTAAGGTGATCAAGGCCAATTGCACCGACGTTCTGAACGCGTTCCGGCGCTTCGCCTAATTGAATGACCCGCTGACGATATTCGTCCGTCGATGTGCCATGTAAATAACTTAGTTTGGTAATCGCATGGCGAATCGCATCATCATACGCACCTTCTGTGATCTCACCACCATGTAAATGAACAATAGGAATACGCATGATCATCGCTGTTTGAGCAGCCGCTAAAGCTTCAAAGCGGTCACCCAAAATAACCAATACATCAGGTTGCATGCGCGCTAGTGCATCTGAAAACCCGAGCACACCAAGCCCCATGCTTTTCGCTGTCCCTACTGCTGAGTCCGACGAAAGAAGGATCTCTATTTTCTCATCAATCTTAAATCCATCTTTTTCGATTTGCTGATACGTTTCACCAAATTCAGGTGAAAGGTGCATCCCTGAAACCAGCAACTGCAGTTCTAAGTCAGGATCACTTTGAATATCTTTCAAAAGCCAAAAAAGCAGACCGTACTCTGCCCTTGTTCCTGTAAAAACAGCGACTTTCTGCGTCTTATTTTCCATTAAGCGCCCTTGGATAAATCAATAGGAGTACTTGGGATGTTGATCAAGTGAGCTTCAATAAACTCAGACTGAGTCAAGTCACCACGCAGTGCATTCTCGAACATAGGAAGACGATGCATCAATTGCCAAATCGGACGCGTCATAACACCAGCAGAGTTGGTCTGCTCTAACATGTGATCTCGCGATGCGGTATCTGGGCAGATAATCGCGTTTAACCAATAGTTCGACGTCGCGTACTCTGGCTCTGTCACGAAAGTAAAATCTGAACCTGCGAAAAAGTGTTGGTATTGTTCAGCTAATTGGCGCTTTTGAACTAAATAGGAATCCAATACTTCCATTTGCGCGCAGCCCAACGCCGCATTCAAATTCGGCATGCGATAGTTAAAGCCAGGCTCATCGTGATAAAACTCGAAAGGGTGTGGAACCTTAGCAGTAGTTGTGACGTGCTTAGTACGAGCCCCCTGCTCTTGGGTCTTACAAAGGATCATTCCTCCGCCGCCAGTCGTAATCACTTTGTTACCGTTAAAACTGATCGCAGCATAATCACCAAATGTGCCTGTGTGTTGGCCTTTATAAAAAGAACCTAAGCTTTCCGCAGCATCCTCTACCAAGACTAACTGCCATTTCAAACATACAGCAATCAACTCATCAAGCTCGACGGGGTGACCAAAGGTGTGCATTGGTACGACAGCACGAATGCTCTTACCCGTTTGTTTATGAATACAACCTTTTTCTGTTACCTCAGCATGCTGTGCTAGATATTGGTCCATCGCCTTTGGGCACAAACCCAAGCTTACTGGCGATACATCCACGAAAATAGGCTCAGCACCCATGTGATAGAGCGCATTACAAGTTGCCACAAACGTCAAAGCCTGTGTGACTACTAAGTCACCACGCTCCACACCAGCCATGTAAAGCGCCGCATGCAAGGCCGCCGTGCCATTTACGGCCGCCACGGCTTTGGCACTGCCAGTGTATGCTTCAATTTTTTGTTCGAACTCATCGACAAATTTACCAACGCTGGAAACAAAGGTGCTTTCAATCGTTTCTGTTACATAAGCCTTTTCATTACCATCAAAGGTAGGCGCATGAAGGGGGATGAACTCATTGGTTTGATATGTGTCGCGTACAAATTCTACTAACGATGTAGGTTTCATAGTTGCTCCTACATTTTACTATCTAAGTATTTGCCTGTTTCTTTGTGCCCAAAGTCAGGGATCATGGTAAAGAACAGCTCTACAATTTGCTCTTTTGTCCAAGCACGATCAGATTTCATCTGGCCGATTGTATCTTCAAAAAGTGATAGCAGTTCTTGCTGATAAAGAGGGTCGTTCTTGATGATGCCCAAGTTAGCAAAACGTTCCATATCGAGTGTCTCTTTGTCGGTAAAGAACTCTTCAAAGTCTTTTTCACCCGTGGTATCACTCGAAGTAAACAAGCACGGCCACTTACCTTGAGCAGGCAAGGTCTTAGCCAATTCACGTGCTTCGTCTTCACTGTCACAAAGATGAGGTTCGTAACCGCGTTGCTTCAGGTATTTCACCGCAATATCAGCAAAAGAGATGAGGTGCAGAGCTTCGCTTAACTTAGGGAAGAAAATGTCGCGGTTTTCACCAAAAATACAAGACATTAGGCATAGTTCACCAGACTCTTGGGGTGTAACGAAATAGCGTTTGATGTCATTCGGCGCCACAATTGGTTGGTTTTTCAATAAACGCTGATTAAAACCATGCAGTAATGAGCCATCAGAAAATGCAACGTTTGCGAATCGCGCTGTAGAAATAGCGATCTCTTCACTCTTACGCATCAGGAACATTTCCATAATACGCTTTGATGCTCCCATCATGTTGACCGGGTTTGCTGCTTTATCTGTCGATACACAGAAGTACTTTTTCACGCCACCATCGATAGATTGTTGAATGGTTTTATCAGTATTAAACACATTCACATCGATCATTCGCATTAGAGTGTAAGGGTCTTTTTCACTACGAACATGCTTAAGTGCCGACAAGTTCAATACATAATCGTACTGGCCATCCGCCTTAATGAACGCATCATACTCAATCGAGCCGATATCGAGAGCAAAGGTTTGGAAGTCACCATCGATATAACCAAATGAGCTACGAATGTCGCGCACGACTTCCACCATGTTGTTCTCACTGATATCTACAACATGCAGCTTTTTAGGGTTACGTTTAAAAATCTCTTTAGTCACAGCTTGACCAATAGAGCCTGCACCACCAAGTACAAGAAAACGGGAATCAGAAACAATGCGAGATAACTCAGCTTCATGCTGACCAATGTCCTGAGTAAACAATGCATCGGTGCGACCGATAAGAGGTAGAATTGCGTTCATATTATGTGACTTTTGTATGTTATGAGTTGATTTTAAACTAACCGACCTTTAGGTAAAAGATTAGATGCTCGTGGCATAAATTTGTTGTAGCTCGGTAATCGATCGCGCTTCTTCTTGGGTCATATTCAGCGCATTTTTTTCTACATCATTTCGGTTTGCAACGATTGAACTCACCAGTTCTTTTGTCGATGAGTAACTAATCACATCCAGCCCTAGAGCTTCTTTAAAACCAAAATCATTCGGTGAACCCGCAGCGGTACACAGCGTCCCTTGTCCCCACTTTATATATTGTCGAGCAGTACTAGCACCACCTCTTCGTTGCAAGATTAAATGAGAGCACGACATTATCAGAGAAGTATAGGCTACGGGAGAAATAGCGGTGACATATGAAATATCGAGGGTTTGTCGTTTAACGTGACGTAGATAGGAAATAAAAAGGTCCAGCAAGATCCGTTGCTTCCTATTCTTCTTGTGCCACAAAATCGTGAACTTATAATTTTCAGCTTGTTTTTGATTACAAAATTCACTCAACAAGGCCTTTATCTCTGAAAAGCTGATACTTTTTTGCTTTGTCCCAATAAGCACACGCTTCTCTTTAGTAAGCCATTGATTACCATCGACAATAGCCTTCTCCAACGATTGTGTAATCGATGTCGGCAGTGTGTCAAAAATCACGCCTGCGTTAACAAACTCGATATCTTTTCTCTGTAGTGCACTGGTAACGCGCTCATAAAAGGTCTTTTCATGGCCAATAAAATTGATAATGCGCTGAGATACGTAAATATCATCTTGTGCAATCGCTAGTTTTTTCGATGGCACCATTTTACCATGCTTATCAATACAGCTATGCCAACGATCGATTTCATCATCTGTCAGAAAAATATAGGTTTTTCTGAGTAAGTTTTCTGAGTAATCAATGACTTTTCTTACCATCGTTGAATTAGCTTGGTTCAAAGACATAAACGTAATAGTTCGAGCGTCTTCGAGCTGACTTAGCATGCTCTCGTCATAGTTAAGATACTCAACACCCGGAACTTTATCGATACTTCCGGCTTTGATGCCTTCGACGCAGTCAAAGACAACAACTTTAATAGTCTCGGGAGAGGTGCTTGCTTTATGGATCAGAGCGTCGGCATAAAGATAAAAAAAGCGATCGCTTTTAGTAATGAAAAATACGTTCTGGTCTTTAAACATGATTAATTCTTTAACTCCGATAGGGCATTGATGACTTCTTGACAAACAAGCGCTTGTTCCTCATCGGTCAAAGAGTAGAACAAAGGTAAGCGCAGCAGCTTCTCACTTTCCTGAGTTGTAAACTGATCATGGCCGTCAAATCGACTCCATTGAAGACCTGCAGGTGCTGTATGCAATGGAACATAGTGGAATGCAGAAGATATACTTCTCTCACGAAGTGAACTAATCAAAGCATCTCTTGCAGATAGCCCACTTAGCTTGATGTAAAACATATGTGCATTATGTTCACATTCAGTTGGGATGAAGGGAAGCTCAATCAAGCCCTGCTCTTCAAGTGATTTAAAATTCAATAAATAACGATTCCATAACTCTAATCGTCGTTCGTTAATGCCTTTAGCTTCGTTTAATTGAGCCCATAAATATGCTGCTTGTATCTCACTTGGAAGCAAACTGCTGCCAATATCAACCCAAGTGTACTTATCAACCATGCCTCGGAAAAACTGGCTTCTATTGGTGCCCTTTTCACGAATAATCTCTGCTCTATTTACCAGTTTTTCGTCGTTAATTAGCAGTAAACCTCCTTCCCCACCACTGGTGTAGTTTTTGGTTTCATGGAAGCTATACGCCGCTAAATGACCAATCGAGCCTAGTGCCCTTCCTTTGTAACTAGACATTACACCTTGTGCGGCATCTTCTATTACGTAAAGTGAGTACTTATCCGCAATAGCCATTATTGTATCCATTTCGCATGCAACCCCCGCGTAATGAACAGGTACAATTGCTTTGGTTTTCGGTGTAACCGCTTGCTCAATAAGGTTTTCATCAATGTTCATTGTATCCGGACGAATATCGACAAATACAATTTTTGCACCACGCAAAGCAAATGCATTAGCCGTGCTTACGAATGTATAACTCGGCATGATAATCTCATCACCAGGCTGAACATCGATAAGCAGTGCAGCAAGCTCAAGGGCATGAGTACATGAAGGTGTTAAAAGGGATTTCACACAACCAGTTTTTTCAACAAACCATTGCTCACACTTTTTCGCAAAATAACCATCACCGGATAGTTTACTACCAGAAATTGCTTGTTGTATAAATTGAATCTCTTTGCCCGTTACCGGAGGCTTATTGAAAGGAATCATAGTTGTACTCATCATTGATGTCAGAATAGCCCAACACAAACTGTATAAAAAATGGCAAATAGTTTGTTATTATAACAGTATCTATCTTCGTAGGTAATAAACCTAGTCACAATGAAAACGAATACAATTAGCACTCTTAATTTTTCAATACGTGAATGGGACTCTCAATTTTTTCATACAAAAATCGGGGATGTTCAATGGAATATTGAAACCTCTCTGCAGTCTCCATCAGAAACATTTGATCTCATAACAACTCGTGTTGGAGCATTAGAACACACAAAAATCGAGGCGCTTCAAGCGAATGGATTTATTTACTGTGAAGGTGATGTCCAGTTAACCAAAGAGATCAACATAAGTGATACAAATGTAAGTTACCAAACAGCTACACAGGCGCAATTACCAGAACTGTTAACTATGCTTGACGACATGTATCAAATCAGTCGTTTCAAGAAACCTTGGTTTACAGCGCAAGATAGAGACCGGTTTTATAAAGAGTGGTTAACCAAAGCGGTATATAGCACCTTTGATGATTGTTGCTTGGTTATTATCGAAGCCAACAAAATATGCGGCTTCGTGACTCTAAAAGAGCACTCAAACTACGCACAAATTGGCTTAATCGGCGTTAGTAGTGAACATCAGGGAAGAGGAATAGGGAAAAAGTTACTCTCTATTGCTGAGCATTATCTAGAGCAACGAAACTGCACAACCTTAAGTGTCGCTACCCAAATGAGTAATATTCATGCTTTAAACTTGTACACAAGGTTTGGCTTCCGATTGACAGAAACCAACCTCTGGTTCTACAAAAGCAATCTATAGCTTAATCACTTACAACAAGACTATTTAGATATACACCGTAGTCATTCTTTAACATAGGTGCAGCTAGCTTAGTTAGATCAGCATCACTTAACCAACCATTTCTCCAAGCAATCTCTTCTAAACACGCAACCTTTAGCCCTTGAACATTTTCAATAGTTTGTACAAAAGAGGATGCTTCATGCAAGCTTGCGTGAGTTCCAGTATCTAGCCACGCAAATCCACGACCTAGTAGCTGAACGTTTAAATTCCCTTGCTCCAAGTACATCTGATTCAATGTTGATATCTCTAACTCACCACGTTCAGAAGGTTGAACTTGTTTTGCGAGTTCAACAACATTGTTGTCGTAGAAATACAAACCAGTCACCGCATAATTCGATTTGGGCTCTTGGGGTTTTTCTTCTATAGATATTGCTTGCATCGATTCATCGAACTCTACAACACCAAAACGTTCAGGATCTTTTACCTGATACCCAAATACCGTCGCTCCAACATTACGACTTGCAGCTTTCTGCAAAATTGGAGTAAAGCCTTGGCCATAAAAAATGTTGTCACCAAGAACCAAACAAACTGATTCATTGCCTATAAAATCTTCTCCAATAATGAAGGCTTGTGCCAATCCATCGGGAGAGGGCTGAACAGCGAATTCTAAAGAAATACCAAAATCAGAGCCATCACCCAACAAACGTTTAAAACCATCTTGATCTTCTGGTGTTGTAATTATCAGAATCTCTCGAATGCCCGCTAGCATAAGAACCGATAATGGATAATAAATCATAGGTTTATCGTAAACTGGTAACAGCTGTTTAGACACCCCCCGCGTTAACGGATACAAACGCGTTCCTGAACCGCCCGCCAAAATAATGCCTTTCATTAATTGCCCTGCCCTAGTCGCTCCAGACTATATGAGCCGTCCAGTACGCGGCTCCACCATTGCTTGTTATTCAAGTACCACTCAACGGTTTTGCGAATACCCGTCTCAAAGCTCTCTTCTGGCGTCCAACCCAACTCACGCTCAATCTTAGATGCGTCAATTGCGTAACGAACATCATGTCCTGGACGATCAGTTACATAAGTAATCAAATCTTGATATTGCTGAACGCCTTCCGGTTTTTTCGGTACAAACTCTTCTAGCAATGAGCAAATCGTTTTCACTACTTCAATATTAGCTTTCTCGTTATGCCCACCAATATTGTAGGTTTCACCAATTTCACCTTCGGTGACCACCTTATAAAGAGCTCGAGCGTGATCCTCTACATATAACCAGTCACGAATCTGCATGCCATCGCCATACACAGGTAGCGGCTTGCCATCGATTGCATTGAGGATCATGAGTGGTATTAACTTCTCAGGAAAATGATACGGACCATAGTTATTCGAACAGTTAGTTACAATTGTTGGCAAACCGTAAGTTCTCAGCCATGCACGTACGAGGTGGTCGCTTGAAGCTTTAGAGGCTGAGTACGGGCTAGAAGGCTCATAAGACGTTGTTTCAGTAAACAAGTCGTCAGTCCCTTCTAAATCACCATAGACTTCATCTGTTGAAATATGATGGAATCGAAATGCTTGCTTCTCGGTATCAGGTAGCTGAGACCAATAGGCTCTCGTCACCTCGAGTATCGTATAAGTACCAACTATATTTGTCTCAATAAATGCCGCTGGACCATCAATAGAGCGATCGACATGGGACTCTGCCGCTAGATGCATTACTGCATCTGGTTTGTGCTCTGCGAATACACGCTCAAGCTCAGCTCGGTTGCAAATGTCCACTTGTTCGAATGCATAACGATCATCGTTGGTTACAGAGGTCAGTGACTCAAGGTTGCCAGCATAGGTCAACTTATCAACGTTAACAACGGAGTCAGATGTGTTCTCGATAATATGTCTAATTACAGCAGAACCAATAAAGCCGGCACCACCTGTTACAAGTAACTTCATTCATTTTCCTTATCCCGCCAGTGGACAACTGGCGGTGGGTTTAATTTATTAGAAATTATAGTTTCAAAACCAATTAATATTCGTCATCACTTACTAAAGCGACTTATCTGCTCTAAAGCACCTTGAAGGTGAGCAAAGTTTGGCTGCCCCCCTTTAACTTGACGATTTGTTTTGTCCATAAATTGATATTGGCCACCAGCGCCCACTTCTAAGATGTTGTCATCGGAAATCACAGCATACCCGCTATAATTCGAAGAGATGATCCAATCTCTTTCAACGTGCTCACCCAGAAGGTCTTCTCCTACTGAGTACTCTTTAACGTCATTAGTCACACCGAGGTAATGCTTCATGACTGTTGGCACAACATCTTGGTGACTAGTCAGGCTTTGTGAAGACCACTTAGTGTCTAGTTTATTAATGCCTGGGCCAAATATCGCAAAAGGCACCTTCACTTGAGCATCGGTAAAGTTGCTATTGTGCCCCCAGAAATTCAACTTATTGTCATTCATTTCTTGGCCGTGATCGCCCGTAATAATTACGACTGTATTCTCAAGGTCACCCGTTTCTTTTAGTTTGTTCAACACTTGTGCTGCCACGGTATCAACGTAGCGCACACTCGTCTTATAGCGATTAAAGAATGGCTGTGGGTCGGTCTCATTATTCAGCTTCAAGTAGTTGACCACTTGTAGCATTGGTTCATAACGCGGTTCGAAGCCTTTAGGGAAGTCATAACCATGTGGTGCGTCATAGAACAGGAATGAAAATGCCGGTTTCGACTGATCTCGCTTTTCATACCAGTCTAACCAATCTTTCGTCAGATCAGCATCAAGCTCTGAAGGACGGTTACCTTTGGAGCCAATACGAAGGTTTTCAACGTTGGTAAATACTGTTTGGTTAAACTCAGGTTTTCTTAGCTGTGCAGCAGTAAAGATACCTAAATCGTAATCCAGTTCCTGTAGACGATCGATGAAAACAGGGCTTTGTTGATTAGCTAAAAAGCCATGCCAATATGTACCAGGAATACCGTAAAACAGACCAAAAATACCGGTACGAGTCGCGTTACCTGTAGCCATATGGTTTTCGAAGATTAAACCGTCTTGAGCGTATTCCCACATGACTGGCGTATTGTCAGCATTAAATGTGTCATATCTCCAAGAGTCGACAACAAGCAACATAATGTTGACCGGCTTTTCGACACTCTCTGCTTTCAAAGGAGATAGCGGATAGTTAAGGTCGCTCTTGCGGTTTAACGTTAATGACTTTTGGCGAGCAATCGCTTCTTCATCGATCCAACCATACTTTTTCATCATGCTGTTTGATGTAGCTGGATAGAACAGAGGTAAGTAACGCTTCACCATGGTCACAGGTTGATACGCATGCGCAGCGGCCCAAATATGAATACCATGAGTTGCTAATAGCGTTAGAAAAGTAATAAAAGCAAACTTACGACCTAGTTTGTACGAACGTACTGGTGCATCGTTTTCTAACCAACGAATTAACCCCCACTGAAGTCCAAGCAGTAAAGCAATACCACCTATCACCATCACCCAAGTGATCAGTGGGAAGCTGACAATTTGTCCTGAGAGTACCAGTTCAAGAACAACGGCATTAATGTGAAAACGGTACTGTGCAAAAACAATCGTATCGATGAACAGTGTTGCCACACCAATTGATGCGATGATTGCTTGTAATAAGTTTCTTGGGGTTTTGGGTAGGAATAAGCTAGGTAGCGCCACTAGACCGATTAACGCCGCAATCAGCGTCATCTGCCCAAAAACAGAGACAATAATAAAAACGACGGCTAATGGTTCTGGAGGAAACTCAGGCAAAAATGAGAAATAACGGCACGCGATCAACATGGCAACGAGTGCATTCACCAGAATAAACCATCCGTGCGCGTGTAGCCTCTGTTTCAAAGACATATTTACTATCCTAACTAATTGTATAAGCGATTATTTCGCAGAGTAATCATTGTATCCAGCAAGCAGAGCTTCGAACTCCTCTTCTTGCCAATGTATTTGACGTTTATTCAGCTCTTTAAAGAAAGAGCGCTTCAGGCGATCGAGGTTAGATTGCTTCCAAGAGCTCCCTTTACCATAACCACACTTATCAAAATCGATAATCCAAATTCGATCATGCTTATCGATGAGAATATTATGAATATTTAAATCGGTATGATTAACACCCACGCTGTGCATCTTCGCTATTTGGTGTCCAATCTCACGATACAGGTCTGCCGAGGCTGAGGTTTTTGTCAGGATATCGACAAGGTCTGTGGCACCAGCAATCTTCTCACTCAACAAGTCCGCTCGATATGAGAATCCTGCTTTAGTCGCTCTCGCGGCGATAGGTTTCGGAACATTTACACCAGCTTCGATCAAGTCATTAAGCAGCTGCATTTCCATATAGCAGCGTGTCTTGTCCCAACCACTAAACCAATAACTATCTTGAACCAACTTGCCAAATAGACCGCCACGGCGATAGTGTCGCAGGGCTGCTGGTAATTTCCCAGTATCGACAAACCAAGTTGTACCTCGGCCTGTTGCGCTGCCTATCACGCTCTCTTGACCTTGCCAGTATTCGATATCAAACACTGACTCAGGAGGATGATCCAACAGCTGATCGTCAAACCATATGACAGAATTGCTTGCGTGGATTTTTTTGATCATGATTTAGATTACCAATAGTGACTGATCAGAATAAAAGCCCAAGTAAAACCCGCAAATAATAGAGCTACAAGTACTGCTGCGGAGCCTATATCTTTGGCTCTGCCACTAAGTTCATGGTGCTCGACACCAACTCGATCAACGACCGCCTCAATAGCAGAGTTCACCAACTCGACAATTAACACCAAAACCACGACGCCCAACATGAGAACTGTTTCTATAGGGCTGACATCTAACCAAATTAACGCAATGATCGCGGCGCACAGTAAAACCAGCTCTTGTCGAATAGCAGCTTCATGCTTGAATGCGGCTTTTAAACCCTGAATTGAGTATCCTGTTGCTTTGATGATCCGTTTCAGACCGGTATTTCCTGGTTTTCCTTGGTTTTCTATCGTCATGTGTGAGTCATCTGCTATTTGATTGGTGTAAAACGAGCACTATTTTACATTTATCGGCACTCTCTGCATAATCTTAGGCAATTAAATTTGCGAGCGATTTTTATGCCCCTTTTTACTCAAGCACCTGAATCTGTTTGTTTTTTGCGTTTGTCTGCCATCGGTGACATTTGTCACGCGGTCGCAGCAATACAAACCCTGCAAAAACAATGGCCTACAACCAAGGTCACTTGGATCATTGGCAAGGTCGAAGCCCAACTATTGGAAGGACTAGAAGGTGTAGAGCTTATCGTCTTTGATAAGAAAGCTGGCTTTGCTGGCATGAAAGACATTTGGAAAAAGTTATCTGACCGCAAGTTCGATGCTTTAGTTCATATGCAGTTAGCTTTGAGAGCGAGCTTGCTCACTTTGGGCATCAAGGCCAATTATAAAGTCGGCTTTAACTTCAAGCGCGCTAAAGAGGCTCAGTGGCTTTTTACCAATAAAAAAATCGAGGATGTTCAATCGCAGCACGTACTCGACAGTTTCTACTCTTTCGTTGAATATTTAGGTGTACCTCGCTCTATCCCCGAATGGAACTTACCTATTGGTGCCGAAGAGACTCTGTTTGCCAAAGAGGTATTGAACCAAAAACCTACGATTGTGATTAGCCCAGCGGCAAGTAAAGATGAGCGTAACTGGTTACCTGAGCGCTACGCCGAACTTGCCGATTATGCAATATCCCAAGGTTATCAGGTGGCAATCTGCGGCTCACCAGCTGAACGGGAAGTAGCTCTTGCAAATGCGATCATGGAAAAGACGGCTCACCCCGTTTTAAACTTAGTTGGAAAAACCTCTTTAAAACAACTGACAGCGATCCTCAAAGAAGCTGCGGTTGTTGTGGCTCCAGACTCTGGCCCAGCGCATATAGCGACAACTCAGGGAACCCCAGTTATCGGCTTATATGGTCACAGCAACCCGCTAAGAACAGGTCCTTATAACGACCTACCTTCTGTTATCAGTGTTTATGAAAAACACGCTGAACTGCAACATAAAAAGCCTATATCGGAGTTACCGTGGAGTACTCGGGTTAAAGGCGACCATGTTATGGCTGATATTTCCGTAGCATCTGTGGTGCAATCTTTCGAACAAATTACACAAGGTAAATAACATCATGCCAAGATCAGCAAAACCAACATTAGCCGTTGCTTTGATCGTTAAAAATGAAGCAAAAAATCTTGAGGCTTGTTTAAACACGGTTGCCGATTGGGTTGATGAAATTGTCGTGCTCGACTCCGGTAGCACAGATGAAACTGAGCAAGTTGCTCGTACGTACACAGAAAAGTTCCATGTCAATAAGGATTGGCCTGGTTTCGGTCCGCAACGACGCATCGCTCAAGAGTATGTTGAGTCAGATTTTGTGCTTTGGCTAGATGCAGATGAGCGTGTTACCGATGAGCTAAAGGTAAGCATTCAACAAGCCGTTGAAAAGAATGAGCCGAACACTCTCTACAGCATTTGTCGCCTAAGCTGGGTGTTTGGTCGCTATATACGTCATTGTGGTTGGTACCCTGATCGAGTTGTACGTTTATACCCTACAAAACTAACTCAGTACGACACTGCGCAGGTTCATGAGAAAGTGTTAGTTGATAAATCGATGGTAGTTAAAGATCTTACAGGTGACGCGATTCATTTCACTTACAACGACCTTGAGCATTACCTCAAAAAATCCAATTCATATGCTCTAGCTTGGAGTGCGGACAGAGCAAAACAAGGTAAGAAAGGCAGCTTTTCGAGTATTCTTACTCACTCTTTGGCTTGTTTTATTAAAATGTACATTCTTAAAGCGGGCTTCCTAGATGGGAAACAAGGCCTATTATTATCGATGCTCTCAACACACTACACTATCGTGAAATATTCAGATCTATGGATCAGAACATCGACAAAAAAGCATGACATGCGTGATGCCCAAAAATAAGATGCCAAATAAACGAGAACCTACAATGAATATTTGCCATGTTAATCTTGCCACTGGGTTTAGTGGGGGAGAACGACAGACATTAGTGTTGATTAAAGAGCAAATTAAGCTCGGCTACACCCTGACAGTGGTTGCAAACCCTAAAAGCCCTTTTTTTAATGAAGTTGAGAAGCTCAATTGTCGCGTGTTTGCTGCGAAACATTTTCTACTAGGTCACAGCTCAAAAATCACCAAAGATTGTGCTGTGATGCATGTGCATGAAGGTCGGGCTATCTACTGGGCTTACATCCAAAAGTTGCTTTTCAATACTCCTTACATTATTACTCGCCGTATTGATAATCCTTTGAAAAATAAAGCGCTATCTCTGAAAGCTTATAATTCAGCATCTGCCATTACAGGCGTCAGCAACAAAGTGGTAGAGGTGGTCAAGCAAAGGCATCCCAAAGCTCACGCAGTCTTCATACCGGACTCTCCAGCCCGATACACATCAGATCCGACTAAGGTCAAAAAAATACGTGAGCAATTTGAAGGCAAGTTTCTCGTTATAAAAGCGGCCAAAATGTATAAGCATAAAGGCTTCGATATTGCGATTGAAGCTGCAATCATGCTGAATGACATCAACAAAGATATAGAGTTCGCTCTACTTGGCGATGGCCCAGAGTTCGATGCACTTAAAGACCTTGCTGCGAATACACCAAATGTTCATTTCATGGGGAATCAAGCAGAAATAGGTAACTGGTTTGAAGCTGCAGACTTACTAATCCACACATCTCATACCGAAGGGATGGGCTCTGTTATTTTGGAAGCAATGGCAGCAGGATTACCAGTCGTGGGTTCAAAAGCGGGAGGGATCCCTGATGTTATTACGCACGATAAATCTGGGTTACTGTTTGAAATCGCAGATGCCAAGGAATTAAGCGCACACATTCAATCTCTCTACAATTCGAAAGAGCTGCGAGATAGACTCATCGACGGTGCGGCTCAGCATCTAAATAAATTTGAGATCGAAACCACGGCTCAAGCTTATCAGTCACTCTACCAACAGTTTGAGAAATAATTATGAACAAGAAAGTTCTTTACCCTGGTACTTTTGATCCACTCACCAATGGACACCTTGACCTAATAGAACGAGCAGCTGAAATGTTCGATGAGGTGATCATCGCTGTCGCTGCTAGCCCGAGTAAAAACACCATGTTCACACTGGAAGAACGTGTAGAGTTTTGTATCGAAGTCACTAAGCACCTTGATAACGTCACAGCACAAGGGTTCAGTGGACTCATGGTCGATTTCGCGAAAGAAGTCGAAGCCAACGTCTTAATCAGAGGTCTGCGTACAACGGTCGACTTTGAGTATGAATTTGGACTAACCAACATGTATCGTAGACTCATGCCTGGTCTAGAAAGCGTATTCCTAACACCTGCAGAAGAGTACGCCTTTATCTCTTCAACTATCGTCAGAGAGGTCGCCATTCATGGTGGGGACGTGACTCAGTTTGTACCGAAAGTGATCGCCGAAGCGCTTCATAATAAAAAGCATATTTAAAAAACGGCCCTCAACTCTGAGGGCCGTTTCGCTATTTAGATTCAGGTTCTGCCATCACTTGATAACGTAAATAGTAGTTCTGTAGTTTATGATACTCTTGAGCCCAGTGCTGGTCTGGGTTTTCAACACTGCTATTCAAGTTAAACAAGCTATTTTCATCACTCCAAGGAAACAGCTTTTCTGCATTTGCATTGGAAAATGCGCCATGATTGGTAATCGTGCGCGAAGCGTTATATCCAATATTAGCCACACCGCCTTTAGACAACATGTTTTCGCCACCTAGAGAAGTGTACTCTTTATCAGACAAGCTGAAGTGATACAGCGTTGGATAGACATCTCGATGTGAGCCAATTCTACTCTCATCATATTCATAATTTGTGTGCTCTAAAATTTCATCTGGCACATACATATAAAATGGTACACCAAACGTAAGACCAAACTCCTCTTTAGAATCCGTGGCTAAATAACGCATACGGTGATCGCCCGATGCAGCTATCACGGTTTGCTTCCCTAGCGGCGATGCCTTCACACCAGTAATGAATTGCCCCAAAGAGTCGTTCGCATATTGGTAAACCTGAAGTAGATCGTTCGCTTCCTCCTCCATTGAACCGAGTAACTGTTTTAGGCGCTCGCTTTCTCGTACTGGCTTAGCCTGATAGTCTGAAGGCGCTCTAAATGGAGAATGATTAGTTACAGTCATGATGTATATCATCTGTGGCTTATCTGCTTCATCAAGCAATTTACGAGCAAACTTAAAGGTAAATTCGTCTGGAACTCCCCAGGTATCCGCTTCCTTTTTAGCTTCTGGGAATGCTTTAATGATGCTATTTTCGTCATAAACAGTATCAAAGCCTTGGCGAGGTAAGTAGTTAGCGAGATTTCGCCACATGCTGTTACCACCATATATAAACACAACGTCATAGCCCGCCTGTTTATACGGCAAGACAGCAGAGCTTGGTAACTCAACACGTTGTGCACTTGAGTGACTGATTGTCGGTATATCACTATGGAACAGCATCATAACAATACTGTCTATCGTCGCAGATGTACCCGCCATGAAACGCTCAAAGACAAAATCTTCATCAAAGTGTTTTCTTAAAGAACCCAACAAATCATTGTTTTCTGGATCATCTTCTACAAGCACATTGTTTCCAAGTCCCTCCATTAATGCCATAACAACATGAGGTTGATGAGATTCTAGGTAATCATTTTTAGGCGTCGTATAAATCGGATCAGGTTGCCCTAATACTTTGATCATTTGCTGCTCTAGAGCTTGCTTAGAAATAGGCTCAAATTTGGATTGTTTTTTGTAGTCACTCTTAGCCCAATCAAGCGCCATAAACGCGTTGGGCGTAATGTTATTAAGCGGAGCATATTGAGATACGTTGGCATGATAACGCTTCAAAGGTAGCGTACCGACAGAACCTCGAGCAACAACCACTGTTATAGCAATCATAGCGACAACAGACACAGTAACTTGCCACCAACGACGAGTACTCCAGCTTTTATTCTCGAAATAGGCAATGAGCTTACTTGAGCCAACATAGCCTAATAGTCCAACAAGGATAGCCGTCAAAAAAGAACGTAAGATTGGGTAATCTGCCCAAGCATTTTCTAGTACCGCTTCAGTATCATCATCTATTAACCCAAAAACAAAGACATCAATATATGTCCCGTAAGTGACGTAATAGTAATAATTGGCAATCGACATTCCCGACAATAAGAAAAATATCAAGGCGCTATAACTAGGAACAACTCGAGTAAACTTTTTATAAATAGAAGAGAAGCTAGAAAGAATCAGCCCTACCAGTAACAAAGGGGCAAATCCAATTGCGACCACTTTGGCGTCAAAACGAAGTCCAACCCAGAAAGCCCGCCATACATCTGTTTCGATACCAATTAATTCTGAAGGGTCCACAACCTGAGAGTAGAACAATGCACGAGAAAGAGACAAGAGTGCAATACCGGCAATAAAGAGCACGATAAGTGTGCGAGTTAACTTACGATAGTTTTGGTCAAAATCCATGTTTCACGCTTCTGGATGGGGTAGTCTAATCAAACGCAGCATGATATCACAGCTCAATACCATGCTCGGATCATATTGGAAAAATGGGAGTTCGAAAGGTATTAGATTTGGCAAGAATCACAGAAAAACGTATTCCTCTGACCTATTTTTTGCTCCTGCAATTCTTCACCACAATTTGGACACGGCTCACCCACTTTGCCATACACCTGTAACTCTTGCGCAAAATAGCCAGGCTTACCATCCGCCTGAGCGAAGTCTTTCAGCGTTGTTCCACCCTGCTTAATCGCAGTTGCCAATACTTGCTTTATTTCTTTTGTGATTAGATCCCATTCTGCAGATGTTACTTTATTAGCAGGACGAAGAGGATGGATTTTCGAAGAGAACAGAGCTTCATTGGCATAGATATTACCGACGCCAACCACGACTTTGTTGTCCATAATAAACTGTTTAATCGCAACTCTGCGTCCTTTCGCCTTTTCAGCAAGGTGAGCGGCATTGAACTCTTCGGTTAAAGGTTCAGGGCCTGAGCCTAGTAATACTGGATGTACTTCATCAGGTTTGGACCACAGCCAAGCGCCAAATCGACGAGGATCGTTGTATCTCAAGATCTTTCCGTTGGTTAATTTGAGATCGACATGGTCATGTTTACCAGGAGCCAACTCTGCATCAAGTACCCTTAATGAGCCGGACATGCCCAAATGGACAATCGCACTACCTGCCTGAGTTTGAATGATCAAATATTTCGCACGACGAGCTATCTGTTCTATTACCTCACCTTCTAACTGTTTAAGTTCTTGAGGAATATCCCACCTCAACTTTGGCGTACGAAAAGTAATAGATTTAATCGTTTGGCCAACCAAGTGCGGGCTTATGCCCATGCGGCTTACTTCAACTTCTGGTAACTCTGGCATATTACGCTCTTTTTAATCACAAAGGTTTAACACGATGTTCTCGCGTAAGCCTATAGATTACAACTCAAAAGTTAACCCTAAAGAGAGCCACATTAATTCTTCCCCAACTTTTGCTTCCGCAAAATACTTATCGTTGTTATATCCGGCCAAAACAGACGCATCGTCTTCAACTAATGCAGTGGTTGTGGTATCCGTTGCAAGTTCAAACCCAAAGTAAAATGGATAATCCTCACTGGCTAAGTTGTATTGATAGCGCGCAATCGCGAATGTCCCCCATTCACCATTGGTAATAGCATTCTGGTGGGTAGGGTCTAAAATTCTATCATCGACTTCGTATTGCTCTTTCGCATATAGCCCTTTGTATTCAGCCGAGATCCAATGCTGATCATTGACTCGATATCGAACACCGCCCGCGTAGGTTTTTGAATCACGAAAATCTGAATTCCCCATTGCGTACTTAGCGAAGATATCCCAAGTTTCAAGCTCATAGATAAAGCGGATACCTAAGCCTCCCTCAACACTGTTTTTGGTGTGATAGAAACCCGGTTCGCCAACATAAGTACCGTCTAAAAGATTGGTACTAACTTCAAAGGTGTGCGAGTGCACATAGAGTGGTAATAAGCTTAATAAAACAACATGTCGTCTTTTCATATTGCTATCCCTAAAAACACGCTCTAGAAGTTGAGCTGTCTTTCAAGTGTAGGAAGCAAATTGCATTAGCGACAAAACAAAAAAGAAAAAAGTAATAGATTTCGGGCTGTTAGGGCATCAAGTACTCAGACTCAACCGATACTGCCAGCCACTTACCCTGCCAGTTCTTTAGAAGCCAGAAATCGGGTAATTGGTAATAAGTAATACGCTGAGGCTCTTCTTGGTTTTGATACCACACCTCAATGGTCTGTGGTGAGGAGAGAGATGTGCTAAGGGATTGATATGTTTCAGAGTCTACTTCGGTACCGACAAGCTGCTGCCAACGCTGTGAGAGGGTTTGAGCGCTTGGTTCTGTCAATTCTAGAGGTCGGCCTTGTTCCTGATACTCCCAACCATCCTCATTCAACACAATAGACCACTGAGAGAAGTGCATTGCGGTGATTTGGTCTGATGGGTTCAGTAGGTAAGGAAAGCCACTTTCAGACGTAATTTCGGCTTCTGGCTCTAACAAATAAGTTTTAATGATCGTTGGCAGGTTGAGTACACCTATAAAGGCAATCACACTTAGAATTAGAATGTTGTTCCAGCGGCGACCACGGTATCTCATTGCTTTTACTCATAAGTTATCAGTACAAAGAAGACTCAGTATAGCGTGAAAGTGACGGGATATTCTATCGAGTAGATATGTGGGCAAGCGCTGCAGCAAAATTATAGGTATAAAAAAACCCAGCGATAAGCTGGGTTTTTCAATTCTTTCTTCTACTTAAGAAGAGCCAAAAAAGCATCAATTACTTGATTTTCGCTTCTTTGTACATAACGTGTTGGCGAACTACTGGATCAAACTTTTTGATCTCAAATTTGCCTGGCATGTTACGCTTGTTCTTGTCAGTTGTGTAGAAGTGACCAGTACCTGCAGAAGATACTAGACGAATTTTCTCACGAATGCCTTTAGCCATTGCTTAATTCCTCTTAAACGTTTTCGCCGCGTGCACGGATATCAACAAGAACAGCATCGATGCCTTTCTTATCAATGATACGCATACCTTTAGCAGTTAGACGTAGTTTAACAAAACGTTTTTCGCTCTCTACCCAGAAACGATGAGTTTGTAGGTTCGGCAGAAAACGGCGCTTAGTAGCATTGCGTGCGTGTGAACGGTTGTTACCCGTTACTGGACGCTTACCAGTTACTTGGCATACTCGGGACATGAATGTCTTCTCCAATCGTTTCAGCTCGATATCAACCTTGGTGGCCGAACCTCTCTATCTGTAAAAAATAGAAGGTAAAAACCGTTATGGAAAACCCATACAAGGCTATCAAAGGTCGCGCATTATACTAACTTGACGCGCATTGCTCAAGACCCGAACAGATCCTTTTTAAGGATTTCGTGATCTTTTTTTGTGCAACACAGCTTGCTTGAGTAATCAGAGCTGATTTAAGGTCTAAAAATGTGGGCGAATCATAGCAGATTTCTAGCAACTAACAAGCCAAAATGTGATTCAAATCCACCCACGTTCAGCAAAAGAGACCACTTCGCCGTCGCCAACCACAAAATGGTCGAGCACCCTAATGTCCACCAGCGCCAGCGCATCGGTTAATCTGCGCGTAATTCTTCTGTCTGCTTGGCTGGGCTCTGCGACACCAGAAGGATGGTTATGGGCTAATATCAGCGCAGCTGCATTGTGAAACAGAGCCCGTTTAACGACTTCTCTGGGGTAAACAGACGCAGCGTCAATGGTGCCTTCAAACATCACCTCATCTTTAATCACCCGGTTCTGATTATCTAAAAATAGGATATAGAAGGCTTCGCGTTGGCGATCCCTTAAAACACTCGAAAGATAGAGTTTTGTGTGAGTTGGACTCGTTAGAGCATCGCCTCGGTTAAGTGTCTCGGCAAGGTAGCGCTGCGTCATCTCCAACACCGCTTGCAGTTGAACATATTTGGCCTGCCCTAGCCCTTTATGTTGGCAAAACTCTTTCTCTGAAGCAGAGAACAACTGACGTAGCGAACCAAAGTCTTGGATAAGAAAGTCGGCCAGTTCAATAACATTCATACCCCGCGTACCGGTCCGTAAAAAAATAGCGAGTAGCTCGGCATCCGATAGCGACTGTGGTCCGCGCTGCAACAGTTTTTCTCTTGGCATTGAATCGTTGGGCAAAGCTTTAAGTGTCATTAGGCGGCTCTGTTGGTGAATAAGCACCTATTGAACAAAATAAAAAACGAAAGTCGTATCTGACTTTCGTTTTTTTCGTTAACCACTACTTTTCTATGTAACTGAGCGATCCATCAAAGCTTAAAGTTTCCAACCAGATCGTGAATTTCAGATCCTGATTGCGACAACTGGGTACTGATGCCTTCTGCGTGCTGAAGCGTGTCATTGATATGATTCACGATTTGCTGAATCGCTACAAGGTTCTGATTGATATCCTCAGCAACCGCACTCTGCTCTTCCGCAGCAGAAGCCGTTTGAATACCTCTATCTCGAATCATACCGATAGATTGGTGCACGCCGGACAGAGATTGCTGAATCATTGACGACTCCTCAACTGTCTTCGCGCCGCGCTCCTGGCTTGCCGACATAGTGGTCACTGCTCTTGATACGCCCGTTTGCAACTGCTTGAGCATATCGCCAATCTCATGGGTACTGTTTTGGGTTCGGCTTGCTAGCGAGCGAACCTCGTCAGCAACCACGGCAAAGCCACGACCTTGCTCACCGGCACGTGCAGCTTCTATCGCTGCGTTCAAAGCAAGCAAGTTGGTCTGCTCAGCAATTTCACCAATCACATCGAGCACCTTGGTAATTTGCTCAGTTTGTTGACTCAGTTCCGCGATCGCTTCCGAGGAGCTGTTCACTTCATCGACCAGTTTACTGATTCCATCAATCGCTTGATCCACTTCGCGTTGTGCTTCGGTCACTTGTTCGTTTGCATCATCAATCGCCTGCGCCGTTGCATGGGTGTTACTTGCGACCTCTTTGGCTGTCATGCTCATTTCCGTCACAGCCGTCACCACTTTATCGGTTTCGTGGCAGTGGTTTTGCATTTGAGCACTGGCTTGAGACGTCTGCTGATCCAGTTGCCCAGAGACGCTTTGCACCGTATCCGCAGAACGCTGAATGTCTTGCATCAGCGGATGAAGCTTGTCCATGAATTCATTGAATGCCGATGCCACCTCTCCCACTTCATCCTTACTTTCCATTTTCAGACGCGCCGTTAAGTCACCGCCGCCCGCAGCAACATCTTGTAAAGACTTAGCAATATGCTGTAGTGGTTTAATGCCTTTAGACACAATAATGCTCGTCAGCACGCTAGTGATAATAAGGCCGATGACCGAGATTGTTATCGCTGACAGTGTATGTTCATTCAACTCTTGAGTACGCAGTTCACGCTGCATCGCTACTTGCTGATCAATATCATCAATATAGATCCCAGTACCAAGTACCCAGTCCCACTTAGGTAAATACTCGGCGTAACCTAATTTTGGCGCTTGCGCATCAATGCTTGGTTTATGCCAAGAGAAATAAAGGAAACCATCGCCGTTTTTAGATGCATCAATCAGCCCAGCAATAACAGCCACGCCATTTTCATCTTTCAAACCGATGAGATTCTTGCCTTCCAGAGATGGTTTAATCGCATGCAGCGTGTTGACCCCTTTTGAGTCATACGCAAAGAAATAACCATCACTTTCAAAGCGCATCGCTTTAAGGATTTCTTTTGCCGCTTGTTTGTTATTGCCGTTGACGTCTGTATCGTACAGTGGCTTTATCGCTGTAACCCCCATCATCATGTAGGCTTGCAGCTCTTTTTTACGTGTATCGATCAACTCTTGTCTATCGCGAGCCAATTCCGCTTCTAAGCTATTACTGCCGTTTATGTAATAGACCACCGAGATCAATGTGGTGATCAACAACAAAGGGATCAGAGTCACCAACAGCAATTTCCCTCGACTTTTCAATACCATCTTATTCCACTACCTCATTATTGTTATTTTTCCCCTCCGATCTTGCAGAACGGGCCAGGATTGTCTGTGAAGTAAGCAAAAGTTTTATATAACTCTCAGCAATTAATATTCTGTAGTTTGATATCGATTAGCTTCTCATCAGATTTGCGGGGGCGATGAGAGATTCAGTTGTGCTAAACTCGTCGCCAGAAAATTGGAGATTTAAGATGCAAACACTAGCAGGAAAGAAAATTCTACTCGGCATCAGTGGCGGTATTGCCGCGTATAAATGTGCGGAGCTAACACGTCGCCTAATAGAGAGAGGTGCACAAGTCCAAGTGGTGATGACGCACGCAGCTAAGGAATTTATCACCCCACTCACCATGCAGGCTGTCTCGGGTAGACCGGTGTCTGATAGCTTGCTTGATCCTGCGGCGGAAGCGTCTATGGGCCACATTGAGTTGGCAAAATGGGCTGATCTGGTGCTACTTGCTCCTGCAACAGCGGACTTGATTGCTCGTATGGCTGCTGGCATGGGTAACGACCTATTGACTACACTCGTTCTTGCAACTGATGCGCCAGTTGCGGTATCTCCTGCGATGAATCAGCAGATGTATGCACACCCAGCAACACAAGAGAACATTGCGACTCTGAAGCGCCGTGGTTGCCATATTTGGGGCCCAGCGGCTGGAGAGCAAGCGTGTGGCGATGTTGGCATGGGTCGTATGTTAGAGCCAATGCAGCTCGTTCACCGTTGTGAGAACTTCTTTCAACCAAAACCTCTTGAAGGTCGTAGCGTCCTAATCACTGCGGGACCAACCCGAGAAGCGATCGACCCTGTTCGCTACATCTCTAACCACAGCTCAGGCAAGATGGGTTACGCGTTGGCAGAAGCAGCAGTTAAGCTCGGCGCAACGGTAACACTAGTGAGCGGCCCTGTTGCATTAGCAACGCCAGAAGGTGTAACACGAGTTGACGTCGAGAGCGCGCAGCAGATGTTCGATGCCGTTATAGGCTCAGCACCACTCCATGATGTCTTCATCAGTTGTGCAGCTGTGGCTGATTACCGTCCACACACGGTAGCCGAGCAGAAGCTGAAGAAGGTCGATGGCACCGATGATATGTCTATCGAGATGGTTAAGAACCCAGATATCGTCGCTTCTGTGGCGAGCATGACACAAGATCGCCCATTCACCGTTGGCTTTGCTGCAGAAACTCAAGATGTAGAAAAGTACGCACGCGGTAAACTAGCGAAGAAGAACCTCGATATGATCTGTGCCAATGATGTATCGGTTGAAGGGCAAGGCTTCAACAGCAACAACAACGCACTTAACCTTTACTGGAACCATGGCGATAAGTCGCTCCCGCTAGAGAGCAAAGAGGCATTAAGCTTCAAGATCTTAGAACAGATTCAAAAACTTATACCAATCACAGTAAGTAAGTGATCAGAAATAGCGTAGGAAAAACGCTTGAGAACAAGGCAGAGTTTTTCGATAAGTAGTGATTCTACAATCAAAAACTCTAACGAAGTTATCGAGCGTTTTAACAAGCTAGGATGAGCAATTATTTACTACGATTGGTATTTTTGAAGCATAGCCGCATTTTTGCGCTGACAATACCCTGACACCTCTCGATTCTGTTGACCTAATGCTTACAGAACTAGGAACAGAATTGATTGGTGTTTATAATCCTCTTCACTCATCATCCTCTCTATTAAAGGAAGTAAACAGATGGCTGGTACCCGTAAATCAAACCGTCGTGAAGAAATTCTACAAGCGCTTGCGCAAATGCTGGAGTCAGCAGAAGGCGCATCTCGTATCACAACGGTGAAACTGGCCAAGCAGGTCGGCGTATCAGAAGCTGCACTTTATCGCCATTTCCCAAGTAAAGCGCGCATGTTTGAGGGGTTAATCGAGTTCATCGAAGAGGCGCTAATGTCGCGCATTAATCGCATCCTTGATGAAGAGAAAGATACCTTAGAGCGTATTCGATTGGTGCTCCAACTGATCCTTGTTTTCTCAGAACGTAACCCTGGCCTGACTCGTATTTTGTCTGGTCATGCTCTAATGTTTGAAAACGAACGCCTACGCGATCGCATCAACCAGCTGTTTGAACGTATCGAAACACAACTGCGTCAGATCCTACGTGAGCGTAAGATTCGTGAGGGTAAATCTTTCCCTGTGGATGAAAGAATTCTTGCAGCTCAACTACTTGGTCAGGTTGAAGGCAGTCTCAATCGCTTTGTGCGTTCAGACTTCAAATATCAGCCGACTGAAAACTTTGATGCCTACTGGGCGCTACTGAGTGCTCAAATTAAATAAATTCATTAACCTAAGCGGTGCTTATGACGACACAAACCAGTTCGACACAACACGTAATCACCAAACCACCTTTTCAGCTTTCGCTACTGCACCCTAAATATTGGGGCGTTTGGTTCGGTTTTGGCTTGCTTGCCTTCATTGTTAATGTGCTGCCTTATCGCGCTCTCCTGCTGCTTGGCCGTTCTCTGGGTGCCCTTGGTGCTCGTTATGGCAAAAAGCGCGTTGCGATCACCACACGCAACCTAGAGCTCGCATTTCCAGACAAGCCCACCGATGAAGTTGATGCCATGGTGCAAGAGAACTTCAAAAATACGGGCATGGCACTGATTGAAACCGGCATTACTTGGTTTTGGCCTACGTGGCGCTTTAAGCGTTTACTGGTAGACAAAGACACTCAAGCCCTCCGCACTCATCAGCAGAATGGCAAAGGCGTACTGCTGTGCTGTGTTCACGCCCTCAATCTAGAGATCACTGCGCGCGGCATGGCGGTACTGGGCATTCCGGGCCTTGGTGTCTATCGCCCACACAACAACCCTGCTTACGAATTTATTCAGTACCGTGGCAGAACTCAAAATGGCAACCGCTTGATTCACCGTAAAGACGTTAAACGCATGATCAAAGTACTGCGCAAGGGAGAGATCCTTTTCTACCTACCAGATCATGATTACGGGCGTAATAAGTCGGTATTTGTACCTTTCTTTGCTGTCGAAGATGCCTGCACCACCACTGGTACCAGCATTTTGGCTTACACCAGTAAGTGTGCACTGGTTCCGGGCTCTGGTTTTAGAAATGAAGATGGGAAGTATGAGATCATCGCCAATGAGTCCGTGGAAGCAGATTACCCACAAAAAGATGAGAAAGCTGCGGCGGCTTACATGAATCGCTACCTAGAGAAAACCATCTTAAGAGCACCAGAACAGTGGATGTGGCTGCACAAGCGCTATAAGACCATGGAAGACCCAGAAGTGCCAAAAGGCATTCGCTACAAATAAACGTTGACCAAAAGAAAGGGGCTGATGATTCATCAGCCCCTTGTGCATTTTATATTCTGAACAGAATCGTATTAGATGCCGTATTCAGCACGGTACGCTTTTACAGCTTCTAGATGCTCTTCGTCTGTGCCTTTCTCTTCAAGGAAAGTGACTAGGTCAGTCAGGCTAACGATTGAGATGATTGCACAACCGAAATCGCGCTCAACTTCTTGAATCGCAGACAGTTCACCTTTGCCCTTTTCTTGACGGTCAATCGCTACCAAAACACCCGCTAGGTCAGCACCGTTCGCTTGGATGATTTCCATTGATTCACGAATCGCTGTACCTGCAGTGATTACGTCGTCTACTAGCATGATACGACCTTCAAGAGCGCTACCAACTAGGTTGCCACCCTCACCATGGTCTTTAGCCTCTTTACGGTTAAAGCAGTAAGGCGTATCTACATCGTGGTGGTCTGCCAGTGCAACTGCAGTTGTCGTTGCGATTGGGATACCTTTGTATGCAGGGCCAAACAGTACATCAAACTCAATACCAGAATCAGCCAATGCTGCTGCGTAAAAACGGCCTAGGCGCGCTAGGTCACGGCCTGTGTTAAACAATCCAGCATTGAAGAAGTAAGGGCTCTTACGGCCAGACTTTAAAGTAAACTCACCAAACTTAAGTACTTCTTTCTCTAGTGCAAATTCAATAAATTCACGTTGATATGCTTTCATGCTCATCCTCTAAATTAATTTACTTTCCAGTTCCTAACTTCCAATCACTTAGGAAGCCAACAATTATGTATTTTCTAAATAGATAGCTCTACAACAAGGCAGCAAGGTTTTTCAGCCCTATGAGCATAGGGGACCTATGTGATTAGGGTGAAAAATTGCAGCTAACGCAGGTGTAGAGTTATGTATGACGAAAATAAAAAAATAGCCCCTTAATAAGGAGCTATTAAAATTGATTATTCTGCCAACGCCGACTTCTGCGCTTCAACAATATCGGCAATGCCCTTATTCGCCAGGGCTAGAAGCTGCATCAGCTCTTCGTGGCTAAACGGTTCGCCTTCTGCGGTGCCTTGAATCTCAATCATCTTACCGTCTTCCGTCATTACAACGTTCATATCGGTATCAGCTGCTGAGTCTTCAACGTATTCAAGGTCGCACAGAGCTTGTTCACCAACGATTCCAACTGAAACTGCCGCTACGTGGCCTTTCATTGGGTTCGTTTTAAGCTTACCGCTCTCTAACAGGTGGTTAATCGCGTCAGCCATTGCTACGCTCGCACCAGAGATAGACGCAGTGCGTGTACCGCCATCTGCTTGGATAACATCACAATCGACAGTGATCATGATTTCACCCATCGCTTTTAGATCAACCACAGCACGTAGGCTACGAGCAATCAGACGTTGGATTTCCATCGTACGACCGCCTTGCTTACCGCTCGCTGCTTCACGACGGTTACGTGTGTGCGTTGCACGTGGCAACATACCGTATTCAGCAGTAACCCAACCCTTTCCTTGACCTTTCAACCAACGAGGTACGTTCTCTTCTACCGTTGCGTTACATAGAACCTTGGTGTTACCAAACTCAACTAGCACAGAGCCTTCAGCATAAGCTGTGTAGTTACGAGTAATTTTAATTGGACGAACTTGATCTACGGCGCGGTCATTTGGACGCATAAGTATCTACCTTATTAGTCTTATCTTTAGGTGTTTAACTATTGAAAGTGCCTGTCACCTAAGAAAGGGGTGAGACAAATTGGATTGGGGCGAGATTATATAGCAGTTTGCGGTGCAAAGCTATTTATCCTGAGGCACCACCTCTCCTGAAAAGCTTCTAAACCTAAAAAGCGATGGGCGCACATAGCACCCCGTATCGTGATACTATGCGTGCGCGTTATTTTCAGAATGATAAAAGACAGGAAAATTCGATGATTTATAGTATGACGGCATACGCACGTAAAGAAGTAAAAGGCGATTGGGGCACAGCAGTGTGGGAAATCCGCAGTGTAAACCAGCGCTACCTTGAAACTTACTTCCGCATGCCAGAGCAGTTCCGTGGTCTAGAGCCAATCCTACGCGAGCGTTTTCGTAAGCGCCTAGCACGCGGTAAGGTTGAGTGTAACCTGCGCTTTGAAGCAAACCCTGCAGCAAAAGGCGAGCTAAGCATCAACGAAGGCCTAGCACAGCAAGTGATCAATGCTGCGAACCAAGTAATGGGAATGACTGGCGAAGAGAGCCGCCTGAACCCGTTCCAAGTAATGAACTGGCCAGGTGTGATGGAAACACCAGAGCAGGACATGGACGCGATCAACAAAGACCTTCTAGCTGCATTTGATGACGCTGTAAAAGATTTCATTGACGCACGTGGCCGTGAAGGCGACAACATGAAGGCTCTAATCGAGCAGCGCCTAACTGCAATTACAGAAGAAGTCGTTAAAGTTCGCGCACGCATGCCTGAGATCCTAGAGTGGCAACGTGAGCGTCTTCTTAATAAATTTGAAGAAGCGAAGATTGAACTTGAAGGTGCACGTGTTGAACAGGAGCTGATCCTACTGGCTCAGAAGTCTGACGTAGCAGAAGAGCTAGACCGTCTAGATTCTCACGTGAAAGAAGCAACGAACATCCTGAAAAAAGGTGGTGCATGTGGCCGTCGTTTAGACTTCATGATGCAAGAGTTCAACCGTGAGTCAAACACACTAGCATCTAAATCTATCAGCACAGACATCACAGCGTCTGGTGTAGAACTTAAAGTTCTTATCGAGCAGATGCGTGAACAGATCCAGAATATTGAATAATCTATTAGGCTTCCACCTAACATGATTCGAAAATAGCCCCTGATCTCAGGGGGCTATTTTTTATAGCAAGTATAGTTCCTCTCTTCTGCATGCCCTTTACTAAACAAGAACAGGTGCTCACCTTGCACTTTATACATCAATTCAATTTTAGCTCTCACCAAGGCATCCATATCACGCACAAGGCTGCCACTATCAACAGGCTTTAAATCCCAATCGATATGATGGTAGGCAATAGCTAGTAGACCATTTTCAGCGGTGTAATCCGCTTCAAAATAGACTTCATAGGGTTTGGTGCCCTCAGCCGCTGTTTTAAAGTGACCCTTTTGAAAAATCAGCAACGTTTTATCTGAGGTGAACTCTAAGATAGAGCGATCAGCGATCTCTTGATAACCGCTATAGCCTTGCGTAACAAACCCCTCATCGAGTTGTACACATGCCCAGCGCGTACCCGCCAAATGTTGCTGATCAAACTTCCACTGATACAGCCCGATAGCGATAACACTGACTAAAAGTGCGATGTTGAAAGCGATGATTGTTTTTAACCGCATATAGCTCTCGCCCTCTTAATTGCTTTTACGACTGTCTCTGGGATCTGCTCGATTGTCACTGAATGGTTCACATAACTGGCGTTCTTGCTGCCATGTTTGGCAAACGCGAAGGCTTTAATCAGGTAAACGCCATCGTCATAAGCCGACTCTGCTACTCTCAGATATACATCTGCATGACAGGTAGGAATAGACTGAGTTGCTAACTCATACGCGAGGAGCTGACCGTCACTGATCAAATATGCGCTGTCGTGAAGGTAAAAGTCAGTCGCACCAACTTGAAAATGCTGATACTCACTCGGTTGGATAAATTCTGGTTTTCTAATAAAAGGTTTAGCTAGCAATACAAATATTAGACAGGCAAGTAGAAGCACTGTTATCACGCCATGCAACAGATACCGGTTCTCTTTGTGTTTGATAGGCGCGCTAACTTTGATAGTTGCATCGCCTTTGCTTGATGTTGCCGGAATAACCTCGCTCTCCTGGCTTACTCGAATTGTCCGCTCTTCGACCTTCTTTTTTACAGGCTCTTCAGCGCAGTGAATTTCAAGTACGTAGCCAATCTTACTCACTGTTCTGATAGTGACATCAGTAGCGCCTAATTGTGCGAAGCTTTTTCTTAAACCAGAAATGACATTAGTTATCGCTTGGTCGGTAACTAGAGCGCCCTCCCAGCACGTTTCAAACAGACACTCACGGGTAACGTGGGCACCTTGATTCTCTAACAGCAGGCTCAATACAGCATAGGGCAGCGGGCGCAATTGGATGCTCTCGCCTTCCACACTCGAGAGTGTTCGAGTGGTAGGATCAAGTATCAAATTGGAAAAATAGACTCTATGCATAGGCTCACTGTTACTAGGTTTTGAGCAAATTTCACTCAAAAATATACCGCGGTGATTATGATCCTATCATTACTGACTCTGTGGTGTAAGTGGTAGCCTGAAATCTACTACCAATTCAAAGAACAGTGCCAACAAAAAATACACCATTAAATATATCAATGAGTTACACGATAAATATAAAAAGAAATAAAAGGAAAAGCGTCAATAAACCGACAATTCGTGAAGTTTAAATGAAATCCATCTTTAGTTTTATATTGGAAGTGAACACACAATGCACACTGTTTTTTATCCCCGATGAGATTAATAAAATGAAAAAAGCAGTGATCCTTTTGGCAGCATTTTCTGCCTTTGCAGGTGCTCAAGAGCAAGCCGTTGAAAAAGACGTATCTGGTTTTTATTTAGGCGGTGGTTTCGGTACTACAACTTATGATGATGACGTGTCTGGCTCGGTACTAGAAACCAATGATTCATCATTCAAGCTTATTGGTGGCTACCAGTTTAACCGTATCGTTGGCGTTGAAGCGCAATACACAAAGTACAGTGATGTTACTGCACCTGGCTCGCCATACGCACTAGAGCCGTCGGCAATCTCTATTGCGGCAAACCTTGGTTACACCTTTGACAGTGGTTGGCGTCCTTTTGGTACTGTTGGTTTGGCTCAAATGTCTATTGACGTACCGTTCGCAAAAGACGAAGACGAAACAGCACTTCGTTTAGGTGCTGGTGTTGAATACACCCCTGCAAGCCTAGAGCATTTAAACTTCCGTGTTGCATACGAAGTTGACACTTTCAGCATCGATACGGGCTTCCCTGACTACGACGTTACCTTCCAACTAGGTAGCTTCTACGCCGGTGCTACATACAAATTCTAATAACTAACACTCTGTTAGCTAGAAAGCAAAAGGGCGACTTAATGTCGCCCTTTTTAATACCTGTCTACTTTCGCTCACCATTACTCATCAGGCTCTTGAGTACGTCTATCGACATATGGCCAGTAATGGTGCCCGACTCTTATCAGCAATGTCGCTGCCGCAAGAATAAATGCAGCCACCGCCAGCCACACCACCAGCACCGCATCCAACTCTTTCATACCTAGCGTGATGTATCGGGCAATCGCCATCATTGCGATATAAATAGGATATCGAACAGGGATCTTACCGTTCACCACAAATTGCTGCACCATCGCTAACACTTCGAGATAGATGAACATCAGCAGGATGTCAGTCAAGAGAACGCGCTTTTCAGCAAACACATGCATGAACTCTTCAACCATCGCAAACAGGGTCGCCAATGTAATGGCCACCAGCAGTACGGCTTCAAGAATATGGAATATCTTCAAGAAAGGTCGACTAAAACCTTTTGGTAAATGAGAAGGCATAAACACTCTAATTACTAATTAAACCTGCCAATACAATAGCATGCCTCTATCAAAGTGGCGCTATCTGTTATGACCAACTTTAGGCGTAGAGCGTGACAGCGATGTGAACACTTATCCAACACGCAAAAAAATGGCCCTACACAATGCAGAGCCACTATCAAAACATCAATATCGACTACAGAAGCACTAGGTATACAAGGAACACAACCGACAGTCCGTAAATCAGTGGGTGTACCTCTTTGCCTTTACCCGCTACAACCATAGTGAATGCGTAGCTGATGAAGCCCATCGCCATGCCGTTCGCAGGAGAGAAGCTCAATACGGTAAACATGATGGTGAAGAACGCCGCAATACGAGACTCTTTCTTCTCCCAGTTGATCTGACCAAGGCGGCCGACCATATAGATGCCCACCACTACCATCGCCGGTGCAACCATAGCTGCCGAGAAGATAGAGAAGATTGGGTATAGGAATAGTGAAATTAGGAACAGACCCGCAACCATTACAGCGGCAAGACCCGTCTTCGCGCCTTGAGAAGAAGCAATACCTGACTCAGAGAAAGCCGTAATCGAAGTCGTACCCAGAACAGAACCAATCACAGTACCGCCAGCATCTGCTACTAGTGCTGACTTCGCGTTTGGCACTTTACCGTCCTTATCAATGATACCCGCATCACGACCAACACCAACAATGGTGCTCAAGCCATCAAAGAAATCGACAATCAAGAAGATAAGAACGATGAACAGTAGATCAAACATTTTCTCTGGCGTGAATGCCGAGAAATCAAAGATCGCACCGAAGCTGCCCGCCATGCTTGGTGGCATAGAAATTAGCTCATCAGGGATTGGTGCATTCGACGTACCCATGAACAAATCAGCGATGATAGTCAGAGCAATCGCCGAAACAAACGAGATAAACGTCGCCAGCTTAATATCACGAACCATACAGCCAAGCGCAATAAAGATACTCACGTAAGCGATGATCACTTGTGGGTCTGAGATGTCACCTAGGCCAACCAGTACAAACGGGTTAGAAACGATAATGCCAGCGTTTTTAAGACCTAAGAACGCGATGAACAGACCAAGCGATACCGTGATCGCCAGCTTCAGGTCTTCTGGAATCGACTCAATCATCGACTTACGAATGTTGGTCAATGAGAACGCAAGATACAAAATGCCCGATAGGAAAATACCAAATAGCGCTTCATTCCACAGTACCGCCACCGAGCCGCTTAATAGCAGGCCTTTAAAGAAGCCGTTCATGCTCATACCTGGAGCTAACATTACCGGGTAGTTACCCCAGATACCCATAATTAGGGTCGAGATAGCCGCAGCCAAAGCAGTTGCCGTAAATACCGCGCCTTTATCCATACCTGGAATACCGCCAAGAATGGCAGGGTTCACCGCTAGGATGTAGCTCATCGCCAAAAAAGTAATAAAACCTGCGTATAGCTCGGTGCTAATCGTGGTCTTTCTTTCAGAAATCTTAAACAGAGAATCCAGCGAACCAGATGAGGTGTTTTGGGCCTTTAGGGTGGAATCGGTACTCACAACAAAACCTATGCAAAAAAATAAGAAATTGAAGATTCAAATGCTGCGAGAAAAAGAGAGGTTTCTGCACTAAAAACTGTAGTCACCAAGATAGGCTCGGTAGTAGAAACATCTAGTCCATATCACTAGATATATACAGCATTTAATCGTTTGCGCGGATTGTAAGGGTTAAGATTAAAACTTCAACAAATTTTGTCTGGATCACATAAAAAAGTACCAATAGCCACTTATCGCATTTCTGGAAAGATCCTTGAGACGATCATTTGCCAACAAATAACGATCAAGCCAGTTGTTCTGAATCATTGAAATATGCTACTCTTCGCCTCCATTTTTCTGACCTAATTTTCACCACATTGCGTGTACACTGTGCACAGCAGAGGTGAGCAAGAGTTCGGTCAGTGCTATCTTTTATAGTGAAGAGCAACATCTTCACTCAATCCAACCAACAGTGGAAACATACAGATGGGCAAAGGTACTCTTTACATCGTATCTGCACCTAGTGGCGCAGGTAAATCGAGCTTGATCTCAGCAATGCTAGAAACCAATCCAACCTACGCAATGAAGGTATCTGTTTCACACACCACTCGCGGTATGCGCCCTGGTGAAGAGAATGGTGTTCACTACCACTTCGTTGAAAAGCATCACTTCGAAGACCTCATCGGTAAAGGTGAGTTCTTAGAGTATGCAGAAGTGTTTGGTAACTACTACGGTACCTCTCGCGTATGGATTGAAGAGAACCTAGAGCGCGGTATCGACGTGTTCCTAGATATCGACTGGCAAGGTGCTCGTCAGATTCGCGAACAGATGCCTCAAGCGAAGAGTGTATTCATTCTACCACCATCCAACGGTGAGCTAGAACGTCGTCTGAATGTTCGTGGTCAAGATAGTGCAGAAGTTATTGCGAAACGCATGAGCGAAGCGAAGTCAGAAATCTCTCATTATAATGAGTATGACTATGTGATCGTGAATGATGACTTTGATGCAGCCCTTATGGACTTCAGAGCTATCATCCGTGCGGAACGCTTAAAAGAAGATAAGCAAGCAGCAAAATACAGCGGCATGCTTACCGCTCTACTGGCGGAATAGTCTAGCAAGGCTAGATTTTCCATTGAGATAAGTATACGGTGATCTAGAAAGTCACTAATTAAGCTTGTATACTTTCTCGTCATTCAAAATTTATTAGTTAACTATTTGGAGTCCTCATGGCACGCGTAACTGTTCAAGACGCTGTTGAAAAAGTTGGCAACCGTTTCGACCTAGTTCTTATTGCGGCTCGCCGCGCTCGTCAAATGCAAACTGGCGGTAAAGATTCACTAGTGCCTGAAGAAAACGATAAGCCAACGGTTATCGCACTTCGTGAAATCGAAGAAGGTCTTATCACTAAAGACGTACTAGATGCTCGTGAGCGTCAAGAGCAACAAGAGCAAGAAGCAGCTGAGCTTGCAGCAGTAAGCAGCATCGCTCACTCTCGTTAACTCTTATTCGCAAAAAGCGTCATTGTTATTCGAACTAATTAACCTTCCGGGCCTTTAATTTGTATCTATTCGATAGCCTCAAAGACGTTGCCCAAGAATACCTAACAGAGCCTCAAATTGAGGCTCTGCGTCAATCTTATGTGGTAGCGAGAGATGCCCATGAAGGGCAAACCCGCTCAAGCGGTGAACCATACATTATCCACCCTGTTGCTGTTTCACGTATCCTGGCTGAAATGCGCCTTGATATCGAAACACTCCAAGCAGCCCTACTCCACGATGTAATTGAAGATACTGAAGTTACAAAAGAAGAGTTAGAAGCGCAGTTTGGTAACACAGTGGCGGAGCTTGTTGATGGTGTTTCTAAGCTGGATAAGCTTAAGTTTCGTGATCGCAAAGAAGCGCAAGCAGAGAACTTTCGTAAGATGGTTCTCGCAATGGTGCAAGACATCCGCGTTATCTTGATCAAATTAGCAGACCGAACACACAACATGCGTACGCTTGGTGCCCTGCGCCCAGACAAAAAGCGTCGTATTGCACGTGAAACCCTAGAGATCTACTCTCCTCTTGCTCACCGTCTTGGTATTCATAACATCAAGACTGAACTAGAAGAACTTGGCTTTGAAGCCCTTTATCCAAACCGTTACCGAGTTCTTAAAGAAGTGGTGAAAGCCGCTCGTGGTAACCGCAAAGAGATGATCCAACGTATCCATAGCGAGATTGAAGGTCGCCTCGAAGAGGTTGGCTTACCTGCTCGTGTATTTGGTCGTGAAAAGAACCTGTTCTCCATCTACAACAAGATGAAAACCAAAGAGCAGCGCTTCCACACTATTATGGATATCTACGCATTCCGCGTCGTGGTAGACACACCAGACACCTGTTACCGTGCTCTAGGTCAGGCTCATAGCTTGTATAAGCCTCGTCCCGGTCGCATGAAAGACTACATTGCAGTACCGAAAGCCAACGGCTATCAGTCTCTACATACCTCTATGATCGGCCCTCACGGCGTTCCAGTTGAAGTACAAATTCGTACGGAAGACATGGACCAAATGGCAGACAAAGGTGTTGCAGCGCACTGGTCTTACAAAGGCAATGGTACTCGTAGCAATGGCACCACCGCGCAAGTGAAAGCTCAGCGTTGGATGCAGAGCCTACTTGAGCTTCAACAAAGTGCCGGTAACTCGTTCGAATTCATCGAGAACGTTAAGTCTGATCTATTCCCTGATGAGATTTTCGTCTTCACACCGAAAGGTCGTATCGTTGAGCTGCCAGCAGGCGCAACAGCCGTCGACTTTGCTTACGCAGTACATACTGACGTGGGTAATATGTGTGTTGGCGCTCGTGTAGACATGAACCCGTACCCCCTAAGCAAAGCCCTGAAGAACGGTCAGACGATCGAAATCATCAGCGCACCGGGTGCTCGTCCAAATGCTGCATGGCTCAACTATGTCGTGACTTCTCGTGCTCGTACTAAGATCCGTCAGGTTCTTAAAACCATGCGTCGTGAAGAGTCGGTAACCCTAGGTCGCCGCCTGCTTAACCACGCACTGGGTGAACACTCGATTGGCGATATCGCTCAAGAGAATGTCGATCATGTTCTATCTGATCTGCGCTTAGAGTCGATTGAAGACCTACTGGCTTCGATTGGTTTGGGTGAACTGATGAGTATCGTGATTGCCCGTCGTCTACTGGGTGATGCGGACGAACTAACAGAAGTGAACAACGACAGCGATACACCGAAGAAGAAACTTCCAATCCGTGGCGCTGAAGGTCTATTGCTGACGTTCGCTAACTGTTGTCACCCAATTCCAGATGATCACATCATTGCCCATGTATCTCCAGGTCGTGGCCTTGTGGTTCACCGTGAAACGTGTCCAAACGTTCGTGGTTACCAAAAAGAACCTGACAAGTACATGGCGGTTGAATGGTCTGACGATTACGACCAAGAGTTCACAGCAGAGCTTCAAGTCGATCTTCAGAACCACCAAGGTGCACTGGCTGAGCTAACTAACGTTATCTCGAAAACAGGCTCAAACATTCATGGTATCTCGACAGAAGAACGTGATGGGCGCTTGTACACAGTGACTATCTTGCTGACCACCAAAGATCGTGTGCATCTTGCGAGTATTATGAAGAAGCTGCGTGTTATGCCACACGCGCTGAAGGTAAGACGTCGTAAGAACTAGCTAGAAAAGCAGATGAGAGATTCGAGATGGCGAGATGCGAAGAGCAAATGACTTCGTGACTCACTATCTTGGCTCCACATCTGCTTTTAGTTTTTTCGAATCGCAATAGATGAAGCAGATGAGAGATTCGAGTACCGTGATGCGAAGAGCAAAAGCTTTTCAGCACTCAACTTTTCGTATGTCGAGTCTGCTTTAGTTTTTGTGTCACTCTATTTTTTTCGAATCTCGCACCTGCCCTTATTCTCTTCGTATCTCGCTTACCCGAATCCCGCACCCGCTCTTAGTCCCTTCGCATCTCGTTTACTCGTATCCCGCATCCGCTCTTAATCTCTTCGCATCCCGTTTACCCGAATCTCTCATCTGCTCTTTCGCTTTATCCTGTACAAAAATCCAGTAAAATGCTTGAATAGACGATATCTATTACCGTCGTGAGCCTTGTTATGTCACAGCTTTTATCTGCTATTCCTCTTAACTCTCTGTCTGGAGTGGGCGCTAAGGTTGCCGAGAAACTGGCAAAGGTTGGATTGAACAACGTACAAGATCTACTGTTTCATCTGCCACTGCGTTACGAAGACCGAACACGTATCTATCCGATCATCAAACTGCACGCTGGAATCTGGGCCGCAGTTCAAGGCAAGGTCATGAGCGTGGATACCATTTTCGGTAAACGTAAGATGTTGGCGGTAAAGATCAGCGACGGTAATGGCACCATTACGCTTCGCTTTTTCAACTTCACTGCCGGAATGAAGAACAACTTTGCCGAGGGCAAGCAAGTCCATGCTTATGGTGAAATAAAGCGCGGCAATATGGGGCTTGAAATCGTCCATCCGGATTACAAATTCTTTGCTCCAAGACAGCAACCAGACGTGGAAGCGAACCTGACTCCGGTGTACCCAACCACTGAAGGACTGAGACAAGTCACGCTGCGTAACCTGACCGACCAAGCATTAGAACTGATCGACAAAGCAGCCGTCAATGAACTGCTACCATCTGGCTTATACGATCATCAAATCACCCTCGCACAGGCGCTACACACCATTCACAGGCCACCACCGGGGATCGACCTTGAGCTATTTGATGAAGGTAAGCATCCAGCTCAACTGCGTTTGATCATGGAAGAGCTGCTCGCACAAAACCTATCAATGCTATCGGTTCGCAGCAAGGGGCAACAAGACAACGCGATTCCACTGCCGCCAGTGCATACACTCAAAGACAAACTACTGGCTCAACTGCCCTTCTCTCCAACCAATGCACAAGCACGCGTGGTAAAAGAGATTGAAGGAGACCTAGAGAAACCACACCCTATGATGCGCTTAGTACAAGGTGATGTAGGCTCAGGTAAAACGCTAGTCGCCGCCCTCGCCACCGTTCGCGCTCTAGAGCACGGCCAACAAGTCGCGCTAATGGCACCAACCGAGCTTCTTGCAGAGCAGCACTCAATCAACTTTGCTAATTGGTTTGAGAGCATGGGTATTCAAGTCGGTTGGCTAGCCGGTAAGCTCAAAGGCAAAGCCAAAGAGAAAGAGCTTGAACGCATTGCCAGTGGTGAAGCGCAGATGGTGGTCGGTACGCACGCCCTGTTCCAAGAACATGTTGAGTTTAAGAACCTAGGCCTAGTGATCATCGATGAGCAGCACCGATTTGGTGTCCACCAGCGATTAGAGCTGCGTGAGAAAGGCGCCAAGCAAGGACACTACCCGCATCAATTGGTGATGACGGCGACACCGATTCCACGCACACTAGCGATGACGGCCTATGCGGATTTAGAAACCTCGATTATTGATGAGCTTCCACCGGGTCGAACGCCCATTCAAACCGTTGCTATTCCAGATACCAAGCGTGACGACATTGTCGAACGTGTACGTAATGCGTGTCTTAACGAGGGCAAGCAAGCCTATTGGGTGTGCACGTTAATTGATGAGTCCGAAGTGTTGGAAGCGCAAGCGGCAGCGGATACCGCAGAGGAGCTGCAACGCAAACTTCCTGATGTGAAAATTGGTTTAGTACATGGTCGCATGAAGCCTGCCGAAAAACAGGCAGTGATGCAGGAGTTCAAAGAGAATAAGCTCCATCTTTTGGTCGCGACAACGGTTATCGAAGTTGGCGTGGATGTGCCCAACTCAAGCTTAATGATCATCGAAAACCCAGAGCGTCTCGGTCTTGCTCAGCTGCACCAATTACGTGGCCGTGTTGGTCGTGGTTCGGTCGCGAGTCACTGTGTATTGCTGTACCACTCACCATTGTCTAAGACTGCTCAGAAGCGCTTAGGTGTGCTGCGTGAAAGTAATGATGGCTTTGTGATTGCTCAACGAGATCTGGAGATTCGAGGTCCGGGTGAATTGCTTGGCACTAAGCAGACAGGCTTGGCTGACTTTAAGATTGCCGACTTGGTGCGCGACCAGCGCTTAATCCCTGAAGTGCAGCGTATTGCGCGCCATATTCACGATAGCTACCCAGACAATGCTAAGGCGATCATTAACCGCTGGCTGGGTGAGCGTGATGTGTATTCTAAGGCGTAGTTATTGCTGGTAATTATTTGAACTAAAAAGGCTTCCTCATGGAAGCCTTTTTACATGTGAGCCCTTTCGAAAAAAGAGCTAAGAGCGAGATTCCCTACTCGCTCGTCCCTCACGATAGGGAATGACGGTATGTTTTTATCCCCGAGAGGAAAGAATGACCGAGTCGGGAATCTATCGCAGCCCCCCGAAGCTCATTAAGCTTACAACTTAACTGGGAAGCTGATCTGCGCTTTCAAACCGCCTTGGCTACGATTGTTCACCACCACAGCACCTTGATGCTGACTGACAATACGCTTCACAATCGCCAAACCTAAACCCGTACCTTCACTACCACGCGCGGTATCGCCTCGAGTGAAGGGTTCAAACAGCTTACTGATCTGATCTTGAGGAATACCGGGGCCATTATCTTCTACCGTGACCCAAGCGAGCTTATTATCCGCGGTCATACCCGTAGTGACTTTAACCCAGCCATTACCATAGCGTAGGGAGTTAACCACCAAGTTACTGATTGCGCGCTTAATGGCAATTGGGTTACCCAAAGCGGGTTTCATGTTAGAAGCGAGGTCAGTTTCAATTTCTACCTCATAGCCACCCTCAGAGCTCGCCACCTCACCAGCAATATCTTCTAAGAACACAGCTTGGAACGAGTTACGGTCAACAGGTTTTAGGTAATCCATAAACTGGCTGATGATCTCGTTACACTCTTCCGTATCACTGATAATACCTTCGGCTAAGTAGCTGTCTTCCGGTGACATCATCTCCGTCGCTAAACGAATACGGGTCAATGGCGTACGCAGGTCATGACTGATACCCGCCATCAATAGCGCCCTGTCTTCCTCAAGCTCTTGGATGCCTTTCGACATCTGGTTAAAGGCGCGAGTTACCGAGCGAATCTCTTGCGCACCTTGAACTGGCAAAGGCGGTGGAATATCACCACGCCCTACCCCTTTGGCAGCTTTCTCTAGGGCAATCAAAGGACGGTTCTGTAAACGGATGAACAACCAGCCACCAGCAATGATCAACAGCGCCATGATCAAGCTATTGCGGAACAGCGGTGCAAAATCTTCTTCTTGTAACTCTGATAACGGAATTCGAATCAGCGAGTTAGGCAGCTGCGCTATATCCATCCAAAGCACGTAACTCTCAGCACCTAAGATCAGCCTCACCTCGGTTTCTGAACCAAGCTCCTTAGTCATCTCTTCACTCATCAGGTCAATCGCTACAGCATGGTAAAACTCACCCGCCGTTTCACTGTCTTTGGCGTGAACCGTCACCCCAAGCTGCTCGAGTACACGCTGACGCAATGGTGCGTCCATCTCGATATCAAGATCACCTTCGTCTAAAACCAAGTTCAGCTCATGCGCCAAGATCTTATTAAACTGCTGCAAACTCGGCATCAAGGCGTAATTAAAAACCGCGTAGTAAGAGAATATTTGGCTAGCAACCAGCAAGGTTAAGAAGAGAACGATAGATTGAGTAAAGGAGCTACGTATACGCATAGAAAACCTTAAGTGAAAGGTAGAGAAACAGAGACATAATAGAAACTATAACTCTAAACCTCTGTTCTGAATAGAAAACGGGCCATCACATAATTATGAGATGACCCGATAACAATCACATTTCAATCACGATGGTGACTGATAGAGTTACACTGCTTTTCCATCAGGAACGAACACGTAACCTAAGCCCCACACCGTTTGGATGTAACGCGGCTTACTTGGATCTTCTTCAACAAGGCGACGCAGGCGAGAGATCTGAACGTCGATAGAACGCTCCATCGCTGAGTATTCGCGGCCGCGAGCCATGTTCATCAGCTTATCGCGAGACATTGGCTCACGCGCATTGGTGACCAGCGACTTAAGTACCGCAAACTCACCTGAAGTCAGCGGCATTGGCTCTTCACCACGGAACATTTCACGCGTGCCAAGGTTCAAACGGAACTCGCCAAACTCAACCACAGATTCTTCTGTACTTGGTGCACCCGGCGCTTCAATCACTTGACGACGCAGTACTGCTTTAATGCGCGCCAGTAGCTCACGAGGGTTAAATGGCTTAGGTAGGTAATCATCGGCACCTACTTCTAGGCCAACAATGCGATCCACTTCATCACCCTTAGCGGTCAGCATCAAGATAGGCAACATGTTATTGGCGTTACGTAGACGACGGCAGATTGAGAGGCCATCTTCGCCCGGTAACATTAAGTCCAGCACCATCAAGTGGAAGTTTTCACGGGTTAACAGGCGGTCCATCTGCTCACTGTTTGCCACGCTACGCACTTGAAAGCCTTGCTCAGACAAGTAGCGCTCCAGCAATGCACGAAGGCGCGCATCGTCATCGACCACTAAAATTTTGTAGTTTTCTTGCATGTAATGGTTCCACCTATTAAAACTCAAACTTGAAGATTAAGTATTCTTTTTAGACATTGAAAATGTAACATTCTTGGAGAAAATGTCGCCTAAAGAATTGTTAACGTATGTTGCCTTTCTATATATTCTATCTTAGAACATGATTTCACTAAGTCAGAGTTATGAAAACAAACTTAATTACTCGTGAGGGTTATGAAAAACTCACAAAAGAGCTGAATTTCCTATGGCGAGAAGATCGCCCAGAAGTGACCAAGAAAGTAACTTGGGCAGCGAGCCTCGGTGATCGCAGTGAAAATGCAGACTATCAGTACAATAAAAAACGCCTACGCGAGATCGATCGCCGCGTTCGCTATTTAAGAAAACGACTCGACCAAGTAAAGGTCGTCGACTACTCGCCGCAGCAAGAAGGCAAAGTGTTTTTTGGTGCTTGGGTTGAGATAGAGAATGACGATGGCGATACCAAGTCATTTCGTATTGTTGGGCCAGATGAGATCTATGGCGGTGTAAAAGACTATGTCTCGATTGACTCACCGATGGCACGAGCCCTGCTCAAGAAAGAAGTGGATGATGAGTTCACGGTGCGTACCCCAGAGGGCGACAAAGAGTGGTTTGTGAATGCGATTCGCTATACACCATAGAGACTTTTCAAGGCTCTAGATAAAAGGAAACCCCGTGAGGCTTGCGCCCTACGGGGTTAAGTTCTTTCGTAGCCTTCCTGCCACTATTTATCTCATTGAGATAAGGTGCTCCCTGCATCTTTCCTTGATATTGGCTAAATCCTTTAACCGATTTCCTTTTGTCATCGCCATCCTAGCGGTGTCCATACTTGCCTATCATCCTGACGGGCTAATCTCATCCAGAGACATTCACTTTCATCAGCATCAGTAACCATCCTAGCCACATCAAACTCAATCAGTGTTTTACATCCTTGCTGACTACTCATCCTAAGCAATCAAATCTTCATCCTGAAGATACCTAATCCGTTAGGCTTTTTCCTGTTCCTGCCAACTCCCTGTCGACAAGTTAAATATTACGCGAAATCCGATGGCATCCCAGATATCTGCCAACAAAAAAATGATATGACATCGATCACACCGCAATAAAACCCCATAAATATCAACAAGTTAAACTCAAGCGTGGTAAAAACAGCATGCACAAAGTGATTTAGTCGCACATCACTTGTAAGAGATCTCGCACAAAGGGTATGTCAGATCGGGAAATCACCGAACAAACAGGAAATTGACTTAGTAAAGCTAGAAAAAGCTAAGGTTCACCCCCATATATGTGGGCACGATAATCAAAAAGAGATTCAACGGATGAGCCAAGCTATCTGTAGACAGATCGCTCAAGAGCTGAGCGTTCGCCCCGATCAAGTGACCGCAGCAGTTACCCTAATCGATGACGGTAACACGGTTCCCTTTATTGCACGTTACCGTAAAGAGGTAACGGGCGGCCTTGATGACACCCAATTACGTAATCTAGACAGCCGACTTTCTTATCTGCGTGAACTCGACGATCGCCGCCAAACGATCCTCAAATCGATTCAAGACCAAGGCAAGCTGACCGCTGAGCTTGAAAAAGAGATCACTCAAGCCGACAGCAAAACCCGCCTAGAAGATTTATACCTACCTTACAAACCTAAGCGTCGCACCAAAGGTCAAATCGCGATTGAAGCGGGCCTAGAGCCACTTGCAGAGACACTGTGGAACGAACCACAACACGATCCAGAAAGTGAAGCCTCTCAGTACCTGAATAGTGAAAAAGGTATTGATGATACTAAGGCCGCACTGGATGGTGCTCGCGCAATTATCATGGAACGCATCGCAGAAGATGCAAACCTGCTTGAGAAAATCCGTCAGCACCTGACGCGCAATGCGGCACTGGGCGCGCGCGTTGTTGCAGGGAAAGAGCAGGAAGGCGAGAAGTTCAAAGACTACTTCGAGCACGACGAGACGCTAAGCAAAGTGCCTTCACACCGTGCACTAGCCATGCTGCGTGGTCGTAATGAGGGCTTCCTAACCCTGACTATGAACGCTGACCCAGAGCAAGAAGAGGGTGTGCGTGGGTCTTATTGTGAAAACATCATCTCTGATCACTACGGTATTACTCTGAGTAGCGCTCCTGCCGATGCATGGCGTAAACAGGTGATCAGCTGGGCATGGCGCATTAAAGTATCTATGCACATGGAAACCGAGTTGATGGGCGCAATGAAAGAGCGCGCAGAAGTCGAAGCGATTGAAGTATTCGCGACTAACCTGAAAGACCTATTGATGGCCGCTCCGGCAGGCCCTCGTGCAACGCTAGGTCTCGATCCAGGTCTACGTACAGGTTCAAAAATCGCTGTAGTTGATGCAACGGGTAAGGTACTGGCAACTGAAACCATCTACCCTCATCCACCACAAAAGCAGTACGACAAATCTGCACACATCGTTGAGCAGATGGTGCGTCAATTCAATGTTGATCTGATTGCAATTGGTAACGGTACAGCTTCACGCGAAACCGACAGCTTTGTGGCTGACGTGATTAAGCGCGGCAACCTAAAAGTACAGAAGATCATTGTGAGCGAAGCTGGCGCATCGGTTTACTCGGCATCTGAGCTTGCAGCGAAAGAGTTCCCGAATATGGACGTGTCGTTGCGTGGTGCAGTATCAATCGCTCGTCGTCTACAAGACCCACTGGCAGAGCTGGTTAAGATTGACCCGAAATCAATCGGTGTCGGCCAATACCAACACGATGTGAGCCAAACCATGCTCGCGAAACGCCTAGACGCGATCGTCGAAGACTGTGTGAACGCCGTCGGTGTTGACGTAAACACCGCCTCTGCCGCGCTTCTGACTCGTGTTGCTGGCCTATCTAGCACCATCGCACAAAACATTGTTGATTACCGTGATGAGAACGGCCGCTTTGAAGCGCGTACCACGTTGAAGAAAGTCGCGCGCTTGGGGCCAAAAGCCTTTGAACAGTGTGCCGGCTTCCTGCGTATCATGGGTGGTAAAAACCCACTCGATGCCTCAGCGGTTCACCCTGAAGCTTACCCTGTGGTAAAAGCGATCTCTGAGAAGAACAACAAAGATATCAAGACCCTAATCGGCGACTCTGGCTTCTTAAAAGGCCTGCACGCGGTCGATTACACCGACGATAACTTCGGCGTGCCAACCGTCACAGACATCATTAAAGAGCTAGATAAACCGGGTCGTGACCCGCGCCCTGAGTTCAAAACGGCGACCTTTGCGGAAGGCGTTAACTCTGTGTCTGATTTAGAGCCGGGCATGATTCTAGAGGGCGTGGTCTCTAACGTAGCCAACTTTGGTGCTTTCGTTGATATCGGTGTTCACCAAGACGGTCTGGTACACATTTCAGCACTGACTGATCGCTTTGTTTCTGATCCACGTGAAGTAGTGAAAGCGGGCGACATCGTCAAAGTGAAAGTGATGGAAGTGGACGTGCAGCGTAAGCGTATTGCGCTAAGCATGCGCATGAAAGACGAGCCGGGACAAGATAACCGTGCTCAACGTTCATCTGCACCTCGTTCTCAAGGTCGTCAATCGCAAGGCGGTCAGCGTCGTCGCGAAGAGCCACAACAGAACGGCGCTATGGGTGGCGCGTTTGCTGCAGCCTTTGCGAAAGCGAAGAAGTAACGCCTCGCGATAAGGGTGTGAGCAGCTAGAAAAGCGTTTGGATCATAGTAGACCTAAAGCTGTAAAAGTTGTCTCTCAGACATAAGAGCGTCCTCTTAAATATAAAAGCGCCCTTCTAAAAACAGAAAACCTGCATCGCCACTGGCATGCAGGTTTTTTATTAGGTTCAAAAAGGCTTGGCGATATTGACTGCGCTAGAGCACAACCAATACCTCAGATGGCTTATGAGGCGCAACAGCATGGCCATAGTGATATTTAATGACCTTACGTCGTTGTTCCATCTGCCCTTCTCGAATCGCCGCATCAAGAATGTGCTTGGGCAATCGAAAACGCATGGTGTAACCCTTTCCTTGATCAGCACTATAACTACTCAGTGCCAATAAGCTGAACAACCTATCAAATGGATCTTTAGGCTCTTCTTGGTTTACCGCATTTATTTCCTGCTCGTTATCCATTTCATAACCGGGATGGTCAGAGGGATCCCAAGCTGATTGCTGCCTTCGTTTATCGTCCGATTTAACCTTGCGCTCTGCATTGGTTTTAGCCAATGCGACGGCTGGAGCAACAGGCTCTCGAACTCTATTTTCACGCGCAACTTGCTCAGTTTGCACATTAACGGATGGGGCGATCAGTGGCACACTTACTGCCGTTGCAGGTGACACAATCATTGCGAACTCTCCTCAAGAATCGCCCATCGCTATTGCCATGGCACCGTTGAACCCAGTAAGCACAACAGGCATAGCCCAAACTACTGTGTTCTGCTCAGGTGAGAGAGAGGGCTGAGCATCGTTCAGTGCCTTGGTTAGATTATATATCGACCACGTTGTCTATAATTTTAGCAATTATTTCTCGGCGAAGCTGATCAGCTCACAGCAAAAAGCATCCGCTTCTGTCATGAACGGCGCATGCGAAGACTGGGTAAAGATGTATTGTTCAGTGTTTGGTAGCGCTTTTTCTAGATCTTTTGCCACCTTAATTGGCACCAAACCATCTAATCGACCATATAAGCGCAGCATAGGCACTTTTAGCTCAGGTAAGCGCTCACGCAGATCGACGTCTGAAAGCATTTTTAATCCGGCAAGCAGCGAGTCTGGGTTAGGCAGAGGACGCGACAGTACCGCCTGTTTGAGCTGTTTTACATCTTGTCTTGCCGACGGACTGCCCATCGCTTGCAGCGCCATGAAGCGCTCGATGGTGGTTTGAAAATCTTCCACCAGCTGCTCGGTAAAGTTGGTCAGAACATTAGGCTGAATACCGCGCCATAGCACCGGTTCTTTAGCTGCGGCAAATTTTGGAGAACTCGCAACCGTGACAAGTTTAGAGACATAATCTGTATGATGCAGCGCCATGTGAGTCGCGACTAAGCCACCCAAAGACCAACCGACCCAGATCGCCTGCTTTGGCGCCTCTTCCATCAACTGCTCGGCAATACCTTCGAGCGCATCAGCATGGCAGTGACTGCTGTGACCATAACCTGGCAGGTCAACCACATGGACACGGAACTGGGTCTCAAGCGCCGTTACGGTTTGCTGCCACACCGCACCGTTCATTCCCCATCCATGAACCAAAACCAAATCTGGCCCCTGTCCAGACACATGCCAATACAGTTTGTCGCTCATCTCGTGATTTTCCCTACTATTCTCATCCAACAATGATGACCTTGCTGGCTAGGCTATCCAAACCTACATCATCAATGCACTTGTGCTCGCTATGTTATCTGATTGGCTCCAAAAACACACACCACGCTTGGTCACACCACAATGTCATCTCTGCAAACTGCCAAAGCTACCTCAAGATAGTCATCCTAAATGGTGTAATAGCTGCCTATCTCATTTCGCACCACAACACCGCTGCCAACGTTGCGGTATCAAGATCGAGATCGATGCCACCATATGTGGGGCATGTTTAAAAAAACCACCGCCATGGCATCGGCTCTATTGTGTTGGAGATTACGATTTTCCACTCAGCCATTACGTCCACCAGATGAAATACAGTGGTCAATTTTGGTTAAGTCGAGACTTAGTCAAACTGCTGGCGAACCATATCGAGCAGCCCGCCCCAATTATCACTAGTGTGCCGCTGCATTGGCGGCGCTACCTACACCGCGGATTTAATCAAAGCGCATTGCTAGCCGATGCTCTTGCGCACGAACTTAACAGCCAAAGCCTAGCGCTGTTTCGTCGTCAACGTGCCACCCCGACTCAGCAGGGGCTAAGTAAGACACAACGCCAGAACAACCTGCGTAATGTTTTTTCTTTTAGAAACAAGGATGTGATGAAAGTGATAGCAAAAGGCGACGCCCATGTCGCAATAATGGATGATGTCGTCACCACAGGCAGTACTGTGTATCAATTATGTCAATTGCTACTTGAAGTGGGCGTTAAAAGGATTGATATTTACTGCATCTGCCGCACTCCTGAACCCGCGTCATAGTCAATTTCCCAAGAAACTTGTCTATCAATTCAGCAAAAAAGGGCTGAATTACCGCCCCGACAGGAGTAGAATGGCAGAATAGCCTACAAATTTACTCAGGTATTCGTCGTGTCAAATATTACTATTACAGAAACAGCTCAAACTCATTTTGCTAATCTGCTTTCACAGCAGCCAGAAGGGACCAACATCCGCGTATTCGTGGTAAACCCAGGTACGCAGAATGCAGAGTGTGGTGTTTCTTACTGCCCTACAGATGCAGTAGAAGCATCTGATACTGAACTAGCATTTGAAGGCTTCTCTGCTTACGTAGATGAACTAAGCCTACCATTCCTAGACGAAGCTGAAATCGACTTCGTTACAGACAAAATGGGTTCTCAGCTAACTCTAAAAGCACCGAACGCAAAAATGCGTAAAGTAGCAGATGATGCACCTCTTCTAGAGCGCGTTGAGTACGCAATCCAGACTCAAGTAAACCCGCAACTAGCAGGCCACGGCGGTCATGTAAGCCTAGTTGAAATCACTGATGAAGGCGTTGCTATCGTCGCGTTTGGTGGTGGTTGTAACGGTTGTTCTATGGTTGATGTGACTCTAAAAGAAGGCATCGAGAAAGAACTTCTACAACAGTTCGAGGGTGAACTAACAGCCGTTCGTGACGCTACTGAGCACGATCGTGGTGAGCACTCTTACTACTAATCACACCTAAGATTAGAGACCAAGGCTGATGTGAAAACATCGGCCTTTTTGTTTTCTAGGCACCTGATAATTGATAAGCCCATCTCTCCTCATCAGCCCTACCATCAACTTCACTAACAAAATCAATAGAATGGCGTTCTAAACTATATAACTGCCATTGCAATCGCTTCCCATTCAATAATTCCATGATATAAAAACTCACCTCTAGGAAGTCATCGCCATTTCCCCTATATTAGAAAGACTTCCCAAAAAGCTAAGGAGCGAGCGCATGACAAAAAGGACCAAGCCAGAAATTTTGGCTAAGCAAACTGTCGCTCAATCAAAACTGTTTTCTATTGAATCTCTCGATCTCAAGTTTTCTAACGGTGAGCTTCGTACCTACGAACGCATGAAACCAAGCGGTCGCAACGCAGTAATGATGGTCCCGATTACTGAGCAAGGCGACATCCTATTGGTACGCGAATATGCGGCAGGTACAGAGCGCTATGAGCTCGGCTTCCCTAAAGGTCTCATCGACCAAGGTGAAACGCCCAACGAAGCGGCGGCAAGAGAGTTAAAAGAAGAGATTGGTTTTGGCGCTCGCAAACTCACGCCACTCAAGGAAGTGATTCTCGCCCCTTCTTACTTTTCGAGCAAAATGACCCTGTTTATTGCCGAAGACCTCTATCCAGAACAGCTAGAAGGTGACGAACCAGAACCACTAGATGTTGTGCGCTGGCCGCTGGCTCAAGGAGAAGAGTTACTTACGCATCTCGACTTCTGTGAAGCTCGCTCCATCACTGCTTTATTACTGGCTCTTCGACTACTAAAACAACAATCTGACGAAGAGTAAGAGACTTTTTATGCCAATGACAAAAGATTTATCCCACTTACTGCCTTCCGTGATTGAAGTTGCTCGCTCAGCAGGACAACTGATCTTAGAGATCTACGAGAAGAAAGATTACGAAGAGTACACCAAGAGTGACGATACCCCCGTCACCAGCGCCGACCTTGCAGCGCACAAGCTAATCTCACAAAGGTTGAGTGAACTGACCCCTGACATCCCAGTGTTATCGGAAGAAGCGGCAGACATTAGCCTAGAAAAGCGCTCTCAATGGGATCGCTATTGGTTGGTCGACCCACTTGATGGCACCCAAGAGTTCATCGCACGCAGCGGAGACTTTGCCACCATCATTGCACTGATTGAGCATAACAAACCCGTGATGGGCGTGGTCTACGGCCCTGTATCGGGCGTGACTTACTATGCTTACGACGGCAAAGGCGCATGGAAGATTCCCGATTTAAACGACAGCGTGAAGATCAAGACTCATCGCCATGAGCTACCAAATCAGCCAATTGCGATGGCGATCAGCCGCCGCCAAGATATCAATCGTATCACCAGCCGCATGAGCCCGAAATGGAACTACGACTTAGTACCACTTGGTTCAGCAGCCCTTAAAGCCTGTCTGGTTGCAGAGGGGGCAGTAGATTGTTACCTACGCTTAGGTCCAACTGGTGAATGGGATACAGCCGCAACCCAATGCATCGTTGAAGAAGCAGGTGGACGCATTCTCAGCACTCACCTAGAGCCACTGTCATACAACGAACGCGAAACCCTAGAGAATCCAAACTTCATCGTACTCGGTGACGCCGACCTACCTTGGGAAGAGATCTTGCAGGGTAAAGATTAAACCTATACAAACAAAAATGGGCACCTCAATCGGTGCCCATTTTTCTCATTAATATTGAATAAAGCGTTACAAACGCCCTTGATAAGTAAACTGGTACTTACCTTGATTGTCTGGTTTGCCTAGCCAACGTAATTGACTCTGCATCGCTTGCGGGAACTCAGCGCCCGGTTTAAACCATGCGCTGGTTGCGTAGCGGCGGTTTGGCGTTAAGCTCGCTTCAAATTCGCTCTCAACTTGCACGGTTTTCTGAGTGCCTTGTGCAGCAATCGTATTATCTTGGCAGGTTACATCGGCGATTACAGGGCCAAAGTCCAAGGAGCCCAACGGAGTATCTGCGCCAGCGCCTGTCCAAGCTAGGGTACCTTCACCGGTTTGACACCATGGTTGGCCTTGTTGAAGGTGTTTAATCGTCAATTCCACCTGACCGACAGCAGTGATCGGCACTGGAATATTCGGTACATACTTCATTACGTCTTCAGCTGGCAATGATGCTACCAAATTCTGCGCGTAGGCACCGTTCATACCGTAGCCGACATAGCCCTTACCACGCAAGTTCATGTCGCTATCACGACCAAATCGAACAGCAAGCTCTGCCTTGCCTTGGAAAAGCTGGCTGAACTGAAAGTCCCACTGTACTGAGCCATAATTAACACGCTGCCAAGCTATATTGCTGGCACTGCCTTGCCAAATAGAGCCTTGCACACCATCAATTTGCAGCCCTCTAACCTTAGGCGCATGCTTGAGAGCAAACGCTGCAGGTAGGTGCAAAAGCAGACTGACTGAAAAGAACACGATAAAAATGGCGCTGAAAAGTAAGCCATATTTTAGAGAAGAGCCTCGCTTCACACTAACCTCGCTTGAACTGTAATCGCTTGACTTCAATCACGCCCTGCGTGTCACTGCGGTCAATATCCATGAATTCTACTTCAACGCCTTGTTGCTCTTTCAGGTACGTCAGCCAATCGACAAATTGATTGAATGGTACCGGCTTAACCCACACTTGCAGCATTTCGCCACGAGGTTGTACTCGAATCAATTCAATCTTAAAACGGCGCATTGAAGCAGGTACAGAACGGTTCAAAGGCTCAGAGCTTTTGGCACCGCCACTGCCACGCAGTTCGACGATTTCATCAGCCTTGTTACTAACCCAAGCCAACAACTGCTTTTCACTCTGAATACGGCTTTGCGCCAGTTCCGCACGAGCATTGAGTGGCTGAAGCAAGCCCCAATACACTACACCGACGATTAGCAAAATAGAGCACCCAATTACAAGCCTCTGTTCGCGTTGACTTATCGATGTCCACCACGCTTGGAGTGGCTCAATCATATTTCTCATCATTGATCTCCTAACGTGAGTTACTGTAATGGTTTAAGTGTAAAGCTGCCGTACACAGCATCACCATTTCGGTTCAGCGGTCCTTGCTCAACAGAGAACTTCTCGGCAAGCTTAGTACGGGCTGTCTCAAAGTGTTGGAAGTCCGAGCTTTTCGCTTGCAGACGAACTTCAGAGCGGTTGCCATCATAGCGGATACTTTCCACTTCAATAGACGTCACCTGCCCTAACGTACTTGGTAGCTGAGTTAGCCAACCAAGCAGAGTCGCACCATCACTGGAGCCACCATATCGGCTCGCTTCTTCGTTCATTGTGCGCTTCAGATAACTGACACTTGGAATCTTACGTTTACCCGGTAGCACCTGACGGAAAATACGCTCACTCTCAGCACGATAGGCCTGAGCTTCCGCTTCATAGCGCTGTACTTTGAGTGTCTGCTGGGTTGCGATAACCGCAATCAACAAACACGCTGCAATCGCCACCTTTTGCCAAATCTTCCAGTATTTAGTGAATGAAGATTTAGTTTTAAAGCGGCCCGTCAGCAAGTTAACTCCGCTGATAATCGCCTGTTGGCTGAGTACCGACATCACCAATTCCGCTGGTTTTGCTTGCCACTCAACCCTACTCTGCTGCTGAGCTTCTTCATCTGGCAGCATGGTATAACTGAAGATCGTAGGCTTGGCGTCGTCTTCAGTAACAAGCCAATCGCTGCTTAAAAACATCGGCAGCCATGCTTGGCGAATAGAGACCGCTTTAAAGGTGCTTTGGCGTAATAACCATTGGTCATCAATCTGCAATGCAGTCACGCCTTCAGCATCAACAGGAAGGGCAAGCGTATCCGGCAGTACTTTGCGAATGGTAATGCCAACCTCTGAGAATGCGCTCATCACCTGAGTGAGCCACTGTTGTTCAACACCACAAACGACGGCCGACTCAGCGCCTTTATCTAGAATGGTAAAGTGCAGCTCTTCAATATCTTGAGCAACTTCATCTTCTAGTAGAAATGGCAGCATCGACTCAAACTGACGTGCTGCCCCTTTTGGGATCTCAACACGCTTCAATAGGCAGTCATTGCCCGAGAGCAACGCAATACAGGTCCGTTTCTCAGCATAGGGTGTCAGCTCATCAAGCTGTTGCCAGCTCGCAAGCTCGCCACTTGCGATCACTTCTTGCTGGCTTGTCGACCAAACTAACCACTGCACAGGGCTTTGTGGTTCGCTACTCAGTCGAACGGTCAGAAACTCGCTCACTGATTCCTCCAAAGCGACGGCGCACTACCGTCACTGTTTCTCGATTACTACTATAAAAGAGAGTGCGAATTCGAACTCGCGACTTCTCCACTAATACTTCGGCATCCAGCTCGAAGTAGCTACTATCTACCGCTAAGTACCCTTTGGCTTTCTTGGTCACATCGGCACTGACGCTCGATAAGTTCGACTCAGCTAAGAAGTCATCAATGCTATCCCAGCCATCAAAGGGGCGGTTTTCAATTAACGCTTTGGCGTCAGATTCACTCAAGTTCGGGGCAAACATCGCCTCTAGAAGCGGAGCCTGTTTGACCTTGAGTGTGTTTACGTTCAAACGCCAGTCATCACTCGGCAGAGCACACACGTAAGGGCGAACCTTGTCCATCACCTCACCGCTCACTTGATACACGGCACGCAGTTCAGATTCATCTGCAATCAAACCATTAGCTGCCAGGTAAGCGGGCTTCATCGCTTCATAGGTACTGTCTTCCACCCCCACAGAAGAAACACTGCGCGTATCCTCATCGACAAACTCCCATGTCGAGTTGGCGATCACCTCTGCTTGGTAAGAGTCCACTTCCAGATTCTCTAACAGGGTTTGCCACACAGATACTAGGTAAGGTGATGTGTTATCTGTGGTGCTAGCAACAGACTTCAACGCATTCAAATTTAGACACGCCTGACCATCTCGAATGTGTCCCACCACTTGACCATAGTCGAGCGGATAAACCTGCTCTTCTAGTGCCCATGGCTGACTTAAGTTGATGGTATCGCTATCTTTGTAGCTCTGCTCAATACCGACCTTAGCCAAAGCTTCAATACCAATGCTGTACCAATAAGCTTGCTGATAATTGAGCTGGTTACCCACACGTTTAAACTGCGTAAACAGCCTTTCAGACATGCTACCTGCAATCGCTGCCATGATCGCGAGCAGCATCAATATTACGATCAGTGCAACACCGCGTTGCTTGCTAGGCTTCCCTGCTTGGTATCGCTTAACCATTGTTGCCCCCACTCGACGAGGAGCTATCACTGCTGTCGCTAGTATTAATGCTACCACTTGGTGTTAGGTAAACACGCTCGATCTCACCATAATCTTTAAGGGTCAATTTAAGCCTGACTGCTTTTGGCAGCGCGCGATCGGTCTGCCACTCCTTTAGCCATGAACTTCCGTTGTAGAACTCTAAGCTAAAGGCTTCAATACCTTCGAGTAGCGGAGTTACCACGCCTTCTTGCCCGGTTGGGGTATCAGGGTAGCGCCACCATACACGCTCAAGTGTCTCTTCTTTAATTCGGTAACCCACCTTAGTCACTTCCCCTCGCGGGAATTGCTGTTGTGGGTTGTGCCACCCTAAGCGGGTAAACATCACACCGACAGTGTCTGAATCGAGCAGGTACTCCTGCATTAAGATCAGCTTAGATGATGCTTCTTCACCGTTAGTGCGAAACTGACGTTGCGCCATTTGGCGAAAATCATTATCTAAAATGACCAAGCTACGCTGCAGTGCATTCAAACGTGCACTACGTTCTATAGAGACTTCATTGCTGCGCTGGATCTGGTTCACCACCTGATACGCCGCCACACTCAAGGTAGCGAATATCGCAATCGAGACTAGCACCTCAATTAACGTGAAGCCTTTTGTTTTACTACGAGTAGCGCAGGCGCGTTTATTTTGAGACATAGCTGCGTACCGTCACTACAGGTGATGCGTTCTTGCTAGTTGCCACACTGACATCAAAAGCTTTCAAAAGATTATCACTGGTTGGCACAGGTGTTATGGTCCAGAACCAATCACGCTCTGCGAGCTTTTGGGTTCCCTGTGTCTTTTTCAATTTCTCAGGGTGCAGCATCACCATCGCCATCTGGTTATCTACCACCATCGCTGCGAAGGTTTTCTCTTCCAAGTAACTCAGCGTATTAATATGTTGAGTTACCGCGCGAATAACACTGATCGCTGCAGTTGCAAAAATAGCCAATGCCACTAGCACCTCAAGCAGTGTCATGCCACGCTGAGACTTTGAGCTAAGATTACTCCTCTTCATCTTCTTCTCCCGGCTGGAGCAGACGAATAACCCCATTGTCTTGCACTCGGATACGCCAACCATCTTGCAGCGAATCACCCGTATTTGGATAGAATGAGAGGGTAAAAGGCGTTAACTCGGCACTCGACAAGATATAGATTTGAGGTGGTTTAGGTTTCTTCTCTTCTTCCAGATCTGCAAACATGTCTTCATCAAACAGACTACCCGGATTAAAGAGACGATCATCGTCTTGCCATGCACCACCACCGAGCTTCAATGAAAGAGACAACTCTTCAGGGAGCTCAATCGTCGAAGGAATCTTTTCAAACTCAACTTCTTGCCAACCTTCAGAGTTCAAGCTCATCAGAACATAAGTGGATTTTTGCTCATCGACACGAATGCCAAAATCTAAACCGCTGAGAATTGCTTCTTCATTCAGTAGCTGGACACGCTGATAAAAGCTGTGTGCGTATTGCTTGGCGACATCTTTGGCATTGGTAGGAATAGTAGCGATCACCGCCACTGCGGTCAGTGACAGTAATACGAGAACCAGCAGAATTTCTATTAAAGTAAATCCGCGCAAACGCGTTATGTTGCGGGATTGAACAGAGTTTCTCACGTTTCGTATTACCATCACGACATGCGTTCACAATAAGCGAGTGCTTATTGGAAGTCTTGCATGTTCCAGTTGCCGATATCTGCTGCTGCACCTTCACCGCCTTCTTGGCCGTCAGCACCTAGCGTGAAGATATCAATCGTACCGTTATCACCAGGGCTTACGTATTGGTATGCATTGCCCCATGGGTCGTTTGGTAGACGCTTGATGTAGCCGCCGTCACGGTAGTTACGTGGCTCTGGGCTGCTTGGTTTTGAAACCAGTGCGTCTAGACCTTGATCGGTTGTTGGATACACGCTGTTGTCTAGCTTGTACATATCAAGAGCGTTCTCTAGAGCAACGATGTCAGTGATCGCTTTCTGTTGATCCGCTTTCTCTTTGTTGCCCAGAAGGTTTGGCACAACGAAGCTCGCCAACACACCTAGGATAACCACAACCACCATTACCTCTAACAGGGTAAAGCCGGATTGCTTTTTGATTTTATTTTTCATTATTTTCTCCAAATGACAGCCGGAGAGTTTAGCAGACGCGCCTCTCTCCGAATCTAAAAACTAAAACTAGAATCTAAAACTAATAGGTTAAACCAGCGAGATTACCCGCTCATTAAATTATTCATTTCCAGCATAGGCATCAAAGTCGCCATGACGATAAACAGTACCAAGCCTGCCATCAGCGCAATCAAAGCTGGAGTAAAGATGCCCAAGGCAATGTTGACCGTAGATTCAAAGCTCTGGTCTTGGTTATCAGCTGCGCGGGTCAGCATCTGCTCTAACTGACCACTCTGCTCACCACTGGCAATCATGTGTAGCATCATTGGCGGGAACAGCTTGGTTTGATCGAGCGCTTTTCTAAGGCTCGCACCTTCACGTACATTGTCTGAGGCCTGCAGGACCTGCTGCTTTACATGGTGGTTCGACATAACATCCACCGCTACCTTCATCCCTTCAAGGATAGGTATCGCACTTGAAGTACAGATAGATAGAGTGCGCGCAAAGCGTGAGGTATTGATCCCTTTAGCAATCTTGCCAATCAGAGGGATACTCAGAAGTTTTCTATCCCAGCTCAGACGAATCGACGGCTTCTTGAGTGCCGTTTTCACCAATACAACAAAGCCAACGATCAAAAGGAATAGCTGAATACCCCAGTTCTGAATGAACTCACTCGAGGCCAACAGAAATTGTGTTGATTGAGGCAGCTCTTGACCCATCTGAATGATAGGTTCAACAATCTTAGGTACTACGGTGGCGAGCAAGAAAGAGACAATCGTCACCGCAAAGACCACCAGCACCACCGGATAGATCATCGCTTGCATCAGCTTAGAGCGCATCTTTTGACGATTCTCGGCGTAATCGGCTAAGCGCTCCAAAACCGCATCCAGGTGACCGGATTTTTCACCAGCTGCCACCATGGCGCGAAACAGCTCATCGAAGATATGAGGATAATCAGCAAGACTGTCAGCTAAGGTGTAACCTTCCGTTACTTTAGAACGAACGGCCAACAGCATGGTGCGAATACGCGGCTTTTCAGACTGTTCTGCTACTGCTTTCAAACACTCTTCGAGCGGCATACCAGACTGAACCAGAGTCGAAATCTGTCGCGTAATCAAAGCAAGATCGGGCGTACTGATACCACGCTTAAAGCTAGTCGAAGGCGCACTGCCCCCATTGCTGCTTTTTGCTTTGGCTTCAGCCATTTCAACAGGCATCAAGCCTTGCTCTTTGAGGCGCTGACGAGCTTGACGCGCGTTGTCTGCCTCTATCGAGCCTTTCTTCGTTTTGCCTTTCGCATCCAGTGCCTTGTATTCAAATGCCGCCATACTAGACTTCCTTGGTCACGCGCATCACTTCTTCTAGTGAAGTGATGCCCTGACGAACCTTGGCTAGGCCATCATCACGAATACTTGGCGTGGTACTACGAATCGCTTTCTCAATCGCTTGTTCACCCGCTTCGCTGTGAATCAACTCTTGCACCGACTCATCGACCATTAGCAACTCATGAATACCTGTTCGACCGCGATATCCTTTGTGATTACACGCTTCACACCCTTTAGCATGATAAAGCGTTAGGCTGTCTTTCTTTTTCAAATCAAACAGCTTTTTGGTCTCTTTGTCCGCTTCGTACGGCTCTTTACAGTCATTACACAGCGTACGAACCAGTCGCTGCGCCAAAACGCCAAGTAGCGATGAAGAGATTAGGAAAGGTTCGATACCCATGTCACGCAGACGAGTAATCGCACCGACCGCCGTGTTGGTGTGGAGGGTCGACATTACCAAATGACCCGTCAAAGATGCCTGAACCGCAATCTCTGCTGTTTCTAAGTCACGGATCTCACCAATCATTACTACGTCTGGGTCTTGACGAAGAATCGCCCTCAGGCCACGAGCAAAGGTCATATCAACCTTAGGGTTTACCTGAGTTTGGCCAATACCATCGATATCAAATTCGATCGGATCTTCTACCGTCAGGATGTTGCGCTCGTTGCTGTTAAGCTCTTGCAAACCCGCATACAAGGTCGTCGATTTACCAGAACCTGTCGGGCCGGTGACCAAGATGATGCCGTGCGGACGCTGAATCAGTTTGCGGAAGTTCTCATGGTTTTGAGCTGTCATGCCTAAGCTGTGCAGGTCAAGACGTGTGGCATTCTTATCGAGTAGACGCATTACCACACGCTCACCGTGTGACGACGGCATGGTAGATACACGCACATCCACAGCACGACCACCGATACGCAGTGAAATACGGCCGTCTTGTGGCACACGCTTTTCTGCGATATCGAGCTTAGCCATAACCTTCACACGCGATACTAGCAGAGGTGCCAGTTTGCGGCTTGGCGCTAATACATCACGTAACACGCCATCAATACGGAAACGTATAGAAAGTGATTTCTCGAAGGTTTCGATATGGATATCCGAGGCGCCTTCTTTGATTGCTTCACCCAACATCGCGTTAATTAACTTGATGATTGGCGCATCGTCTTCTGATTCCAACAGGTCTTCATCTTGCGGTAGCTCTTCGGCTAGCGAGAAGAAGTCGTCGTTATCAGCACCGATGTCTTCCATCAATTGACGCGCTTCCGATGAGTCACGTTGATAAGCTTCAGTCAACTTTTTCTCAAACTCATCAGAGACAATCGCTTGTGGAGTAAAGCCACTTTTCATCACGCGGCTCACCTCTAGGATTGCCGCAGCTTTAAGAGGTTCTACATAGTAAAGAACTGGCGGGCGCTCTGGGTGTTGATACTCGAGCACCATCTTGTAGCGGTTTGCAAAGCTGAATGGCAAACGCTGAAAGCTGCGAACAGGCTCAACCATCTCTGCCATTATTGCTCTTCCATTTGATCGATGAACGCTTGAATTTCTGCAGGGTGGTTAAAGCTCTCACCAAACTTAGGCAATACTGGAATATTGTCGTCATCCAGTAGCTTCAAGCCCTGTTCCGCTTTAAACAGTTGCTCTGCACGAATGAAATTGTATTTACGCTGGGTAATACCATCCGCTGTCATACCATCGCGAATAATGGTCGGCTTGATGAACACCATTAGGTTCTTTTTCTCAACCTGAGTACTGGTCGATTTAAATAGGTGACCAAGCACTGGAATATCGCCCAGTAGCGGTACTTTAGATTCGCTCTCAAGTGCACGCTCATCAATCAGACCGCCCAGTACAAGCATTTGACCGTCTTGAACAATCACAGAAGTGTTCAGCTGACGCTTAGCAAAACGTACGTCAACCGCACCGTTTGCACCTAATACGTTAGAAACTTCTTGTTCAATATTAAGTTGAACAGAGTCGCCTTCGTTGATTTGAGGGACGACTTTTAGCTTGATACCAACTTCTTTACGATCAACGGTTTGGAATGGGTTGTCGTTACTTGAGCCCGCTGTAGAGCCCGTCAGTACCGGCACTTCTTCACCAACGATGAAAGATGCTTCGCCATTATCCATTACAGTAATACTTGGAGAAGATAGGATGTTCGAGTTCGAATCAGTCGCAACCGCACTAATTAGTGCCGTCCAATCACCCATGACAACGCTTACCGCAGCGCCGTTAACGCCTGCTAATGCTGAAGCTAGAGTCGAGTAATCGCCTTCTTTAGTCACTGTATTGAAGCCAGTTACGTTACCGTTTTCATCAGTTACGGTTGTCGTCTCTTCCGAGTCTTTAGCTTCTTCTAAGCCAACCATAACCTGACCGATCGATGCCCCGGTATTACCATATTGGATCATCGCACCCGTTTCCAAGTTACCCCACTGCACGCCAAGGTTAACGCCATCACCCTCTGCCATTTCGACAATCAGGGCTTCAATCAGAACTTGAGCACGACGAATATCCAGCTGAGCAATCACATCTTGCAACGCATTCATGATGTCTGGTTGGGCGGTGATGACCAAGGAGTTGGTCTCTGCATGTGCAGAAATCATCACTTGGTTACGGTTACTGCTACGGTTCTTACTCGAGCTCTGCTTCTCAGATTGCAGGTTGTCTGACACGCCCTTAAGCACGTCGACTAGGTCTTCTGCTTTCGCATACTTAAGGTAGATAACTTGGTTATTGCCTTTCGTTGCCATCTCAACATCGAGCTGCTCAATCAGCTTTCTAAGGCGGCTACGCACCTTAGGGTCACCTGAAATAAGGATGGCATTGGTACGCTCGTCCGCTACCAACTTAGGCTGTAGGAATGCAGGTGTGTTTTTCGCATCAGTGGTTTTATTAAGTGCATCAACGATACGCACCATTTCAGCAGCAGAAGCGTTTTTCAGCTCCACTACTTCAATCTCTTTATCACCCGCCTGGTCAACACGCTTGATGATCTCGGCAAGACGGTTAACGACCGCAGCACGGCCGGTGATTAGGATGATATTGGCTGGGTCGTAGTGCACTACGTTACCCGCACCCGCATTGTCATTTAGCTGACGTAGCAGTGGTGAAAGCTCACGAACAGAAACATTACGAACCGTCACAACGCGAGTGACCACGCTATCGCCTTGAATGTTTTCACGATCGCCAACCACAGGAATCGCAGACGTCTTAGAATCTTTGGCTTTGATGATCTTTAGAACGCCCGATTCCATCTCAACCACGGCGTAGCCGTAAACTTCCAGAACATTGAGGAAGAAGCTGTAATACTGCTCTTCATTGAGTACGTCATAACTGCGTACATCAATCTTGCCGCGCACCGATGGATCAACGATGATCGTTTTCTCTAGGTTACGGCCAACAATATTAATAAACTCTTGAATATCAGTGCCTTTAAAGCTGGCACTAAAATCATTAGCGATGGCTGCTGGTGTGCAGATTAAGCTTCCTGCTAGTAACCATGCACTTTTCTTAAACCAATGCTTCACGTACTACTCCTACACTCTCGCCTTTCGGTAAGCGAAATGTTCTAAAATTCGATAAAAATGTCATGCTGCTGTCCGTCTCTTTCGACTACTAAGTTTAGTTCAGTCAAGTCGGAAATAGAGCGGAATATACTGCCCATAGCAGCCGGATCGGTCAGGTCTTGTCCATTAAGCTGAGTCGCGATGTCTCCACTTTGGAGCCCAACAGATTTAAAAAGTTCGGGATCTTTTCCAGGACTGACGCGATAACCAATTACATTACCGTCGCGTTTTACTTGCGAAAGACGCACATATTGGAAGATTTGTTGCGGGTCTTTGGTGATCTTCGCTTTAATCTCTTCAAGCTTCTCTTCGGCTGATCCTGGGTTATTACCACGCACTGATGACGAAGCACGAGGCTTCGCTGGCGCAGAAACCGATAAGCGTTTGTATTCAAGCCCTTCTAGCATCAAGGTCTCGTCACGGCCTGAGTTATCGATGATCACGCGATCGATTAACACCGCCTTAAGCTTAGCGCGTGTTCCTTCGATCTCTTCATTAATACCATAAGTCGCTTGTTTACCACGATTGGCAATCACCGCTAGGCTACGTTGCGGGTCTGAGCTAGCAACAGCCCCCACCAATACGAGATTGAGGCGCGTCTTTGGGGCGTCTTGAATAACTGGCTGCTCAACCACTTTTGGCGTTTCAGCATTATACTCACCAAAAAGATTGCTCTTCTGGAGAGAGGAAATATCGAGCGTAGATTGCGGTCGAGAGGATGACGAGGCTTGCGCTTTCCATGGCGTAACCGACTGCTCTGCAGGTTCAATCAACCAAGCCAACTGACCCAGTATCCATGCAGAAATGGCAATCAATACACAGCAAGTTATCAGGCTCAGCTTTTGCTGAAATACAAATCCATTCTCTATTAATCGGCTCAACAAGGGAGAATTTCCCATGAGATTTTTGAGCTCCAATAACTTCACTTGCCTAAACCCTTTTGTGAAGATGAGAGCGCTAACTCATTAAGCTCTCAGCTTTTTTGTACATAAATGCTACGCCAACTACTCATTTGACATAGGATCCAAAACTATATCATAGCCTACGCATAAAAAATCATAACGTGAGCTATTTTGCAGTATGCCTTGAAAAAAAACACATTTGCCACCACTTTAGCTTCTACCAAATGTGATAAGCATCATCTATGACAAGTTGCGAACTGATTTTACTCAGTTAAACCACATTCATTTTTTCACTTAAAGGGCACAGCGCCATATGAAAACCGCTAATGAAGCTGTCAGACTAGATAAATGGTTGTGGGCAGCACGCTTTTACAAAACTCGCTCTATTGCTCGCAATATGGTCGATGGTGGTAAAGTCCACTATAATGGTCAACGCAGCAAACCAAGCAAAATCGTAGAACTTGGGGCAGTGATTTCACTGCGTCAAGGCAATGAAGAAAAGACGGTCACGATCGATAAAATTTCCGATCAGCGCCGCGGAGCTCCAGAAGCTCAAACCCTTTATACCGAAACGAAAGAAAGCTTGGCAAAGCGTGAAGCACACGCCCAACAGCGTAAATTACATGCACATAACCCAAGCCCTGAACGTCGTCCTGACAAAAAGCAACGTCGTGACATCATCAAGTTCAAGCATCAATAAGCTAGAAGGAACCGCCAAATGGCAAACAATGTTTTAAATCGCTACCTATTTGAAGACCTATCGGTACGTGGTGAATTGGTACAACTGGACGAAGCGTACCAACAAATTATTTCTAGCAAGGAATACCCAGCGGCTATTCAAAAGCTTCTTGGTGAGCTATTAGTTTCAACGACTCTTCTTACTGCGACTCTAAAGTTTGAAGGCTCTATCACTATGCAACTACAAGGTGATGGCCCAGTATCTCTAGCAGTAATCAATGGTGATCACGACCAGAAGATCCGTGGTGTAGCGCGCTTCGAAGGCGATATCGCTGATGACGCTGGCCTGCATGACCTAATGGGTAAAGGCTACCTAGTGATCACTATCGATCCTAAGAAAGGCGAACGTTACCAAGGTATCGTAGCACTAGAAGGCGACACACTAGCAGACGTTCTTGAAGGCTACTTCGCAAACTCTGAGCAGCTTAAAACACGCCTATGGCTACGTACTGGTGAGCACGAAGGCAAACCACATGCAGCAGGTATGCTTCTACAAGTAATGCCAGACGGTACAGGTACGCCAGATGACTTTGAACATCTAGAGCAGCTAACCGCAACGGTAAAAAATGAAGAACTGTTCTCTCTAGAAGCGAACGAACTTCTATACCGCCTGTACAACCAAGAGAAAGTACAGCTGTTTACGCCTCAACCGGTTGAGTTCTTCTGTGGTTGTTCACGTGAACGCAGTGGCGCAGCTATCATTACTGTGGCTCAAGAAGAGATTTACAGCATCATCAGCACTGAAGGTAGCGTTGCTCTTCACTGTGATTACTGTGGCACAAGCTACGCTTTCGACAAGAACGATGTTGATGCTCTGTTCGCAGAAGCGGCAGATAAAGGCAACAATACGGTTCATTAATTTACGCCGTTCTAAAAACACGTAATTTAAACCAAAAAGGTCAGCGCAAAGCTGGCCTTTTTTGTGATCAAATTAGCGCAAATCTCGTAACATCTCGTAATAAAATCACTGCTTAATTTTAATCAATTAATAATGTTCAAGCCCCTAGCGCAAAGGTTTGCGTACAGGATAGACTAGTTGGGCCAATATGTGACGAGACACTTAAAACCCCATGGAAAATATGGATAATTTTTGAGCTATATCCCTGTTTCCCCCATGTCTCGTTGCTAGCATGGTGAGCAGATAACAACAAAAATTAATACAAAATCCCTACAAAATATCCTACAAGGAGCACCTATGACCGTTATGGAACATACAAAGGCTGCACAAATTGATCTTACTAAACACGGACTTACTGGCGTAACTGAAGTACTACGTAACCCAAGTTATGAACAGCTGTTCGTGGAAGAAACTCTTCCAGGCTTAGAAGGCTACGAAAAAGGCGTAGTTACCGAGCTGGGTTCTGTTGCTGTTGACACTGGTATCTTTACTGGCCGCTCACCAAAAGATAAGTACATTGTTAAAGACGATACGACTCGCGACACTATGTGGTGGTCGGATCAAGGTAAGAATGATAACAAACCGATTACAACTGAAGTGTGGAACGACCTTAAAGAACTCGTGACTACACAGCTATCTGGCAAACGCCTATTTGTAATTGACGGTTACTGTGGTGCTAACCCTGATACGCGCTTGAGCGTACGTATTATCACTGAAGTAGCGTGGCAAGCGCACTTCGTTAAGAACATGTTTATCCGCCCTACTGAAGAAGAGCTGGCAACATTTGAACCAGACTTCGTTGTAATGAACGGCGCGAAAACAACTAACCCGAAATGGCAAGAACACGGCCTAAACTCTGAAAACTTTGTGGCGTTCAACCTGACTGAGCGTGTACAAATCATCGGTGGTACTTGGTACGGCGGTGAGATGAAGAAAGGCATGTTCGCAATGATGAACTACCTACTTCCACTGCAAGGCATCGCTTCTATGCACTGTAGCGCGAACGTCGGCGAGAAAGGCGACGTAGCGGTATTCTTCGGCCTATCAGGTACAGGTAAAACAACGCTATCTACAGACCCTAAACGTCAACTTATCGGTGACGATGAGCACGGTTGGGATGACGACGGTATCTTCAACTTCGAAGGTGGCTGTTACGCGAAGACCATTCGCCTATCGAAAGAAGCAGAACCAGAGATCTACAACGCAATCCGTCGTGATGCACTGCTAGAGAACGTAACGGTACGTGGCGATGGCTCTATCGACTTTGATGATGGCTCTAAAACAGAAAATACTCGCGTCTCTTACCCGATCCACCACATCGATAACATCGTTAAGCCAGTTTCAAAAGCGGGCCACGCGAAGAAGGTTATTTTCCTGACTGCGGATGCATTTGGCGTTCTACCACCAGTTTCTAAGCTGACTCCAGAGCAAACGAAATACCACTTCCTATCTGGTTTCACAGCGAAGCTAGCAGGTACTGAGCGTGGTATCACTGAGCCAACTCCAACGTTCTCTGCAGCGTTTGGCGCAGCGTTCCTAACTCTACACCCAACTCAATACGCAGAAGTACTAGTGAAGCGTATGGAAGCAGCTGGCGCAGAAGCGTACCTAGTAAACACGGGCTGGAACGGCAGCGGTAAGCGTATCTCTATCCAAGATACTCGCGGTATCATCGACGCGATCCTAGATGGCTCAATCGACGATGCAGAAACTAAGGTTATCCCTATGTTCAACCTAGAGGTACCACTAGCACTGCACGATGTTGACCCAACAATCCTAGATCCACGTGATACATACACGGATCCACTACAATGGGAAAGCAAAGCGAAAGACCTTGCGGAACGCTTCATCAACAACTTCGATAAGTACACCGACAACGATGAAGGTAAAGCGCTTGTTTCTGCAGGCCCACAACTGGATTAATTGTTCACTCTGCTCTGAGGGCAAAGCCATAAGGCTAATACCCTCTTAAAAACGATATTTTTGTAGCAAGCCCCTCTTTTGAGGGGCTTTTTTGTTGCCGCAGCGCGTATTTTGTTCCACTCTATTTTGAGCAACGAAGAAATGGAAGGTGCGCTAGGAATGAAAAGAGTCGTCATGGTGGTTGGGATTGTATTGTCTGTCCTCGTCGCAGGTGTCGCAACACTGCTGCTTGGCTTGCAGATCCAGTACCGCACTGATATCGCTAATTTCCTACTCAAGCACTCGATATCTCACCCGATCACAGTCGAAGACGTCGATTATCAGGCGCCTTACCAACTGACGCTGCAAGGCATTACTGCCGACTCAATCGATGATGAGTCCGAACCACTCTATATCGATAAACTTCAACTTTGGCTCAATCCCAATAGTTTTTTCACGGCGCAGCTAGAGCTCGACTCACTGCTTATCAGTGGCGTTCAGTGGCAATCCGAAGAGTTGGACTTACTAAAGACGCAGCTCACTCAGCCACAAATTAAGCTTCATCAACTCGCAATCAACAATCTCGATTTTTCAACACCAGAATTTAGTGCTCGCGATCTTGATATTCAAATCGCGAACCCAGATTGGGCGAACTCACAGCAGTTATTACCCAACGGAAAAATTCAGCTCAAGGCAGGACAGATCTTTTGGCAAAACGAGGCCTTAGACAACTTCCTCATCGATCTCGATCTAAAAACACATGACAGCACTCTCTATGGCGTATCGTTCGACTGGCGCGGCGCTAAGATCTCAGGGCAAGCAGAGCAGTACCCAAGCGGATGGTCTCTGATTAACGTCACCATCGATGGTCTACACCTTAATCAGAAGCAAACTCAACAGTTGCTAAAATCAGAATGGCAGATTCCAAACTTCAACATCAGCCATATCAATAGCCTAGATATCCTGAAAAGTGACATCGCTTGGCAAGACGGTCACCTCGCCGCCTTCAGTGCATCATTTGAAAACATCCAATTGCCTTTCAGGGTATGGCAGCAACAACAGGGTTACTTCTCACTGCAAGCTGAGAGTCTCTCTCTGCAAGACGAGCAGTGGATTGAGCCCAACCTAAAACTGACTCTACAAGACGATCAGATCGAGATTAATGACTTTTACAGCCAATGGCAGCAAGGCAGTGTCCAACTCAATGGTCAAATAGGACCTCGCTCAATCAAGCTCCAAGAGCTGGATGTCCGCGGTGTAAAATGGGTGACAGAATCAGCGGAAGAGCAAGAACCACTTAGAATATTGCAACCTTGGCTGCAAGGAATCGAATCCCTCTCGGTCTCGCGGCTCAATGTCGAGAGAAGCCAACGAATTCAGTTGGCTAACCAGCCATATTGGCAGGTCTCTGGATTACACATAGAGGGTCAAGGGCTGACCTTGATAGAACAAGGGAAATGGGGGCTGTGGGAAGGTGAGTTAAGCGCCAGTGCTAATGATGCAAGCTATCAGAGCATTTTGTCTGCCCAGCCCGTGGTTGAAATGAGCAGCCACCAAGGCCAATGGCAGCTTAAGCGACTGTTTGCTCCACTGAAACAAGGTTACATTGAGGCTCAAGCTACCGTCGATTTCAATCAAGTCAGCCAGCCATGGCAAGCGACCATCAGTGCCGATGGTGTTCCATTGTCGCCCTTCATTCCTTACTTAGCGTTACCTTTTGATGCCTCTGGTATCGGTGAGTTTGAGCTGCAAGTATCTGGTTTAGCAGGCGATGACCTTATGCTCAGACATTCCGCCACAGCGAGCCTAGAAGGCAGTATTCGCAATGGTGTGATTAACTTTGCTTCTAACGACGCCAAAGCTAATGAGCCCCTAGAAAATGAAGCCGTGCCATCCAAGATCGTAAACTTCGAGATCTCAGATATCAAAGCCGACTTAAACCGCGGCCACCTATCATTACCGTCGTTGCACATTATTGGTGCAACACGACAAGACGATCAACCACAGCCTGTAACACTGACTGGTGAAGTCACTGGAGAGCTCGATCTCGTGACACCACAGACGCACAGTTTAACGATTACTCTGTCGAGTGAATGCTACGAAGTTTCTGGTTTAATCACCCAAGCGCAGCTCGTGCACAAAGAGAGCTGCCAATAAAAACGCCACTCAGAGAAGTGGCGTTGTTTAAGAGATTAAAATGTATTATTCCGAGACGTTTTGCGTGGAACTAAGAACCTTTTTATAGTCTGGGATCAGCATGTAAGTTCCCGTGAACTCAACCGCCGCCACATCACCACTGTGAATCGTGACATGGATGATGATTCGCGCCTTGCGCCCGGATGCGAGTCGGTCTAAATCGCCACTAATTCCATCTAGAGAGGTTGAAGCCACTGGGTTCTGCTCAACTGGGTGGCGATAGCGAATGTTGCTGTCAGCCAACACGATATCACCTGTCAGGCCACGCTCTTTCATCAACAGCCACGTCATACCCCACCCCGTCAGTGTCGCCAGAGTAAACGCTGAGCCCGCAAACATGGTGTTATGAGGATTGAGGTTAGGGTTAAGCTGAGCGCTACACTCAAACTGGTAACCTGTGTATTGGTTTATCTTGATGCCCATCTTGTCACTGATAGGAATCTGGTGTTCCCAGCGCTGTTGTAGCTCATTACACCATTCAGGTTTTCGCAGTACGTCTGCCATTGGGTCGAGATGTTTTACCATCTGCTGGTGACGCACTGGACCACGTTGATCGTTAATCTCACCACGACGCTCAAAGCTATTCTTCTCGTAGAATGAAATCGCATCTTCACGCGCATTACACACTAAGCGTTTCGCGCCCTCTTGGCGAGCTAGAGATTCCAGTGCAACCAAGATAAGAGAACCCATACCCTTGCTGCGGCGTGAGTTTTTCACCGCCATATAGCGGATCTGACCTTCGAGATCTGGGGTGATGTAGAGACGACCAATTGCCATCGGTCGACCACGACCATCGACAATCATTCGGTGATGACTCATACCATCATATTCATCACGTTCCGAACCAACCGGCATGCGCCAAGGCTCGCGCAGCATCTGCCAGCGAAAGTGATAATACTTATTGAGTTGATTCTCCGTGGTCGGAGTAATGAGTTTAAACATGCTTATTCCTTTAAGCTTAAACCTGTAGCCAGAATGTCACAGGGCCATCATTGACCAGAGAAACCTTCATATCTGCTGCAAATCGGCCACGTTCCGTTGGCAGTACAGCAGCGCATTGATCCGCGAAGTATTCATAAAGACGCTCAGCATCGGCAGGGTGTGCAGCACGAGAGAATCCAGCACGAGTGCCTTTCTTGGTATCTGCTGGCAACGTAAACTGCGAAACAACCAAGACTTTGCCATCAACCTGTTTCACGTTAAGGTTCATTTTATCCTCTTCATCTCCGAAGACGCGATAAGTCGTCACCCTTTCCATCAAACGTTTCGCTTTAGCTTCGTCGTCGTCTCTCTCTACACCTAGCAACACCAATAAGCCTTTATCGATTTCGCCAACTACCTCTCCATCTACGCGAACGGCAGCTTCACTTACTCTTTGAATCAGTGCTATCACTGTGATTTCCTTTTTCTGGAACTTTTTGATTATCGGTAGAGTGTACCATTTCTTGCGCCTCACTCCACTGTTCACGCTCGCCAAGTGCCGCCGTGACCTCGGCACCCACCAGAACGATCAACCAGCACAAGTAAACCCATACGAATAGGATCGGAATCGCAGCCAGTGCACCATAGATCAACTGGTAAGAAGGAAACTGGGTGATGTAAGCCGCAAAGCCTTTTTTACTCAGTTCAAACAGAAGTGCAGCCACCATTGACCCTGCAGCTGCGTGTGAAAAGTTAATCTTCTTGTTTGGAACCAGCAAGTACAAGCCAAAGAAAGTGAAGAAAGAGAGAATTAATGGCAGCTTGCGAATCACAAAGTTATACAACCCAGAGACAGTCTCGTTTTGTAGCAAGGTAAGCGAAGTCACGTAAGATGTCGCAGCAATACTTGCACCCACTAAGATTGGCCCCAGAGTTAACACCATCCAATACATAGAGAACGAATGCACTGGGCGACGCTTGGCTTTCACTCGCCAAATATAGTTAAGGTTTTTGTCGATGTTCGAGATCAGCATCATCGCTGCAATAAACAGAAATCCACTACCTACTGCCGTCATCTTGCCGGTATTAGCTACGAACTCCTGCAAAGCGTTATGAACCGCATCTCCAGAGGCAGGCACAAAGTTATTGATGATGAATTTCTGAATCACCACTCCAACATCAGCAAACACAGAGAAGGAAGAGAGTATCGACAGCAATACCGCCAACATAGGCACTATCGATAGCAAGGTGATGTAGGCTAAATAGCCCGCATTCACATTCACTCTATCGTGTTTCATTCGCGCCATCAGGTAGTGCGAGAACGCGAGTCCGAGTTCGGTTGTCTTTTGGATCTTCAACTTGTAACTCCCATGTAACTCGTTCATAGTCCTAATAATGTTGATTAATTGTATATAGGAACCAAGGATGCCTTATTTTCTCGCCTTAGTGCTATCTATTTTTACCCTAACGGGATGTCAGTCGGCGTATTACTCCGCTATGGAGCAAGTGGGCTACCACAAGCGTGACATTATGGTCGACCGTGTCGAAGACGCCAAAGAGTCGCAGCAAGATGCTCAAGAAGAGTTCACCAGTGCCCTAGAAGCACTGAGCAGTCTGACCAATTTCAACGGCGGTGACCTTGAAGATATGTACAACAAGATCAACGACAAGTACCAAGACAGCGAAAAGGCAGCACAGAATGTCAGTGACCGCATCTCTGCAATCGAAGATGTCTCGGATGCCCTATTCGCCGAGTGGCAAGATGAACTCGACCTCTACACCAGCGCTTCGCTGCGCCGCTCAAGTGAGCAAAAGCTGCGAGAAACCAAGTCCTCTTATCAAACCATGCTTTCAGCAATGAAGCGTGCAGAGAAGAAAATGGATCCAGTACTCAACACACTGCGCGACAACACGCTCTATCTTAAGCATAACCTAAATGCGAGTGCGGTCGGTTCGTTGCAAGGTGAGTTCATGAGCCTAGAGAAAGATATCGCCTTTGCAATCAAACAGATGAATGAAGCGATTGCCGAGTCAGATAAGTTTCTTGCTCAGCTAAACCAGAAGTAAATAGAACAACTTAATGCAACCTATCATCATTAGTGGCGGCCCTGGTGCGGGGAAAACAACCTTGGTTAACGCACTCGCGCAACGCCACTATGCTACCTTTGCCGAGGCGTCTCGCCAGCTGATTGAACAGCAGAGCCAAATTGAGGGTGGCATATTGCCTTGGGTCGACCTTCCCGGCTTTGCTGCACTCTGTTTAGAAGTAATGAGTCAACAGAAGGCGCAGGCTAGCCAGCACTCAATCGCTTTTCTCGACCGCGCTATTCCTGACATCTGTGGCTATTTGTCTCAAGCAGAGCTAGGGATTGATGAGCAGTACCTAAAGGCGAGTCAGGGTTACCACCCTAAAGTGTTCTTGTGTCGCCCTGAAGCAAGTATTTACGTGCAGGATGAGGTGCGCCCTTACTCGTTTGAGGGTGCGCTAGGGATTCATGACAGCCTAGTCGCACTCTATCAGCAACTCGGATATGAAGTTATTGAGGTGCCGTTTATGGCGGTAGAAGAGCGTGTTCATTTCGTTGAAAGTCATCTAGGAATCAGTAACTAGATTCCAGACATCTCGTTCCTCGATTCTGGAATGACGAACCCATGAATTGAAATAGTATGCGCTCTTCGTATCTCGCATCCCGTTTACTCGAATCTAAACAGACTAACGTCATTCCCTACAGCGAGGCACGAGCATGATAGGAATTCTCTTAAATACCGTGGAAGAAAGATTCCAGACACCTCGCCCCTCGGTTCTGTAATGACGATGGTTAGATTTGGAAGAGGCTCTTCGTATCTCGCATCCCGCTTACTCGCATCTACCCTCATACAAAACAAAAGCCCCGAGCAGCATCGCTACTCGGGGCTTTTTAAATTCAATCAGTTAAATCTGATTATTTCGCTGCACGTGAAGCACGCTTACGATCCGATTCCGTTAGGAACTTCTTACGGATACGGATGCTTTCAGGTGTTACTTCTACTAGCTCGTCGTCATCGATGAATTCTAGAGCTTGCTCAAGAGTCATGATGATTGGCGGAGTAAGAACCTGTGCGTCATCAGTACCAGATGCACGAACGTTCGTTAGCTGCTTACCTTTCAGTACGTTAACTGTTAGGTCGTTGTCACGGCTGTGGATACCAACAACCATGCCTTCGTATACTTCAACACCGTGACCGATGAACATGCGACCACGCTCTTGTAGGTTGAATAGTGCGTTAGTTAGCGCTTTACCCATACCGTTAGAGATTAGTACACCGTTAACACGCTGGCCGATTTCGCCGCCTTTGTGTGGACCGTAGTGATCGAATGTATGGTAAAGAAGACCAGAACCTGAAGTTAGTGTCATGAACTCAGTTTGGAAACCGATTAGGCCACGAGATGGCATAACGAAGTCCATACGTACACGACCTTTACCGTCTGGAGACATGTCAGTCAGCTCACCTTTACGTAGGCCGATGTTCTCCATGATGCCGCCTTGGTGCTCTTCCATAACGTCGATAGTTACAGTTTCGAACGGTTCCATTAGTTGACCATCTTCTTCTTTGATGATTACTTCTGGACGAGATACTGCTAGCTCGAAGCCTTCACGACGCATGTTTTCGATCAGAATAGATAGGTGAAGTTCACCACGGCCTGATACGCGGAATTTGTCTGGATCGTCTGTTTGTTCAACACGTAGTGCAACGTTGTGTACCAGTTCTTTCTCTAGACGCTCAAGGATGTTACGTGAAGTTACGAACTTACCTTCTTTACCAGCGAATGGAGACGTGTTTACTTGGAACGTCATTGTTACTGTTGGCTCATCCACAGACAGTGCTGGAAGCGCTTCTACTGCGTTTTGTGCACAGATAGTGTCAGAGATTTTTAGCTCACCAAGACCAGTGATCGCGATGATGTCACCTGCGTTCGCTTGTTCAACTTCGTGACGCTCAAGACCTAGGTAGCCCATTACTGTGCCAACTTTGCCGTTACGAGTTTTACCGTCTGCGCTTACGATAGTTACTTGCTGGTTTGGTTTAACAGAACCACGAGTTACACGAGCAACACCGATAACACCAACGTAAGAGCTGTAGTCTAGTTGAGAAACTTGCATCTGTAGTGGACCGTCTAGGTCAACTTGTGGTGCTGCTACTTCTTCAACGATAGTTTGGAATAGTGGTTCCATGTCTTCGCCAGTTTCGCCTTCTTCTAGAGAAGCCCAACCGTTAAGTGCTGAAGCGTAAACTACTTTGAAGTCTAGCTGTTCATCAGAAGCACCTAGGTTGTCGAATAGGTCGAATACTTGATCCATAACCCAATCAGGACGCGCGCCTGGGCGGTCGATCTTGTTGATTACAACGATTGGCTTAAGGCCGTGTGCGAATGCTTTTTGCGTTACGAAACGAGTTTGAGGCATTGGGCCATCTACTGCATCAACGATCAGTAGCACAGAGTCAACCATAGACATGATACGCTCTACTTCACCACCGAAGTCCGCGTGTCCCGGAGTATCTACGATGTTGATGCGGTGATCGTTCCAGTCGATTGCTGTGTTCTTAGCAAGGATGGTAATGCCACGCTCTTTCTCGATGTCATTCGAGTCCATTACGCGCTCTTCAGTCTCACCACGAGATTCTAGTGTGCCTGATTGTTGTAGCAGTTTATCAACCAGCGTTGTTTTACCGTGGTCAACGTGCGCGATAATCGCGATATTTCTTAACTTATCAATCTGTGGAGTAGACATGGATTCTCGATTCACTCATAAAAGTAGCCGCACATCACCTCTACAATCAGGGTAAGTGCCACTAGCTTGATTAAAAAAACGGTCAATAATATACCAGATTCTAGCAAAAACCCCAGAAATATGTGATCTGAACCAAAGCCTTTTTCCACAGGCGTTTATTCCCGATAAATAACCGGCCATCAGGCGCCCTCAATTCGAAATGGCTCTGCCTTCCATTTACCTCGGCCAAGCTGGTGAAATCTCTTCGTAAAATGAAAAAGTGGATTGACAACCCATGCAAATCGTTGCTGAATGGTACTCGTTTGTGACTCATTATGGTGCACAACCAAACCATTGCACCACAATCGTGCATCGCATGATCATTTTGGTGCAAAGAAACGCACCAAGAAAAACACAAACAAACTAAACCCTTGAAATTAATGGATTAATTTTTTTGGCACGCTTTTAGCTTTAGTTAAAACAGCATCGATTAATGCACCGAAAGACATTAATCAATGCTAGTTTCGACCGAATCGAGCACAAACCAAATTAATAACACTGGAGGTTATCCAAGATGTCAGTAGAAAACGTACTATCGCTGATCCAAGAGAACGAAGTTAAATTTGTAGACCTACGCTTTACAGATACTAAAGGTAAAGAGCAACATATCTCTCTACCTGCTCACCAAGTTGACGCAGACTTCTTTGAAGAAGGTAAGATGTTTGACGGCTCTTCTGTAGCTGGTTGGAAAGGCATCAACGAATCTGACATGGTAATGATGCCAGACGCATCATCTGCTGTTCTTGACCCATTCACGGAAGATGCAACGCTAAACATCCGTTGTGACATCCTTGAGCCTGCAACAATGCAAGGCTACGACCGTGACCCACGCTCTATCGCAAAACGTTCTGAAGAGTACATGCGCTCTACAGGTATCGCAGACACAGTTCTAATCGGTCCTGAGCCAGAGTTCTTCCTATTCGACGACGTGAAATTTGCAACTGACATGTCTGGTTCTTTCTTCAAGATCGACGACATCGAAGCTGCATGGAACACAGGTTCTGACGTAGAAGGTGGTAACAAAGGTCACCGTCCAGGCGTTAAAGGCGGTTACTTCCCAGTAGCTCCAGTTGATTCATCTCAAGACATCCGTTCTGCAATGTGTCTAGTAATGGAAGAGATGGGCCTAGTTGTTGAAGCGCACCACCACGAAGTAGCAACTGCGGGTCAAAACGAAATCGCAACTCGCTTCAACACGCTAACAACGAAAGCTGACGAAACTCAAATCTACAAGTACGTTGTACACAACGTTGCTCACGCATTTGGTAAAACAGCGACATTCATGCCTAAGCCACTTGTAGGTGACAACGGTTCTGGTATGCACGTTCACCAATCTCTAGCAAAAGACGGTGTTAACCTATTTGCTGGTGACAAGTACGGCGGTCTATCTGAAACAGCACTTTACTACATCGGTGGTGTTATCAAGCACGCTCGCGCTATCAACGCGTTCTCTAACCCAGCGACAAACTCGTACAAGCGTCTTGTACCAGGCTTCGAAGCTCCAGTTATGCTTGCTTACTCTGCACGTAACCGTTCTGCTTCTATCCGTATCCCAGTGGTACCAAGCCCTAAAGCACGTCGTATCGAGCTACGTTTCGGTGACCCAGCAGCGAACCCATACCTATGCTACGCAGCAATGCTAATGGCTGGTCTTGACGGTATTAAGAACAAGATCCACCCAGGCGAAGCTATGGATAAGGATCTATACGACCTACCAGCTGAAGAAGCAGCAGAAATCCCAACAGTAGCGTACTCACTAAAAGAAGCTCTAGAGTGTCTAGATGCTGACCGTGAGTTCCTAACAGCTGGCGGCGTATTCTCTGATGACTTCATCGACTCTTACATCGACCTTAAGTCTCAAGATGTAGAGAAAGTGAACATGACAACTCACCCACTTGAGTTTGAACTGTACTACTCTGTTTAATCTCTGGTAGAGAAGCTTTCTTACTGAAACTCTGTAAGAATCGCTAACTAAATATTAGGCTCGCCTCGCAGGCGGGCCTTTTTTATATTCCTCCTCCCGTATTCGCTTCGTACCATTCCCTATCAAACCAGCTCATTCCGACTGCTATAACGCATGCATTCACAGCATCTGAAAAGGTCATCATCATGAAAGCGATATGGATATTAATTGGGGCAATACTCTCAGGTATGCTGAGTGCTCAAACGGTCTACACCTGGGAAGACGACAATGGTGTGCTGCACTTTAGTGATACACCAGACAACAGCAAAGCCAAGGCACTGGACCTACCCGATGTTCAAGCTGTGGCTCCGGCCCCTAAATTTGATAGCGCCTCGCCAGTTGACCTTAAACCTACAAAGCCTTTGCCAACTGCCACTTCCACTCAGGAAGCATCTACGTCAGATAAGCCTGATACTCCGCCTCCGCTCATGCTGACTTTAATCACTCCTCAGCATGACCAGACCTTGCGCAGCAATCGAGGTTTGATTGCGATTGAAATAGAGCTCAACCGAAAACTGGGTATTGGGGAGCAGCTTCAATTAATGCTAGATGGGCGCCGTTATGGTGCACCGCAAACCAGATCAATATGGGCACTAAAAAACATCGATCGAGGTGCACATACCATTGCTATTCAAGCACATAGAAGCGGCAAGCTTATTGCATCTACTACTCCAGTCACTGTGTTTTTACACCGTGCAACGATCAAGTAGGCCAATGTGCACAAAACAAGCCCAGTTTGTCTGTTTTTCACCGGATACTGACCACTTTAAGGCAACAGATAGGAATTATCTTTAGCTTCTGGTTGAGATGCGCCATACTTGAACTTATCAACGCACCAATTTGGTGCAAGGAAATAATCTCAGTTCAAGGATGCAACAGTGAATCGATCAGCGCAGAGCGACAGCATAGAGACACATCAATTATCTAACGCCATACTCGACAATATGGTGACGGCCACCTTGATGCTCGATGAGCAGCTCTATGTGCGTTATGCCAATCCAGCTGCCGAGCAGCTGTTCTCACAGAGTGCTAAACGCATTGTTGATCACCCACTCAGTCAACTCATTCAGCACGCCTCTCTCGATCTCGCACTACTTACACAGCCTCTGCAGAGTGGTCAAAGCATCACTGACAGCGACGTAACCTTTGTGGTCGATAACCGCCCGCTAATGCTGGAAGTCACCGTCAGTCCAATGACTTGGCAGCGTGAGACTCTGCTGTTGGTAGAGATGCGCAAGATAGACCAGCAAAGACGCCTCAGCCAAGAACTCAACCAGCATGCCCAACAACAGGCGGCCAAGCTTTTGGTGCGCGGTCTAGCTCATGAAATTAAGAACCCACTCGGTGGACTTCGCGGCGCGGCGCAGCTTCTTGGAAAAATGCTGCCAGACCAATCCCTGAACGAATACACCCAAATAATTATCGAGCAGGCCGACCGTTTAAGAGCATTGGTCGACCGCCTACTTGGCCCACAAAAGCCGGGTAAGAAAAGTGAAGAGAACCTCCACCAGATACTGGAGAAGGTGCGCCAATTGGTGGAGTTAGAGTCAGGCTCTTCATTGGTTATTGAGCGTGATTATGATCCGAGCCTACCAGACATCTTGATGGACTCAGCCCAAGTCGAGCAGGCGATGCTCAATATTGTGAGCAATGCGGCGCAGATTTTGAGCTCACAAGAATCGGGCAAAATCACCATTCGCACCAGAACGGTGCATCAGGCGAACATTCATGGGCAGCGACACAAACTCGCGGCACGTATTGAGATCTGCGACAACGGACCGGGCATCCCAGATGAACTCAAAGATACCCTCTTTTATCCAATGGTCAGTGGACGAGAAGGCGGTACAGGCCTTGGATTATCAATCTCGCAAAACTTGATTGACCAACATAACGGCAAAATTGATGTAGAGAGCTGGCCGGGGAACACCACCTTCACCATTTATCTACCGATTTAATAGATTTATCGACATCACCAGAGAGCTGCTTGGGTGGTGTTGGCAACAAGATATAACAGCATAAAAACAACAATGATCATCACAATAGAATTGGCTGCAAAGGAATGGAACTATGAGTAAAGGATATGTATGGGTCGTCGATGACGACAGCTCTATCCGCTGGGTCGTTGAGAAAACGCTCTCTTCGGCGGACATTAAATGTGAAACCTTCGCGGATGCAGAGAGCGTGCTCATGGCACTGGAGCGCGAAACTCCTGATGTCTTAGTCTCAGATATCCGCATGCCGGGTATCGACGGTATCGAGCTACTTAATCAAGTTCAGCAGCGCTCACCGGATCTGCCAGTCATCATCATGACCGCGCACTCGGACCTCGACGCAGCAGTTAACGCTTATCAGAAAGGTGCTTTCGAGTATCTTCCTAAACCATTCGATATCGATGAAACCCTAACTCTGGTTGAACGTGCGATTGCCCACAGCCATGAGCAAAAACGCGAACAAGCCAATGAAGTTGTCGATACCGACGCACCAGAAATCATTGGTGAAGCACCGGCAATGCAGGAGGTTTTCCGAGCCATAGGTCGTCTGTCTCGCTCTTCAATCTCTGTGTTGATCAATGGCGAATCAGGGACAGGTAAAGAGCTGGTTGCCCACGCTCTGCATCGCCACAGTCCACGCGCGACTAAACCGTTTATCGCCCTCAACATGGCCGCCATTCCAAAAGACTTGATCGAATCAGAGCTGTTTGGTCACGAAAAAGGCGCGTTTACCGGTGCCAATAGCGTACGCCAAGGTCGTTTCGAACAAGCTAACGGCGGCACCCTGTTCTTGGATGAGATCGGTGATATGCCACTCGACATCCAAACGCGTCTATTGCGTGTGCTTTCAGATGGACAGTTCTACCGTGTTGGTGGTCATTCCGCGGTGAAGGTCGATGTTCGTATCGTTGCAGCAACCCACCAAGACTTAGAACGTTTGGTACACGAAGGCGACTTCCGTGAGGATCTGTTCCACCGTCTCAACGTCATTCGTATCCATATCCCAGCACTGCGCGAACGTAAGCAGGACATCGAAAAACTAACGCAACATTTCCTGAGCTCAGCTGCAGAAGAGCTTGGCGTTGAGGTGAAAGCGCTTCACCCAGAGACCATCGCTAAGCTCAACCAACTCAACTGGCCTGGTAACGTGCGCCAGCTAGAGAATATCTGTCGCTGGCTGACAGTAATGGCGAGTGGTAGCGAAATACTGCCATCAGATCTTCCGCCAGAATTGCTCGAAGAGAAAACGGTTACCACCAGCGATAGCGGGGATAGTTGGCAGAATCTTCTAGCGAATTGGGCAAAATGTGCGCTGGATTCCGGAGAAAAAGAGCTGCTCTCTTATGCGCTTCCAGAGTTTGAACGTATACTACTTGAAGCGGCTTTGAACCATACTAATGGTCACAAACAAGATGCTGCGAAAGTGCTCGGTTGGGGACGAAATACCCTAACTAGGAAGCTAAAAGAGTTGTACTAGCTTAGATATGCTCAAAATTGCAGTTACTTTTTAATCAAAAAAGTGTCGCTTGACTGGGATGGAGTCGGTACAATTACAGTACAACATACAAAAGTTTTAGTCGTCGATGTCCATAAAAACCCAAATTACACTCAGAACCGCAGTGGTTTTGCCGTTCGTGATGATTTTTCTCTTCACCATCGGTGTAATGGTTTTTACTCAGAAGAGCAGTTATGAGGAAATGGTTCGTGATGTCAGTGCGCGTCAATTAACGTCACTGACAGAGAATGTTCACAAGAGCCTAGCTGAATTCCTAGAGAAGCCCTTTCACGCAAACCTGTCTCTAAGTCATAATATTGGATATCACCAACTCTACCACCCAGGTAACCTGCGTGAAGTTCAAGACTACATTCTGCAGAGCTTCTCTGGGCATTTCTCGACCATCGAACAACTGGATGTGATCGGCTTTGGTTCTGAAGACAGCAATTACGTTGGCTTTCGTAAAGAGGCCAATAACGGCTATACGCTGATGGTTCAAGATGACCGTACTCAGAATCAGCTGGTCATCTATCGTGGCGGTAAAATCAGTGACGATATTCGCTCGGTTATCTCGAATTACGACCCACGTGTTCGTCCTTGGTACACACCTGTTGCGCACCAAACCAAGCCTGCGTGGTCAACGATTTACACCAATGCTGATGAAAGGCAGGAGATTACGCTCTCTGCCCTTGCACCGATTTACGACCAAGGTGAGTTTAAAGCGGTCATCGTTAGCGACATTAAGATCGACACCTTCAATGCCTTTCTAAAACAGCTAAAAGACAAGACTAACGCCTCTGTTTACATCATGGACAAAGAGCAGCGTATGGTGGCGCACTCTGATGGTGGCAGCGTGGTCTCTTGGGGTAATACCCGTCACTCCGATCGTGGTGAAAGACTGCTGGCATCGGAGAGCCCGAACCCAATCATTCGCGAAAGTGCCTCCCACGTCGACCAATTCCACCTAACTGATGATCAGCAAGTACACCGTTTTAGTTTCGATCTCGACGGCGAGCGCTTCTACAACCAGATCACCCCTTATTCTGATGAACACGGTATTACATGGTTCATTGGTATGTCGATTCCTAAAACCGACCTACTGGGTAAGCTGCCAGAGAATCAACGTAATAGTTGGCTTCTAGGTTTACTGCTGAGCTTTGTTGGTATCACTTTGGGGCTACTCGCATTTAATCGCGTTACCCGACCAATCACCTCAACCGCGGATGCAGCCAAGCAACTCGCGAGAGGCGATTGGGAAAGTACCATGCCGCGACCGGGCAACATCTACGAAACCAGTATGTTGGTTGAGGCGTTCAATGAGATGACCAACAATCTCAAGTCCTCATTCAATGCGCTACAAACCCAGCTTACCTATGACTCACTAACTAAGTTGTATAGCCGTGAAGGTATAGTGGATGCTGCGAAAAAGCTCAACATCGCCAATACTGGCACCCTGTATCTGGTGGGTATTGATCGCTTCCGCGACATCAACGACAGCCTTGGACACTACAATGGTGACCAACTGCTGATCATTGCTGCTGCTCGCCTGCGAGGTATCTTGCCAGAGCACTACCTACTGGCTCGTACTGGTGGTGATGAATTCGCAATCTACGCATCGGACGTGACAGGCCAAGAGGCAGTGAGCCTATTAGCGAACCGACTGCTGCAGACATTCGCTTCCCCTTTCTGTATGGAATCAGAAAATGTGGTGGTCAACATTTCGATTGGTATTGTTCAGCAGTGCGAAGACAGTGATATGACTCTGTGGCTGCGTAATAGCAGTATCGCCTTGAGTAACGCAAAACAGGACAAGGCGCGCTTTAGCATCTATAGCCCTGAAATGGCTAATGCCTCAAGACATCGTACAAAGATGTTGGCTCGTATCAATAAAGCAATTGAGAAGAAGCAGTTTGAACCCTTCTACCAACCAATCATCGACCTAGAGACAGGCACAACCATTGGTGCAGAAGCACTGGCTCGTTGGGTAACGGAGCAAGGTGTCATCGCACCGTTGGAGTTTATCCCATTAGCGGAAGAGACCGGACTTATCAGTGATATCGGCCAACAGATTCTGCACAAATCCTGTCGTGATACCGCGATCGCGATTGAAACCGGCATGTGGGCACCTGATTTCTCAATCCACGTTAACTTAGCCGTTGATCAACTGAGCCAAGCAGGCTTTGTTGATCAGGTTAAAACCACGCTGCGCAATACTAAGCTCCCTGCTCGTAATCTCACCTTGGAGATCACCGAGTCGCACATCGTCGATAACGACCCAACCATCATTGAGAATATGTTGGCCCTTAAGGCTCTGGGGATCTCAATTGCGATTGATGACTTTGGTACCGGCTACTCTTCGCTAGCCTACCTGCAAAAGCTGCCATTTGATTGTTTGAAGATCGATCGCAGCTTCGTCAATAAGCTAGAGAAAGAGAACCTTGATAGTTCAATCGTGGCTGCGATTGTGAATATTACTCGCGGCTTTAAGGTGAACTTGGTGGCTGAAGGCGTTGAAACCCAACAGCAGGCTGATTTGCTTAAGCAGCTGAAATGCCCACAAGCACAAGGCTTCCTTTACAGTCGCCCGTTGCCATTCGATGAGTGGCCACATCAGCTGAATTAGCAGCCATATTGCTCGTGATAGAATAAAAAAATGCCAGCATCGCAATGCTGGCATTTTTTATTAGGAAAACAGATATTAGAAAAGCAGAGTTCTCTTAGATAACGCGAGAGAACTGCTGCTGACGCGCTTTGGCACGTAAGTACTTATCGAAACACATACAGATGTTACGAATCAGTAGTCGACCACGCAGGGTCACACGGATCTCTTTGTCATCCACTTCAACCAACTCATCGTTAATGAAGGTTTGTAGTAGCTCTAAATCTTCTTTGAAGTAGCGATTAAAGTTCACTGAGAATTCAGACTCAATCTGGGTCTTATCCAGTTTAAAGTTACAGATCAGCTGTTTAATCACTTCGCGACGCAATAGGTCGTCGTTATCCAGAGCCACACCCTTCCATAGAGCATGACGCAGTTCGTTCACTTGAGCGTAATACTTCTTCAACTCTTTCTGGTTCTGAGCGTAAGCGTCGCCCACCATAGAGATAGCCGATACACCAAAGCCAATCAGGTCACACTCACCTTGTGTTGTGTAGCCTTGGAAGTTACGGTGAAGGATACCCTCACGCTGAGCTACCGCTAGCTCATCTTCAGGCAGAGCAAAGTGGTCCATACCGATGAACTGGTAACCTGCACCTGTTAGCGTCGCGATAGTATCTTGCAGAATCGCCATCTTCTCTTCTGCTTTTGGTAGATCTTCGTCTTTAATCTTGCGCTGAGCCGCAAACAGTTGAGGCATGTGAGCGTAGTTAAATACCGATAAACGACCCGGCTTCATCTCGAGCACTTGCTTCAATGTTTCAGCAAATAGCGCTTGAGTCTGCTTTGGTAGGCCGTAGATAAGGTCCAGGTTAGTTGAGCGGAAACCAAGGTCTTTGGCACGCTGCACCATAGCAATAATGAACTCTTCATCTTGCTCACGGTTAACCAGCTTCTGTACTTCTTTGTTGAAGTCCTGAACACCAATACTCAGACGGTTAAAGCCTTCACTGCGCAGGTGGTCAAGCATATCTAGCTCAATCTCACGCGGGTCAACTTCAATACTGATCTCAGCATCTTGAGTAAAGTTGAACTCATCGCGCAGAATCATCATCAAGCGAGTGATTTGTGCTTTGCTCAAGAAGGTTGGTGTACCACCACCAAAGTGCAGCTGTGTCACTTCACGCCCTTGCAGTAGTGCAGCGCGTTGGCGGATCTCATGTTCAATGACATCCAAATACTCATCAGCCTTATGTGAGTGACGAGTAATCACCTTGTTACAACCACAGTAGTAACAAAGCTTGTGACAGAACGGGATATGTACGTAAAGAGAAAGCGGGCGCTCAGGGTACTGAGTACACGCCATGTCATAATCAGAGACCGTGAAAGCTTCATGGAACTCCAATGCAGTTGGATAAGAGGTGTAACGCGGACCAGAATAGTTGTACTTGTCTAAGATGGCTTGATCCCAAACGATTTGCTGGCTCGTTACTGCTGGCTTGCTCGACATGATGGTATTTCCAATTTAGATCCGCGAATACTGATGTACTCTCAAATCATTTTACATACATTAAAATATAGACGGGTTATTTTGCCACACGACTTGTAAGGACGTTTGACCGCTAATCGCTTTTTGAACACCAATGCTCAAAATTGATAGCTTGATCACTAACCGACTTAGGGGATGTAAGATAACACAAAGGTAAGAGGGCTTATTTGATGTGACACCACACCACATAAGCCCTTTTTATTAGATCATCTGAATGTTGATTTGGTTATTAAGCGGTTTTACTTTCTTCTGTAACTGCTTCAACTCTTCAATGATGGATTCGTTCAAGCGTGACTCGGCTTTTTGTCGAGCCAGGTTCTGCTTCATACGCTCTCGCTTCGGAAGATTTTGTCGATCTTCACCACGCGCCATGTCCTTAACCACATGATACAACTCAGAGGTCGCAGGGTATTCGGCGTCGAAATCGACACGTTCATCGCCCTGAACAAAGTCCATGATGTTGTACACGCGGATACTAATCTCTGACAAATCACACTGACCTTGAATGCCGGCAAGGCATAAGGTGTTCACGTTGTCGAAGATGTTCGCGTTACGCTTCTCGATGGCTAGAGCTTTATGCTGCTTTTGCAACTCCGTCTGCTTCTTCACTTGAAGTAGAAGGTAACCTGCGTAACAGCCCAAGCCGAGAACGATAATTCCGCCAGCAATTGCTAATAAGGTTACATTCATAGGTTCTTAGCCTTTAAAGTTATCGAGATCGATGTCTTCAAACTGCGACAGTAGGTCTTCATCTGAAGAGGCTTTCTTAGATACAGACTCAGGAAGGTCATCAAACACCTCTTCCTCTTCTGGCTCAAGTAGTCCTAGGCGATCCATTAGGAACTCAATACGATCCAGCTTCTCGTCTACCAGTTTCTGTAGACCTGCACCCAAGTTTTCGCCCGCTTCTAGACGGTCAAGCAAGGTGTTCAGTTGTGCATCGTTCTCAAGCATTTCTAGCTCTTGTTCAAACGACAACTTACGCTCTTGTTTGGTCGGCTTCTTAACCGGTTCGATCACCAATGGAATCTTTTTCTTGCTGCCTAGACGTGGGTCGCGGTTTTGTGCAGCTTTACGCTGTTTCGCTTCGCCACCGTCTGAGTGACGGCTACCTGATTTTAAACCTTTACGTTTCTTCAGGCGCTTACGCTCACGTCCCTCAACATCCGATTCGCTACGGTTGCGAGTTACGATCACTTCAGGAGCACCGTAAGCTCCTGGCTTTCTTGATTTTTTGCTACGGCTCATTACTGGGTCTTCCTCAGTAAAATTACATCATTTCCAACAAATTCGAGTTCGAGCTTATCCCGCTCAGCCAAAAACTGGAATGTTTGGCGGCTAAAAAAGACCACATGCGTCGGATCATTCTTATAGTGCCAACCAGCAAACGCGTCCACGTCAATTACTAGCTTGGTCATAAGACCAATCCAGCCCTCTGGCTTAACTAAATTCAACCATTGCTGCCACACCTTATCGGGTTCATAAAGATGTTCAATCACCTCGGTGGCAGTCATAAAGTCATACGTCTTATCGAGAACGGCGCGCTCTGGATGATAGTAGATGTCGTACAACTCCATGGTGTGTCCAGCTTCTTCTAACATGATAGATAGCGTAGGGCCTGGGCCACAACCAAAATCTAACCCGTGTGAGTTAGATGAAATTCTGTCTGTTAATGGGTCGGCAATGCGCGACAAGAACTTACGATAGCCAGCATCACTGGGATCATTCTCATGCAGATCGTAGTGTGCTTTCTCTTCGCTTGCTTCTAACCTTTGGTTAGGTTTTACAAATACCAACTCACATTGCTGACACTGCAGATACTCTCTGCGTTTATCTTCAAAGTAGTGATGCACATCGTGATGATGGCATAAGGGACAAGTATACATAGCACATCCTTAAACAGGGATGCGAAACATACCAGAAAGTGCGTTTAGAGTGGAGAGATATTGGGTGTTTTTTCATCAAATCAATAAAAAAAGCGATAGGAAAACCTATCGCTCTCTAAATCTGCCTATATTGGCCAAAATTTGCATACTCAACTTGGTACACAAATCTCCATTTGTTATTGGTGCTTTCCTTGCCAAATTTGTTTTTTGTTCATCACCCTGATGAATTTTGGCTATCCGTTTCTAACACCTTGTCGCTGGGCTATCCTAGCCTGATCCTTTTCTGTCTATACCGTTAGACTAGACGATCATCCATATCGATTTCAGCTCCAAGCTGATGGCGCATACTCTACTCACTTATCAAAAAACGACAAGAGCGCAACTTCACACTTTTTGTACAGCTCTTGAACACTCATAAAGAATGCCAATTTGATCACACCACACATAATGTAAGGCTATATAAAAGACAACGCCCCAGCCAATCATGGCCAGGGCGCATCCTAAATCTTGCTCGAACGTACATTTCTTTGCTCTTACTTAAGAGCGAGAAACCGACAAATTAGTGTAGACCACCAACGTACTTCGATAAGGTTTCAATATCTGCGTCTGTTAGCTTTTTAGCTACATCGCGCATCATCGCGTTCATGTCGTTGTTACGGCTACCATCGCGGAATTTCTCAAGCTGTGCCTTGATGTATTCTGCATGCTGACCAGAAATCTTAGGGAAACCAGATAGCTCTGTACCGTTACCACGAGGGCCGTGACAAGCAATACACGCCGTTACGCCACGTTCAGCGTCACCCGCTGTGTATAGAACCTTACCCTCTTCTACTACGTTTTCTGGCGTAGAGTTGTTAGAGATAGGCAGAGATGCGTAATATGCAGCTAGGTCAGCCATGTCTTGTTCAGACAGAGGCATCGCCATTGCACCCATTACAGGTTCATTACGACCTTGTTTACCACCACTAGTCATACCTAACTTGAGATCTTTTAACTGCTTCTCAAGGTATTTCTCATGTTGACCAGCCAGTTTAGGGTACTGTGTGATCAGACTGTTGCCGTCAGCACCGTGGCAGGCAACACATGTTTGTGATTTGGCTTTACCAGCTTCAATACTACCTTGAGCCCATACTGAGCAGCTGGCTAATAGACTCAAAATTAGCGCTAATTTCTTCATGACATTCCATTATAATTATCAAGCTTCCAGTACCACTCTATGTTGCCACTCATGGTACAATAGGCGACCTTATGCCGAGCACGGTTATTTTACACAAATTCACAAAAAAGTAATCAATCGACTACACAAAGTCGAGATGGAGTTAACAGTGAGCGTAAAAATTCATTATCAAAACACGCATTTCATTACCAGTGCACCTGATATTCGTCACTTACCAGAAGACGAAGGGATCGAAATTGCGTTCGCAGGACGCTCCAATGCTGGTAAATCTAGCGCACTAAATCGCGTGACAAACCAAAAAAGTCTAGCGAAAACCAGTAAGACCCCAGGTCGTACTCAACTGATCAACCTGTTCAAGGTGACTGACGGTTGTCATATCGTCGATTTACCGGGGTACGGCTTCGCACAAGTACCACTAGAAATGAAGAAAAAGTGGCAGAAGTCACTGGGTGAATACCTTCAAAAGCGTGAATCGTTAAAAGGTTTGGTGGTATTGATGGATATCCGCCACCCAATGAAGGACCTTGACCAACAGATGATCTACTGGGCTATCGATAGCCGCATTCCAGTACAAGTTCTGCTAACTAAGGCCGACAAGCTAAAACAAGGCGCACGCAAGGCACAACTACTTAAGATTCGTAAAGATGCACAATCTTTCGGTGGTGATGTTGCTGTTGACGTGTTCTCTTCGCTAAAAGGCATCGGCGTTGACCAACTACGCAACAAGATGGACGAATGGTTCGCACCTGCGCTTGCTGAGCAAATGATCGATGAGCTTGCAGAAGAAGAGCGTAACGACGAAGCTTAAAATAGACACATTCGTTAGCTTTGATGAATAAAAGACTTACCCTTCTTATATAAGCGGGGTATTTTTTTACCTAATTTTAATCGGTTAGCGCTCTGAAGTGAGCCATACTAAAAGTCAGAAATAGAATAAATAGATGATAACAATGGTTAGATCGCTGTTATCTAACTTAATAGTGGTAAAGGAAGGCTCATGTTAAAAAAATGGACACCACTGCGATTTTTGGCCCTTGTCAGTTTGCAGATACCGTTGTTGTTAATGCCACTATCGTTACATGCTGAAGAGACCCAGGCTCCGCCGCCAGCTCTAATGAATGTCGACATGACACTCGACCTCGATGGTATGGAGAAATACGCAAAAGAAGCCAGCCAGTCGCTACAAGTCATTTCAGAGTCACTGCAGTCCATCGTCAATAACCCAAATCTCAGTGAAGACCAACAACAGGCGCTCAATGAAACGATCGCCAGCATTAACCAATTGAGCGCATCCACAACTCAATCACTCAATCACCTTCCCGAAGTGTTTGAACACTCACGAAAGACCTTCCAGCAGACCAGCCAAACCCTACTTGACGATATCCAAAGCAAAATCTTGATTGCCTTAATCGCTATCGTTGGCGTCATCATCTTGGCTTTGATTGCTATCTATCTACTGATTCTGAAACCTATGCAGCACACCCTCGTCCAAGCCACCAGCAATATCTCGGCGATGGCGCAATCCATCCAGATCACTGCAGAAGCGTTGAAATACAGCACCGACAAACAACAGTACTTAATGGAAGCCATTGATCAGAAAAGCGATGCTAAGGAAGAGTTAACGACTGAAGAGCAGAACAAATAAAGCAGCAACAATCACGAAATCGCTGCACACCCCAGACTTAACAAGGTTATTTTCCCAGATAAAACAAGGCTAAATGGCTTTGATGAAAAGTTACATTTTGATCGCTTTATTCCACAAACATCAAATCATAGCGTATTTGTCGATGAGACTGTTTTGGAGCTGATAGACAAGCGAAAGGTGAGTTAGGACACGAAATATCGACGAAAAAAGTGGAGATGAAAAATTTTCTTCCGCGCAAGAAAAAACGCCCCAGTCAAATACTGACTGGGGCGGCTGAATCAGCCTAATCCAATAACGTGAAACAAAAGGTCTGAAAGATAGAACATCTTACCTCTGTACCCTACGAGATTTAATGTACAACAATTGCTCAGAAATGAAAACAATTTTTGTAGTTTTTTTTCATGAATGTTTTATTAAAACACTTCGAACGCTTGAAGTAGCTAGCTTTATTCATGACAAAAAAAAGCCAGTGTTTGTGCACTGGCTCATACTAATTTCGCAAATAAGGTTAAAAAGTGATTAGTGGGCCTGATCCCAGTTGTCACCATGGCCAGCTTCCGCAACCAGTGGGACATCTAGCTCAGCGGCTGATTCCATCAATTCTTGTACTTTACTTTCAATTTCAGCTAATGCTGACTCTTCTACTTCAAACACCAGTTCATCGTGTACTTGCATCAGTAGCTTCACGCGACCCGCGCCTTCAGCTTGAATCCACTCGTCCACCAATAGCATCGCTTTCTTGATGATATCTGCCGCAGTGCCTTGCATTGGTGCGTTGATCGCTGCACGCTCCGCAGCCTTACGACGCATACCGTTACGAGACTTAATTTCTGGTAGATGTAGACGACGACCGTAAATCGTCTCAACAAAGCCCTGCTCGGAAGCCGCACTGCGGGTGTCTTCCATGTACTGCATTACGCCAGGGTAACGCTCAAAGTAAGTGTCCATGTAGTGCTGTGCTTCGCCACGAGGAATACCTAGCTGCTTCGCAAGGCCAAAGGCACTCATACCGTAGATAAGACCAAAGTTAACCGCTTTCGCGCGACGACGCTGCTCTGACGTCACATCATCAATGCTCACGCCGATGATCTCAGCTGCCGTTGCTGCGTGGATATCTTTACCTTGTTGGAAGGCTTCAAGTAGCGCTTTATCGCCAGATAGATGCGCCATGATACGCAGTTCAATCTGAGAGTAATCGACAGCAAGAATCTTCCAACCGTGAGGCGCTACAAATGCCTGACGAATACGACGACCTTCTTCGTTACGAATTGGAATGTTCTGTAGGTTTGGATCTGTCGAAGATAGACGACCTGTCGCCGTTACCGCTTGGTGGTAAGAAGTGTGTACTCGACCTGTCTCTGCATTAATCATCTTCGGCAGCTTGTCTGTGTAAGTCGACTTCAGTTTAGCTAAGCCACGGTATTCCAGAATCAGCTTCGGCAGTGGGTAGTCCAGAGCTAGCTCTTGAAGCACTTCTTCATTAGTTGATGGCGCGCCAGATGGCGTCTTCTTCACCACTGGCAGACCCATCTTCTCGAATAAGATTGCTTGCAGCTGTTTTGGTGAGTTCATGTTGAACTCTTGCTCAGCAATTTCGTAAGCCTTCTGCTCAAGCTCATCAAGGCGTGCAGCAATTTCTTGCGACTGTGCGCCTAGCAGCATGTCATCGACAAAGACACCGGTGCGTTCAATGCGAGAAATCACAGGAACCAATGGCACTTCAATCTCTTCGTAAATCGCTTTTAGCTTTTCATCTTGCTCAATGTTTTGCATCAAACGGTTATGCAGACGCAAGGTTACATCCGCATCTTCAGCAGCGTATGGAGACGCCTCACCCAGTTCGATCTGGTTGAACGTCAGTTGCTTCTTGCCCTTGCCCGCGATCTGCTCGAATGAGATGCAGCTGTGTTGTAGGAAACGCAGCGCAAGGCTATCCATGTCGTGCTTACCACCTACGCTGTTGAAAACGTAAGACGCTAGCATGGTGTCATGCTTAATGCCCTTCATCTCAATGCCGTAGCGCGCAAGCACAGACGCATCGTACTTAAGGTTCTGACCGACTTTGGCTTGACTATCGTCTTCTAAAATCGGTTTCAGCTGCTCGAGTACCCAATCACGATCCAGCTGTGCTGGCGCGTCTAGGTAGTCATGTGCCACAGGTACGTAAGCGGCAACACCCTCTTCTGTCGCGAATGATAAACCGACTAGGTTCGCTACCATGTAGTCAAGGCTGTCAGTCTCTGTATCAAAGGCAAACACTTCCGCTGCTTTTAGCTTTTCTAGCCACGCGTTGAAGTCTTCTTCATTCAGAATCGTTTCGTACTTACTGCGATCAATGGTCACTGCAGAAGTGTCCATCTCAACGCTTGATGATGTCGATGCAGCCGCAGAGCGCGTAGCATCCGCTGCGCCAGAATTTTCATCGGCTTCAACCACACCTGTGCCGCCTTCTAGCAGCTCATTGAGCCATGATTTGAAGACTAACTGGCCGTAAAGCTTGATCAGCTCGTCTGTGTTTGGTGTTGCTTTAACTAAGGACTCAGGTGTCTCTTCTAGTTCGACATCCAGCTTGATGGTCGCTAGTTCATAAGAAAGTTTGGCATTCTCTTCGTTATCAACCAGCTTTTTAGCCATGGTTTTCGAGCCACGGAATCCAAGCGCTGCAATATCGTCTAGGTTTTGGTACAGCTTTTCGATACTACCGATGCCCTGAAGTAGTGCAGTCGCCGTTTTATCACCGACACCCGGTACACCAGGGATGTTATCCACTTTATCGCCCATCAGTGCCAAGTAATCGATGATCAGCTCAGGTGGAATACCAAACTTCTCAATAACACCTTCACGATCCATCACAACATTCGTCATGGTATTGATCAACGTAACGTTATCATCAACCAGCTGAGCCATATCTTTATCACCAGTACTGATCAGCACAGGCATACCCGCTTTTGACGCCTGTGACGCAAGCGTACCGATAACATCATCCGCTTCCACGCCTGGGATCGAGATCAATGGCAGACCCATTGCACGAATCACATTGTGTAGAGGCTCAATTTGGCAACGCAGATCATCCGGCATTGGAGGACGATTCGCCTTATATTCTGGATACATATCATCACGGAACGTTTTGCCTTTTGCATCGAAAATAACGGCAATACGATCGGAGGCAAATTGACGCATCATGCTGCGCAGCATGTTCACCACACCATAGATGGCATTGGTAGGAATATCACCATTACTCATGGTGCCCGGGTAAGCATGGAACGCGCGATATAAGTAAGAAGAGCCATCAATCAGAATCAATGGATTATCAGGAATACGAGCCATAATGTTTGTGTATCCAGTAATAAGTACAGAAATGATGAGGTAAGAATGCCACGTATAGTGACGGGATTCCACGTTGTCGATCTGTATCCGTAGAATGGGTTGTGTTTGTTATAAACAGAATCTTGTTATTTTTTGTTCCACAAGACTCCCCATCTGTGGATAACTCTGTTTATATTATTTATCCACCCTGTTGAGAAGTTGGCAAAATGAAACAAAAATACACCATAAGCCATTGAAAATAATAAATAAAAATAGAGATCGAACATATGATCAACGATCTTTTTTCGATCTTGCATTGTGGAAAAGAATATTGATGAGGATTTATGCATGCACCTTTATGGTGCTATATATGCATCTTGTTGAAATTGAGATAGAAAAAAAGCGACACCCGAGGATGTCGCCTAGCAAAAAGCGGTGAAGCTATTCAATTGAATACCACAGCTTAACCAAAAAGCTATAAATTACACTGGAAGCAATGTGAGCAATGTCGTGTCAAAAAGAACTTAGTTTAAGTTCGCGAGAATTCTGTTGGTAACTCAGCGGAGCGCTTAGTTACTAAACATCCTTGTGAACATTTCCTCATTCCCTAAGACGCAGTTAATAATAATGATTCTCATTTGATAGTCAACAATTAAATGATAATAAATCTCATTTAATTGTAATTGTCATCAAACCTTCATCTCACATCTGCTTCACAAAGTGCAGTCTATTCTCTTTAATGTCTTCTTTTTGTTCGAAATTTTCTATCATGTAGCCATTTCTCAAAAGCAATCTCAACATCGAAGAAAATTGGTTCCTAGACTTCACTTTTAGCTGTTTATAGCCCTGATCTCGTACCCATTGCTCCTGAACATCTAATTGAAGCTGCGCGACACCTTTGTTTCGAGCCAAAGGAGAGACTCCGCCAAACCAGCTATAAAAAGTTTGCTCATCTAACTGATAACCAATTTTAAAGCCGAGCAGCTGCCCATCCTCTTCGGCAACGAGTACCAACTGTTTTTTGTCTTGTAAGCGCGCTGAAAGAGATTCAACACTCTCTTTGTGGCTGAACTCATCGATCTGTTCCACAACAGCCACGCACTCTTCCAGTGTCCCCTCACGAACCACAACGGTCATTTTAAATCTCCTAAAAACGAATAAAGGCCAGCGTGATGGCTGGCCTTTTAAGATTTGTCTCGACGACTATTTGTTTCTTAGAAACTGTGCTGCTTGAGCATCGTCTTCTGCTAGCCACTCAGCCACATCTTTAGCGAAGTAAGTTAGGATGCCATCAGCACCAGCGCGCTTAAAGCACAATAGAGATTCTAGTACTGTTTCGCGCTCTTTCAGCCAACCATTTTGAATCGCAGCTTTGTGCATCGCGTACTCACCAGACACTTGATATGCAAATGTTGGTGCTTGCAGTTCATGCTTCACACGACGAACAATGTCTAGATAAGGCATGCCTGGTTTCACCATCACCATATCTGCACCTTCGTTCAGGTCCATAGCCACTTCGTGAATCGCTTCATCACTGTTAGCCGGATCCATCTGGTAGTTTTTCTTATCACCACCTTTCAGGTTAGATGCACTGCCGACGGCATCACGGAATGGGCCGTAGTAGCACGATGCATACTTAGCTGAATACGCCATGATTTGAGTATGAATGTGACCCGCTTCTTCTAAAGCTGCACGGATCTTACCGATACGACCGTCCATCATATCTGATGGTGCGACAACATCAGCACCCGCTTCTGCGTGTGACAGAGCTTGCTTGATCAAAACCTCGGTCGTTTCGTCGTTCATCACATAGCCATCTTCATCGATGATGCCGTCTTGGCCATGAGTCGTGAACGGGTCTAGTGCTACATCGGTAATCACACCAATGTTTGGCACATGCTCTTTCAATGCGCGTACAGCACGCTGAACCAAACCTTCTGAGTTGTGCGCTTCTGCTGCACATAGACTTTTCGCGTCTTGGTTAACAACAGGGAACAGTGCAATCGCAGGCACCCCAAGTTGAGAAAGGTATTCTGCTTCTTCCAACATCAAGTCAATTGAAAGGCGCTCAATGCCCGGCATAGACTCAACCGTTTCACGACGGTCCTTACCCATAAGAATGAACATTGGGTAGATTAAGTCATTAACTGATAACTGGTTTTCTGCCATTAAGCGGCGGCTGAAGTCGTGTTTACGCATACGACGCATACGACGACCTGGGAACTGACCTTGAATAGATACAGACACGTGATTCTCCTTGCCTAGCCTAGGTAAACAACTACCTAGATTATAAAAAGTGCAAAATAGTTGGCAAAAGCATATCACCGCTAGCTAAAGACGCTAGCAGTAAAACCTAAATCCCCCGTAAAAACCGGGATAAATGGCAAAAAATGACCTTCTCCTCACACTGCCGTATACTCTTGGCAACTCGTTTCTTCAGCTTTTCAGGACACAACCATGATCGATACTCATGCCCATATCTACGCTAGTGAATTTGATAACGACCGCGAGCAAGTAGTCCAACGTGCGCTAGCCCAAGGCATTGATCGTATTTTACTGCCTAATATCGACCTTGACTCCATTGAACCTATGCTCGCAACAGAACGTCAATTCCCAGAGGTTTGCCGTTCAATGATGGGACTTCACCCTTGCTATGTTGATGGAAATATTGAAGAAACACTGAAGACTATCCGCGCTTGGTTCGACAAACATAACTTTATCGCCGTGGGTGAAATTGGCATCGACCTTTATTGGGATAAGACCTACAAAGCAGAGCAAGAGTACGCGTTTGTGACTCAGCTCCAGTGGGCCAAAGAGCTCGACCTACCAGTTGTTATCCACACCCGAGATTCAATTGAAGAGACCTTGGCCCTGTTAAAGCAACAGCAAGATGGCAGCCTTCGTGGCGTGTTCCACTGCTTTGGTAGCAGTTTAGAAGAAGCTCAGGCGATCAATGCGCTCGGTTTCCACCTAGGTTTGGGTGGCGTTTCGACATTCAAAAACTCGGGGATGGACAAAGTGATTCCGCACCTAGATATGGATCTAGTGATCCTAGAAACAGATTGCCCTTACCTAGCACCAACGCCAAACCGCGGCAAGCGCAATGAGCCAGCTTATACAGAACTTGTCGCAAAACGAATTGCCGATTTGCGAGGTATTACACTCGAAGAAGTCGATGCGATCACAACAAAGAATGCCAAACAGCTGTTTAAATTATAGCCTAACATACTGTTAAAAAATGATATAAAGTTACAATTTCTATTTGAGTTAGCAGCTCAATCGATCTAATATCACCCGTCTGCATATGGAGGTGGTTGATTATGTGTGAACATGCACAAATCTTACAACGTCAACATCGAACCTTTTGGCATAAACTTATTGGTATTAAAGAGATTTACGTCTGTCAGAAATGTGGCTACCAGCTAAAAATTCGATAAAAATAAAACAAAAAAAGCGGCCCGACGGCCGCTTTTTTTGTTTAAAGATTCGACAATTGAGTCTTTAAACACTAATTGCGTAAAAAGCTCACGACTCTATTTCGTCTTCTTCATCTTTGCGTACATAGAAACGAGCAAAGAATAAGCCCACTTCGAACAGAATACACATCGGAATCGCTAGTAGAGTCTGAGAAATCATATCTGGTGGTGTCAGCATCATACCGATAACAAACGCGCCAACCACAATGTATGGACGTTTCTCTGAAAGAGATTTTGGATTCGTTGCTCCAGTCCAACACAAAAGAATGATCGCTACAGGTACCTCAAAAGCGATACCAAAGGCTAAGAATAACGCCAGTACGAAATCTAGATAGCTAGAGATATCCGTTGCGAACTCGACCTGCCCCAAAGAGATAGTGGTGAAGAAGGTAAACACCAACGGAAATACCACAAAGTACGCAAAGGCAACACCGCAGTAGAACAGCAGTGAGCTCGATGCCATTAGCGGCATGATCAGTCGCTTCTCATGCTTATACAAGCCCGGCGCAACAAAGGCCCAAACCTGATACAAGATAAATGGAACGGCGACAAAAATAGAGGCAACAAGCGTTAGCTTCAATGGCGTAAAGAACGGCGAAGCAACATCGGTTGCGATCATAGTAGCCCCTTCAGGTAGACGCTCTACCAAAGGAGCCGAGACAAACTCATAGATGTCATTGGCAAAATAAATCAGCCCTAGAAACACCACCAATACGGCAACAATGGCACGCAATAGGCGATTACGAAGCTCTAGTAAGTGACTGATTAAAGGCTGTGTCTGCTCAGTCGAAGACATGTCAAACCTCTTAATAAGGACGATCGAAAAGGAGCCGCACGTATACTTATCAGTTCAAGTACTTCGCGACTCCTCCTTGCGAGACTATTCGGCTTTTTTATCTGGCGTAGCTGATGCCTCACTGTTGATCTGAAGTGATTCATGATCCGCAGTCTCAGTGTGACTCGTTTGAGCCTCACTTGGCTTATCAGACTCAGGCTTAGCGTATGGACGTTGAACTTCAGCAGCTGCCTGCTTCAATTCATCCACCGACTTTTTCAGCTCAGGGGAGAGATCTTCCATCCCCATTTGCTCAGCCTTACGCAGGTTTTCTTGCAGTTCTTGCACCTTAAGTTCGTGTGAAAGCTCATCTTTCACACTGTTCGCCATGCTCTTCGCCGATCCAATAAACTTGGAGACACTACGAATTGCCACAGGCAAACGCTCAGGTCCTAAAACAACTAACCCGACGACAGATATTAATACCAGTTCCCAAAAACCGATATCAAACACGACTTACGCCTGCTCTTTGTCTTTCTTAGTTTCAGCAGTTGCGTCAGTCTTCTGCTGTTCAATGTTTTTTTGTTCAAAGTCTGCATCTTTCTTTGCAGGCTCTTCATCATTCATTGCTTTCTTGAAGCCTTTTACTGCTGAACCTAGGTCACCACCCATACCGCGTAGTTTCTTCGTTCCAAACAGCAAGATTACGATTACAGCAATGATTAGAAGTTGCCAAATACTGATTCCACCCATTGTCATTGTCCTCGGGTCTGTCTACAAAAAAATTATTAAGGAAGTCTACCGCTTAACGGCGGTAAGCTCGCCAACTTAGCAGCCAAAATGTGACACCTGCGATGCCACAGCCCATAGATAGCTGCTCGTAAGGGCTTGAAACTAATATTGCGGAGCATACGACTAAAGTTGCTCCAACGCCAAACAAAAATTTACCTGTCGCTTGCTGACGCTTACTTTCTCTATAACCTTGATAAAGCTGGTCCATTCGATGGTTCATCGCTTTACCTTGGCGCAAGCTGTCGTAGAGTAGCTCAGGCAATTCCGGCAGTTTCTCTGCCCAGAAAGGCGCTCGGTCTTTAACAGCGTTAATCACTGCCTGTGGACCCACTTGGTTCATCATCCAAGTTTCTAGGAAAGGCTTCGCCGTCTCCCACAAATCCAGCTGCGGGTAGAGCTGACGCCCTAATCCTTCAATGTACAACAAGGTCTTCTGTAGCAGGACCAGCTGTGGCTGAACCTCCATATCAAAACGCCTTGCTGTATTAAATAAGTTTAGCAATACATGGCCAAACGAGATCTCGCCCAACGGTTTAGCGAAAATCGGCTCACACACCATGCGAATCGCAAACTCAAAATCATCAACATTGGTGTCGCGTGGCACCCAACCCGAATCGACGTGCAGCTCAGCCACTTTGCGATAGTCGCGGTTGAAGAAAGCCAGTAAGTTCTCAGCCAAGTAGCGCTTATCTTCGCCATTTAGCGTGCCAACAATGCCGCAATCAAGACCGATCCATTGTGGATTGTCTGGGTTCTCTGGGTTTACGAATACGTTGCCCGGATGCATGTCAGCATGGAAGAAGCTGTCACGAAACACTTGGGTAAAGAACACCGAAACACCACGCTCTGCCAACAACTTCATGTTGGTGCCGTTGGCTTCTAGCATTGGGATATCCGATACTTGGATACCGTAGATGCGTTCAGAGACCATCAAGGTTTCACTGCTCAGATCCGGTAGTACCTCCGGAACATACAGCTCTTCACTGCCTTCAAAATTACGACGCAGCTGAATTGCGTTAGCCGCTTCACGTCTTAGATCGAGTTCATCGAGTAGCGTTTTCTCGTACTCTTTGACCACCTCAACCGGTTTTAAACGACGTGCTTCAGGAAGCGACTTGGCGACTATACGCGCCATTCGGTGCATCAGTTTTAGATCTGCATCAATCACAGGGCGAATATCAGGGCGAATTACCTTAAGTACGACCTCGCGACCGGAATCTTTGAGCTTTGCCGTATGCACCTGTGCGATGGATGCGGATGCCAATGGCTTAATGTCAAAGTCGGTAAACCAGTTATCTAAACTGCCACCCAGTGCCTTTTCCATATCGCGCTTGGCCAACTCACCGTCAAACGGCGCCACTTGGTCTTGCAGCAGGGCTAACTGATCCGCAATGTGCGGAGGAAACAGATCACGTCGTGTCGACATCATCTGACCAAACTTAATCCACACAGGGCCAAGCTCTTGCAATGCTAAACGCAGGCGGTGGCCCAATTCTTTATCTTGATGGCGATTTTTGAGCCAAAAGAGAGACTTTCTTGCCAGCAGCGGCGCTTTGGTCAACTGGTGCTCAGGCATCAGTTCGTCAAGGCCGTACTCCAACTGTACCTTAATAATATGATAAAGACGTTTCAGTTCTGTTGGAGTCATGCTTTCTCCAATAGAGCGTTCAATTTAGCTTCAAGGCGAGCTGCTGCGCTTTTTACATCATCAACCTGATCACAGAAGTGCGCGACTTCTAGCGGTGCCGGCGCGATCTTCCACTCTTCCGTCAGTACTTGTGCGAAATGGTTCTGGTGTTTGTTGGCTTGAGACGCGACAAAACCGCCAACGTTCTTCACGCCTTGCACTAACGTGTGTGCCACAACATCACCCGTCACGCGCGATAGCCACTCTTCAAGATCTGGCTTGCAGTCTGTCATCAGTTGAGCAAACTTCTGCGCCAACTGAATATCACCTTCAAGAATCAACTTATCTTGCTTGATTAGCTTAGTGATGTTCGATTGTTCACGTAATTCTGGAAGTACTGATAAGTTCAAAGAGAGGTAACAGTCTGGCTGCCCTTCGTAATCCGCTAATACGTCTATCTGTTGGCTAAACACAAATGTCAGAGTCTTATTGAGCTCTTTGAGATTCACCTGAATGATCTGGCCCTTTAAACGCGATAAACGGCGAACCAAATCTGGGTCGTCGTTGACGAGAGTATTCAAAGAGGTTTCGATAACCGCCGTTACTAGTGGGTCAAATGGCATGACTGTCCTTACCTTTGAAAACGGATAAGCCGAAACCTATCCGTTGTATCTTGTTATTCGTTGTCGATTTTACTTGGGTTCTGTTTTAGAACTTGTAACCGCGGTGCAGAGCAACAATGCCGCCGGTTAGGTTGTAGTACTTAGTATTTTCAAAACCCGCTTCTTGCATCATGCCTTCCAGCGTTTCTTGGTCTGGGTGCATACGAATCGACTCAGCAAGGTAGCGGTAGCTATCCGCATCATTCGCGATAATCTCACCCATTTTTGGTAGCAGGTGGAATGAGTAGGCGTCGTACACTTTTGAAAGTGGCTCAAGCACTGGCTTAGAAAACTCTAATACCAATAGACGACCGCCTGGCTTCAATACGCGGAACATTGAGCGCAGAGCCTTGTCCTTGTCTGTCACGTTACGTAGACAGAAGCTGATAGTGATGCAGTCGAAGTAGTTATCTGGGAATGGCAGTTCTTCTGCATTCGCTTGAACGTAGTGAACGTTGCCAACAATGCCGCTATCACGCAGCTTGTCGCGACCTACATTCAGCATCGAGTTGTTGATGTCAGCAAGGATTACGTGACCGTTTTCACCCACAATGCGCGAAAATTTTGCGGTTAGGTCGCCGGTACCGCCGCCAAGGTCTAGAATGCGTTGACCAGGGCGAACGCCACTGCAATCAATCGTAAAGCGCTTCCATAGACGGTGAACACCACCCGACATCAGGTCATTCATAATGTCGTACTTCGCGGCTACAGAGTGAAAAACCTCTGCAACTTTCGCAACTTTCTCTTCTTTTGCGACTGTTTCAAAACCAAAGTGTGTGGTTTCTGATTCTACTGCTGTATTTGTTTGCACACTGGTGTCCGTCATGCTGTTCTCTACCCTGGTAAGTCCTCAACGGCAGCGCAATAAGCCTTTGAGCGCGCTGCGGTCGATTAGTTTACTTTATCCTCAGCGGGTTGTCTTTCTACTAACGAGGCATTTTCTGAAAAAGCCTCGTTTTGCGCGAGCTCTGTCAGGCTAACGGCGATCGGCTTCTTAACTTCAACCCCTAGCTGTTTAAAGCTCTCGGCCTGGCGAATTACGTTACCTCGCCCAGTTGCCAACTTATTCATTGCCCCTTGATAGCTTTGGTTTGCTTTATCAAGCGCCCCACCAAGGCCTTCCATATCATCTACGAACAAACGCAGCTTATCGTACAATTTACTTGCACGTTCAGCGATAATTTGCGCATTTTGGTTCTGACGCTCATTGCGCCACAGGTTATCAATGGTACGCAGCGCCACCAACAGAGTGGTTGGGCTAACAAGAATGATATTTTGCTCCATTGCATCTTTGACTAGGCTCGGATCAGCCTGAATCGCTACTTGGAATGCAGGCTCTACCGGAATAAACATCAGCACATAGTCGAGGCTCTGAATGCCTTTCAGTTGATGGTAATCTTTCTGGCTCAGGCCTTTAATGTGCGCGCGCAGTGAGACTAAGTGGTCACGCAGTGCGGCATCACGCTCAGCATCGGTTTCAGCATTGAAGTAGCGCTCATACGCCACTAGCGCCATTTTCGAATCGACCACCACTTGTTTGTCTTGAGGTAAGTGAACAATCACATCTGGTTGATAACGCTTACCCGCTTCATTTTGTAGATTGACCTGAGTCTGATACTCGTGTCCTTCTCGCAAACCAGACTCTGCCAATACGCGCGCCAGTACCACTTCGCCCCAGTTACCTTGCTGTTTGTTATCACCTTTAAGCGCTTGGGTCAGGTTAACCGCTTCTCGCGTCATGCTTTCATTAAGGCGCTGCAAGTTTTTAAGCTCATGGACTAAGGTGTGACGTTCTTTGGCTTCTTGGCTAAAGCTGTCATTGACTTGCTTCTTGAAGCCCTCAAGTTGCTCTTTAAGTGGTGATAGTAGACCTTCTAAGCTCTGCTTGTTTTGCTGATCGACTTTTGCAGTTTTCGCTTCAAAGAGTTGGTTAGCAAGATGTTCAAATTGTTGCTTCAAACGCGTTTCGGCTTGCTCCAGAAGCTGCAGCTTTTCGTGGTTAGCAAGGTTCTCTTGGTCGTGACGTGCTTCCTGCTCACGTAGCTCAGCTTCAAGTTCAGACTTTTGATCTTTGAGAATATTTATCTCATCAAAGTATTGCTGACGCTCTTGTTTGACTGCTTCGAAATAGCGCAACTTCTCCATTGCAGCCATAACCTTACCGTGAGCTTGTTTAAGCTCAAATGCGGCTTTATCACGCTCATCATCGAGCTCATCCAGCTCTCGCTGTGCCTCGACCAAGGAAGCTTTAAGCTGTGTAGTTTGCGACTCATACAACTGACGATCAGACTCCAACTGCTGCTCTAATAGCTGCTGTTGAAATGAGAGTTTCTGTTTAATCCACCAACCGACAAGGCCCCCGCTGATCACCGCGGTTGAAGCGGCTGCGATAAGGGTCGTTTGGTGCTCGATAATCCATTGCATGGTAGTAACTTAGCCTAATTGGAAATAACTCATTAAATGGTATTTTGATACTGGATAAATGTCCAGTTTGCCGTATTAAATTTCGACAGATAGACTAGGCGTCCGTATTCTATCCTATTCAACTTGATGAGCTTTTATGAACGAACGTCGCGCCCTCGGCTTTGGCCTTTCCGCGGTACTACTCTGGTCTACGGTAGCCACGGCCTTTAAGCTAACCTTAGCTGAGTTTTCACCGATTCAAATGCTGACCATTGCCAGCATTGTCTCTTCGATTGCTCTGATCGTTATCTGTTACTTCCAAGGTAAGCTTTCTCAGCTCTCTACCACCTTTTTTGCTAACCCTTGGTATTACTTGCTACTCGGCCTCGTCAATCCGCTGGCTTATTACCTGATTCTATTCAAAGCTTACGATCTGCTCCCAGCTTCTCAAGCTCAAGCCATCAACTACAGCTGGGCGATTACCTTGACCTTAATGGCTGCTGTTTTCTTGGGGCAGAAAATTCGCAAGCAAGACTGGGTGGCTTGTACCTTTAGCTACTTAGGTGTGGTTGTTATCGCGACCAAGGGCGATGTATTAGGGATGCAGTTTGATAGCCCACTTGGTGTTGGCTTAGCGCTGTTATCGACACTACTTTGGGCAGGTTACTGGATCTTAAACACCAAAAACAAAGCCGATCCTGTGGTTGGTGTGTTACTCGGCTTTTTAGTCGCACTGCCATTTGCGATTGGTTTAACCCTTTACGAAGGGCAAGGCTTTAGTCAGATCACCGCTAAAGGTTGGATGGCAGTCACTTATGTTGGCCTGTTTGAGATGGGGATTACCTTTGTGTTGTGGCTATCAGCACTCAAATCCACCAATAACACCGCGCGTATCAGTAACCTGATTTTTGCATCACCGTTTATCTCATTGATGCTACTCGCGACCATCATTGGTGAAGAAATTCATCCATCCACTTTATTCGGTTTGGTGCTGATCATTACTGGTTTAGTGATTCAACAACTCAAGCTATCTAAGGGGAAAAGCGTCTAAATAGCTCGAACAGTCGCGATTTGATAGAAATGACAAAGAAAAGGCCCTCGTTATGAGGGCCTTTTGACAAGTGGGGGCAGGAGTTAACAATCAGTATTTTGCTATGATGTCCGCGATCTCTTTATTGGTGTTCGCAGCGATGATGGCATCAATATCATCATCGTTTTGGAACAGCTCAGAGAGCGCCATGATTGTCTGAATATGGCTATCTGAATCCATCGCCGCCAGAGTAATAGAGAAGTACACCTCACCATTATCTTCCGACTCCAGATCAACGCCATTTTTAAATACGGTTACCTGCAGACAAGCTTCATTCACACCGTCTTCTGGACGCGCGTGTGGCATCGCAATCTTTGGTGCCAGCACATAGTATGCGCCAATGTCTTTGTGTTTCTGTTGAATCGCTTCTAGGTAAGATTGCTCTACCTTGCCACTTTCAATGAGCTTTGAACAAGTGATCTCTAGTGCGGCATCAACCGATAAGTTCTGCTCTGTTGAGATAACGATGTTATCGCCCGTTAGTTTTAAAATACTCATGACACAATCCAACCTAGAATCAGACCAACAACACCGAAGTCGAAGTCAGCAAACGTTGTTGCTTCAAGACCCATACCACCTAGTACTGGAAGCAGTAGCATTGGTAGGAACGAAATACACAGACCTTGCGTAAAGGCACCTAGCACCGCACCGCGTAGACCACCTGTTGCGTTACCGTAAACACCTGCAGCACCACCTACGAAGAAGTGAGGAACCACACCCGCGACAATGATTGTCCAATCGAACATGCCTTGGATGCCCATTGCAATCAGACCTGCAGCGAATGAAGACAAGAAGCCAATCAATACCGCGTTAGGGGCAACAGGGAATACCATCGGACAGTCTAGCGCTGGGCGTGCACCAGGAACCAGTTTGTCAGAAATACCTTTGAATGCTGGAACAATCTCAGCAATCAACATCTTCACACCTTGCAGGACAATGTACACACCACCAGCAAACACAAGTGACTGCATGAAAGTAAATACAATCCAGTTCTGACCGCCCGATACCGACTCAACAAAGGTTGGGCCTGCAAAGATAGACGCGAACATGAAGAAGATCGCCATGGTTGTTGCCACTGCTACCGGTGTATCGCGAAGGAACATCAAACTCTTAGGCACGTTGATGTCTTCCGTCGACTTCGATGTGTCACCAAACTTGCTACCGATGTAACCAGATACTAGGTAAGAGAAGGTAGAAAAGTGACCCATCGCCAACTGATCGGTACCCATCACCTTCTCAGTGTATTTCTGAGCAAGTGCAGGCATGATCACCATCAGAGAGCCCACAATCACAGAGCCCATCGCAACCAGTAGCGTGCCTTGAATGCCGCCCGTAGACAGGATCACAGCCACTAGCATCGACATGAACATGGTGTGGTGACCGGTTAAGAAAATAAACTTAAGCGGAGTGAAACGAGCCAGTAGAATATTCACAACGAAAGCGAAAAACATAATCAATGCCATTTCATAACCGAAGGCTTCTTGCGCTAATGCAACAATTGCTTCGTTATTTGGAATAACACCACTTACGCCGAAAGCTTCGGTAAATACCACTGAAAAATTATTTAGTGCGCCAACAAGAGCGCCAGCACCAAAACCTAAAATTAGGAAACCCATAACGGTTTTAATGGTGCCTTTTAATATGGTTGATACATCTGCCTTTTGTGCAACTAAGCCAATAAAAGCAATTAACCCGACCATGATTGCTGGCTCTTTTAATAAGCCAAGCATGAACTCAAAGAAATTAGCCATTATTTACTTCCTTACATGAAAGTTTTTAGTTGCTCTTCAATTGAAGCTTTATCAAAGATATTTGCTAGGCTTACAATGTTTGTTTTACCTGCTTCAGATAATTGATTTGCCACATCCGTTGCTGCTACCCAAATATCAGCCGTGCTTGACGCTGCAGAAGATAAATCCTCATGATCAACTTCAGCTTCCAAACCAATTTTACCCGCAACTTCTTTAACTGCCATCTCCATCATTAAAGAAGTACCAAGACCATTTCCGCACACAACCATAATCTTTTTCATAATATAAATCTCTGTAGGGTTTTAATAGGAAACTATATTGTCTCCGTTTATTTGTTGATAAGAATAGTATCGAAAAGCCCCAAAAACAGAATAGATCACCATCACAAAACCAAAATGACCTTGTGATGCAGATCTCGTTAAAATAAAGAAAAAGACGATTTAATCGTCGATACCACTTAAGAGTGAAGAGGTGATTTTATATAAACCGGAGGAATAATATAAGATGAAATATAAAGTGTGATCTGAGTATATGATAGGAGTTCAGTATTAAAATTGAGGTTATTTCCCGTAATCGGTAAGCATTTTTTTAAGCAAGCTATTAACGTCTTTGGTCTTTTTATTTCTTTTGGTCAGAGCGCTTAAAGAAGTTGGCATTTTAGGTTGTTCTTTATCAGAAATATCCTCTTCTTCACGGTCTCGCATTTTTTGTACTGCAGCAAGCAGCATGCGAACTTCTTCACCTTCTCTATTTGCCATTACCACGATATTTCCAGATTCTACCGCTGTAATCGTTAGAATACCGTGCTTAGGAGATTGAATGGTCTCGCCTACTAATGTGGATTGAGGTGGGACAGATCGATCTGATAATTGACCACTACGTAACTTCGCAGCTGTAATAGCACGAATATTACCTGTATTTTCAAACGCAACAATAACAGTATGGGTATTGTAGTATTCGATAACGGTGACGTAACCATGATTTTTCGTATCAAATCTAGCACCTATTTGCATATCGAGCGGTGCGTCCATTTTCTTAATTTGCATTCAGCAATACCTATTACGTCCGTTTGTTAACTCAATAAATTATATACGCCATTATCGCCATATTAAATCATATTTCGTCTGTTCTAAGTCAAATGTCTCACATTAACCCTCACCAGAAATTGAAATACTTATTATTAAATAATGAGTTGCGCTGATTATTCGATGACCGAAACCTATTGTCCGAAGAAAGAAGAAGAGAGTATGGGAGCTAAACAGATGAGCAAAAAACCTTTCCATCGGCTTTGCCCATCACTTCAACTGGTTGGCAGGTGTCAGTTGGAGCTTGCGATTAGACCGCTATACCCACTGTCCTGCTGCGAAACCAGAACTCCAGCACCATTGGAAGTTATAACCTCCCAACCAACCGGTAACATCCATCACTTCACCAACAAAGTACAAGCCTGATACGGTCTTACACTCCATGGTTTTTGATGATAGATGATCGGTATCGACACCACCTAGCGTGACCTCAGCAGTTCGGTAGCCTTCAGTGCCATTCGGCGCGATCTTCCAGTTTTCTAAATGCTCTGTAATCGCGGCCAGTTGCTTTTCATTGAATTGCTTGAGTGGCTTGTCTTGCAGCTCTTTGCGCTCGATTAGAGCCTCAACTAGGCGCTTTGGTAGTACTTTCGCCAGCGTATTCTTAAGGCTTTGATTTGGATGCTTTTCGCGTGAGCGCTCAAGCAGCTCAGCCACATCCGCTTCAGGGACTAGGTTAATCGAAACCGCTTGACCTGCTTTCCAGAAAGACGAGATTTGCAGAACAGAAGGGCCCGACAGACCACGATGGGTAAACAGCAGCGCTTCTTTGAACAGAGTGCCATCTTGCGCAGTGATTTCTGCAGGGATCGCAATACCAGATAGCTCAGCGAAATCCTCTTTATCCTCTTTATGCAGAGTAAAAGGCACCAGACCGGCACACGTTGGGATTACAGACAAACCAAACTGTTCCGCGATCTTATAACCAAATGGCGTCGCACCCAGTTTCGGCATCGACAAGCCACCGGTGGCAACGACCAAAGATTCACACTCAACCTGCTCGGTATTCAGGTGCAGCTGAAAACCTGCTTCGGTTTTTTCTATCGAGTGAACATCACAGCGGTAGCGCTGTTGAACACCAGCGTCATCACACTCTGCGAGCAGCATGCTGACGATATCTTTCGCCGTATAGTCATTCACACAGAACAACTGTCCATGGTCACGCTCTTCAAACTCAATGCCGTATTTACTCACCATGGAGATGAAGTCCCAGTTGGTGTACTGAGAAAGCGCTGATTTAACGAAATGACGGTTATTACATAGGTAGTTATTAGCAGACACGTCGTAGTTAGTGAAATTGCAGCGACCGCCACCCGAGATCAGAATTTTTCGACCTGGCTTTTTGGCATGATCGACCACTAGCACGCGTCGACCTCGTTTGCCCGCTTCAGCGGCACACATTAGGCCAGCGGCACCTGCGCCAATTACGATGACATCAAATTTTTCACTCATTGTGTTCTGCTTTATCTTACCCAGTCATCACTCAGTACTTCCTATACCAGTGACGTTACCAATAAAAAAGGATGTGCGTTATCAGCACATCCTTACTCTTTGCTCGCTATTCTAGCGTCAAATTTTAACTTTGCAATTGCTCACATCGCGCTCAGAGTGGGCGCAATGCCATGCATCTTTTGGGTACTCTATCTGTTACATCACTCTGGTTTAAACCAAGAATGCCGCTAGTAACGTTACACCCAACAGAGAGACCGATAAAATGAATAGCTCTCGTACTCTATCGCACTTACCGGTAAACACCGGATCATGGTGATGATGGTACTCTTTGCTCTTGATATAGCTGAATAGCCTCACCTGCTTGGTCACGTTGCCATGGGTTGTGAAGAAACCACCACCATCGACTTGTTGATACAAAAGCGGGTGCGCCTCGCGCATGATATAGATGAGTTTTCTGAGTGCCGTAACATAGCGAGCCAAGTTCACGCAGGTTACAACCATCAATGCAAATAGAATAGTATCGCCACTGATCATCCTTTCCTCCCTACACCCTCACAGGACGCTCAAAAGAAAAAGACAATCAGAGCTTTTTCTTACAGCTTATACCGCTGCAGGAGCATCCATAATTGAAGATGAACCATCTTTTGCCAATTGCGCTAGGTCTTTATCAATGAAGAATAGGGCCTTGCCGTCTTCACCAACAAGTTCTAGCTTGTCCAGAATACCTTTGAATAGCTTCTCTTCCTCGTGCTGCTCAGCGACATACCACTGTAAGAAGTTAAAGGTAGAGTAATCTTGTGTACTGAAAGCAACGTGAGCCAGCTTGTTGATCTTCTCAGTGATCATCTGCTCATGTTCGTAAGTCTCGCGGAAAACAGCACCTAGGCTCTCAAACTCATGCTTTGGTGCTTCGATTGCACCTAGAATAGGCATTGCACCTGTTTCACTCACATAAGTGAACAAACGCTGCATATGTTCCATTTCTTCCACTGCATGAGCGCGTAGAAACTCTGCTGCTCCTTCAAATCCTTTGTCTTCACACCAAGCACTCATTTGTAAGTATAGATTGGATGAGAAAAATTCTAGATTAATTTGCTCATTCAGTTGTTCAACCATAGTTGTAGACAGCATTTAAGTCTCCTAGTTACGCCTTCGTTTTCCCTACTATATCACTATTTTATGAATATCTCGCAGGCTATTAGTTAACCGTTGTTTCGCTGTGGTTTTACGCAAGAGGGTGGATATGCGATCACTTCAGCAAAAAAACACCGGCCTTAGTGCTAATCTTTAGTTAGACAATGAGTAAGGAGATAGCGGTATGAGTTACAAACATATTTTGGTCGCCGTCGATTTATCTGACGACAGCAAACTGATCGTAGACAAAGCAGTCGCACTAGCGAAGCCGCTGGATGCCAAAGTCTCTTTTATCCACATCGATATCAACTATGCAGAGCTCTACACCGGTCTGATTGATATCAACATGGCAGAAACTCAACACAATGCTATGGAAGCTTCTCGTATCCAGCTGAGCAATTTTGCTGACCACGCGCAGTACCCGATCACCCATACCTTAGTGGGCAGCGGGGATCTCAGCCATGAACTGTGTGACACCATCAAAGAGTACAACGTGGATCTCGTGGTTTGCGGTCACCATCAAGATTTTTGGAGCAAGTTGTTGTCATCAACTCGTCAACTGATCAACGCTACACCAGTCGATATGCTGGTCATTCCATTGCGGGATTCAGAAGACTAATTCGTTACAGTTGGGTAACATAAGCGCATACTTTCACTACGAATTATTGTTATGCGTTATTTAGCTGGTGTTACCCTTCTATGGGCCTTCTCCTTCAGCCTGATCGGGGTTTATCTCGCGGGTCAGGTTGATTCATGGTTTTCTGTCTGGATGCGTGTTGCGCTTGCCGGACTGGTGTTCCTTCCTTTCTTGAAATTCCGAGGCATTTCAAAAAAACTGATCGCGAAGTTGATGACCATCGGTGGCATTCAGCTTGGCTTGATGTACTGCTTCTACTATCAGTCGTTTTTGTTGCTTTCGGTACCAGAAGTGCTGTTGTTCACCGTTTTCACGCCGATTTACGTCACCCTGATTTATGACTTCTTAAAAGGTCAGTTCTCGCCTTGGTACTTGGTAACTGCAGCGATCGCAGTGGCGGGTGCGGCTTTCATTAAGTTCGCAGGTGTTAATGACAACTTCCTAATGGGCTTCCTTGTTGTTCAAGGCGCGAACCTCTGTTTTGCCATTGGTCAGGTTGGCTACAAAACCATTATGGAACAAGAGTCGATTGAACTGCCTCAGCACACTATTTTCGGTTACTTTTACTTGGGTGCATTGTGCGTGGCATCAGTCGCTTTCTTACTACTGGGCAACCCAGAGAAGCTGCCGACTACGTCCACTCAATGGGGAATCTTGATCTACCTTGGCTTAATCGCCTCTGGTTTGGGCTACTTCTTCTGGAACAAGGGCGCAAGCATGGTCAATGCGGGTGCACTTGCGGTGATGAACAATGCGCTGGTGCCTGCGGGCTTGGTGGTGAATATCCTAATCTGGAACCGTGATGTTGACCTGACAAGGTTGTCGATTGGTGGCGGGATTATCTTGTTGTCATTGTGGGTGAATGAGACTTGGGTTAAGAAGCGTGTCGAGCAGAGCCTGAGCCGAGCTTAACTATCAAAATCAAAAAGAGCGACCTGAGGTCGCTCTTTTTGATTCAATTCTATTTATGTCTGTTGGACTAATGAATATGACTCACTTTAGAGGCGCTATTCATTGATAAAGCAGCACTATCAACTTGCAGGTTGATGCTTTCCAACTCGCTCTGTAGTTTGCGACTTTTCTTGTACAGTTTTTGCTGCTTTTTGATCATCTTAGCCAGCTTTTTGTTGTACTTCTTCTGCTTTTTCGCCACTTTCTTCGCACGTTTTAGCTCACTTTTATCCAGCAGTTCAGAAGAAGGTGACAGCTGTGTACCCATGACCTGAATCGCTTGTGCTTTCTTAGCCTGTAGCTTTTGAGCTTGTATCTTCTTAACGACAAGTTGCGACTTGCTGTTTGAGGCGCTCTTAGCAGGTGAGGATAAGTTTAGAGATTCTTGGCTAAGTGCATTAGCTGGCGCGGAGGTCAGTGTCTCAGCAAGCAGACCACACGCTACCTTTTCGCTATCTGGCTTGCTTTGGCAACTCGCCGGTGGAATCGCGGCAGGCTTACATAAATTCGCTTTATCGGCAGACGAGCGAGCACACGAACGGCACACAAACTTAGGTTCACTCACCAAGCGGTGAATTTCGCCTAGGTGTTCAGTAATGTCTCGACGATTTAACTTACAAAAGCGTTTAGCCATGCTACAACTCCAGCTAAGAATAATAATAATTCTTAGTTAGATATACATCTCTAACACGGCTATCGCAAGCAAAAAATTCAGTTTTAGCGTATTTCTGACGGAACGATTTTTCTGTCTTCCGCTAAGTCATTGATGCTTTTACGTACACATCAAAACGGTTCTTTTTGGTCTCAATCGCCATACTCGGTTTTTGCTCATCCAACCAAGCAGCATAATCAGGTCTTTTCACCACAACACGCTTCGCGGCAAGCTTCAATGCTGGTTGTAATAGTCCATCCGCATCAAGGTCGGCACCAACAAGGGATTGGAACACGCGCATCTCTTTTTTAACCAGAGCAGACTTTTTCTTGTTCTCTGGGTGTGGATACATAGGGTCAAGATAAACAACATCCGGCTGAGCGAATTCAGGATCGGAGCTCAGTTTATCGAGCGCATCATGGCTTGAGGCATGAATCAGACTCATACGTTCACTCACCCAAGCACCGATATCCGCATCTTGCTTAGCACGTTGCAGACCATCATCAAGCAGAGCTGCAACCACAGGGTGACGCTCGACCATCTGCACTTTACAACCCAATGATGCCAATACAAATGCATCACGCCCTAGGCCAGCCGTACCATCAAGAATGGTTGGCGTCGCACCTTTGTTCAGACCGGCAGCCTTGGCAATAGCTTGGCCTTTACCGCCACCAAACTTACGTCGATGACCTACCGCGCCACCCACTAAGTCGACAAAGATAGCACCGAGTTTTGGTTCATCGACTTTGCGTAACTCGAGTCGTTCACTGGTGAGCACCAAGGCAAATACACTGTTCTCGTCATGAGAAAGGTGCCAGCGTGCTGCTAGCTCATTGAGGCGTTCGATTTGGCTTGCGTCTTCGCAAATCAGTTGTAGTTGCAAGGTTGTCTCCAGAAGACTCGATGATTCAAAACAATTGAGGCAACCAGTTTACCTGATTGCCTCACAAATACGTAATGTTGAAATGACTTAATATCTATATGTCGATACGAGGTTTATTAGACTAGACGCTCTTGTCTTAGCTCTTCCACCAGCTCTGGCAATGGCTTCGGCCGACCGATAATGTAGCCTTGTGCGTAGTTAACCCCAAGCTCGATGAGCTTATCGATGATCTGGGTGTTCTCAACAAACTCCGCCACCGTGTATTTACCCATCTGTTTAGCGAGATCGTTAATCGAGCGCACCATAACATGGTCCATTTCGTTGACATCAATATCACGCACAAACAGGCCATCAATTTTCACGATATCAACCGGTAACTTCTTCAAGTAGCCAAATGAAGACAAGCCCGAGCCAAAATCATCTAGAGCGATCATACAGCCTAGCTCTTTCAATTGCGTAAACAGCTCAATTGCCTGATTCATATTACTCATCGCCGCCGTTTCAGTGATCTCTAAGCAGATCTTGTCGCACGGCACTGCAGACTGTTCTAGGCTATCAATCAAGAACTCAACAAACTCGCGATTACCCATTGAGTGGCCAGATAGGTTAATCGAGCACATCCCTAACTCATCAATCACACCATGGTTCTCTTCTAACCAAGCAAGAGTTTGACTCACCACCTGGCGGTCAATCAGATGAGCGATATTGTAGCGCTCAGATGCCGGCATAAAGATCCCCGGAGAGATGTACTCACCATTGTGATTCTTGATTCGCACCAAGATCTCGAAGTGCATCAACTCACTTTGTTTATCTAAGCCAAGGATTCGCTGGGCAAACAGCTCGATACGATCATGAGCCAGAGCCTCATGTACCAAGTTGACACACTCCATCTCTAAATGACGACGACGCAGATCTTCATCATCTTGATGGTAAAGGTTGTAGCGATTTCTTCCCTCTTCTTTGGCGGCGTGACACGCCGCATCAGCTTGAGCATGCACCATCTGCGGAGAAGCCGCCGTATGGTCAATTAAACGAATACCGATCGAACAGGTAAGGTTGAGCTGAATATCATCCCAAAGGAAGGCGTTGTCACCCATCATTGCGATAATGCTGCGACACACATTAACCGCATCTCGCTCAGTACAGTCTTTTAATAACACCGCAAATTCATCGCCGCCCATGCGCGCTAGCACTGCATTGTAAGGCAACACATTCTCAAGCAAGCCGGCACTGAACAGAATCGCTGCATCGCCCGCTTCATGGCCTGCAGTATCATTGAGTACCTTCAATTGGTCTAAGTCGAGGAACAGCATCGCGTGAGTGCGCATGTGGCTCTCAACCTCTTTCAAAGCTTTCTGCAGTTCTTGCTCAAAGTGGTTACGGTTGAAGGTATGAGTCAATAAGTCGTAACGTGCTTGATACTCTAACTGCTCCGCCAGCTCATGGGTTTCGGTGATGTCTTCACCAACGATCAGCAACTGATTTGAATCCACCAGCGGTCTAATGTTTTCACGAATCCAGATCTTACTGCCATCAGCATGGCTATATTGGATATCACGACGCCATACGCCACGTGACTTATGCTGAGGTTGAAGGAGTATTTGACGCGGAATCATGGCATTTCGATCAACGTAAAACTCTCGTGGACGATGACCAAGTAGCTCGCTTAACGGGTAACCCAATAGCTCTTCAGCAAATTGGTTTACCTGCTGAATGCGGTTGTTTTCATCCAACGTAATCATCATTACAGGTTGCTTGTCGTAATAGAGCTTAAGGTTCGCCTCACGTTGGAATAGCTTGTTCTCGGCGAGCTTTCTAGAGGTCACATCCCGCGCTTCAAACAGGAATTGCAGTTCACTGGATTCGCTATCCGGCATTGGCTTAAGTGAGATATCGAGCACCAGTACGCCTCTATCACGGCACCACACCTCGGCTTCGAAACGCAGAGACGTGTATGACTGTGCTTCCATGAAGTACTTCTTAAGAGAATCGCTCGCTGCGTCTTCCCAGTGCTGATGCTGATAGATAGGCGTGCCGACTTGATAACCTTGGTTATAGAACAGCTCATGCAGCTTACTGTTGCTCGAGAGCAAGACCCCATCGCGATCGATGATGCCCATAAACTGTAAACTCTGATCAAAGATAGACTCCAGCAGAATCTGACTCTTGCGGCTATCACGCTCGCTCTTCTTGAGACGGTTTAGGTAGTAAACCAAGGTTACGATCACGCAGCCCATCGCTAAAAACAACAAACCTAGAGTGCGAATCTCATCTTGGTAACGTTCAAAGAAGGGTTGAGGTTTATTGTAAAAGGTCGCCGACAGGTCGCTATATTCGCCAAGGTTCCAGCGATTAAGTTGCTGGTAATCGAGCTTAATCTCCGCTGCGCCCTCAACCACTGGTGGTAACTCTTGAGAAGGGTTAGCAAGCATACGGCGTAAAGTGAGTCCAGTTTCACGCCCTTGGCTCAGGCCACTCTGTATCACGCCACCAATCGCACCAAAACCTAAGCCAAGGTCATGCACCATATAGATTGGCATCTTGGTCAGTTTGTTCAGCTCACGCCAGTCATCGTCATTACTGACATTGCCTTTCTCATCTCGATAGTAAACCCAAAACAGTAAGCTTTTGCTCATATCAGCCTGCTGAGCAAAGTTCACCAATTCACGATACGAACGAGGTTGATAGTGTTCAATAAAGGAGGCGTGTTGTGGATACTGATCCAAATGGCGATCCACCTGTGCGCGAACCGCTTCCCCCGTGACCGAAAAGTCAGAAACGATGTAGATCTTGTTCGCCATCGGCTGTAAGCGCTGGATCAGGGTGATATTGCTATTGAGGTCAATGTCTTCGGTTATCCCTGTCGCATTGAGACCTTCTGTCATCGAGGGTGAATAGTTGTTAATACCACCAAACACGACCGGAGTACCATTGAGCTCTGGAGCGAGTCGTTTCATTAAATTGAGGGCGTTGTTGTCACTGACTACGACAGCAGAGAACTCTTCATTGGCAAGCTTGGTACGGTAGAGCTGATAAAGTTTATCGAAGTACTCTTCGCTTTGAGCGCGCTTACTGTCTAAGTAAACCACGCGGTAGGGAATATCATCACGATCAAGCTCTGTGGCCAGCCCTTTTTGAAAGTTATCTGTCCAGAAAAAACCTTGGTGGTAGGAGTGAACAACCAATACATCTTTTGATTGAGCAGAAACCAAAAAGCTCCAAATCAAAAGAATAAAAAATAACGAAAATCGCACTAAGCTCACCCTAACAACATACTTGCTGCTAATATTATCACCCTTGGCTATGATGTGTACTCTAGCTATTAAACTTTCACCCAATTCACGAGGTTTGCATGCCGACTTCAACCGCTCGTCTTGATGATCTAGATCGCGCCATTCTTAAAACCTTAATGGAAGACGCTCGCACCCCTTATGCCGAAATGGCGAAGCAGTTTGATGTCAGTCCTGCGACGATTCACGTGCGCATTGAGAAGATGAAATCGGCAGAAGTCATTGAAGGTACAGAGGTAGTAGTGAACACCAAGAAGCTTGGCTACGACGTATGCTGCTTTATCGGTATCAACCTTAATGCCGCGAAAGACTACCACTCTGCGATTGCTAAACTAAACGCGCTCGATGAGGTAGTCGAGGCCTACTACACCACAGGCGCTTACAACATCTTTGTAAAGCTGATGTGTAAATCCATTGAAGAGCTGCAATATGTGCTGATTGATAAATTGCAGGCGATTGATGAGGTGCAATCAACCGAGACGCTGATCTCGCTGCAAAACCCAATCAATCGCAATGTGAACCCATAATAGGTTGGTGTATAGATACCAAAAGAGCCTCATGAAGAGGCTCTTTTTACTTTTTACATTCTGACTAGCACAATATTAAGCGCTGATACCTGCGTGACGCAGCATCGCATCAATTTGTGGCTCACGACCACGGAAGCGCTTAAATAGCTCCATAGGTTCTTCACTGCCACCCATCTCAAGGATGTTGTTTAGGAAGCGTTTACCCGTTTCAGTATTGAAGATGCCCTCTTCTTCAAATGCTGAGAATGCATCTGATGACAACACTTCAGCCCAAAGATAGCTGTAGTAACCCGCACTGTAACCACCCGCAAAGATATGGCTAAAGCTGTGAGAGAAACGGTTCCACTCTAGGCTTGGCAGTACCGCAACCTTAGACTTCACATCTGCTAGTGTTTCAAGCACACGTGCGCCCACTTCTGGGTCATACGTCGTGTGAAGCGTAAAGTCGAATAGACCGAACTCTAGCTGACGCAGAATGAACATCGCAGATTGGAAGTTCTTCGCCGCTAGCATCTTCTCTAGCATCTCTTTTGGTAGCGCTTCACCGGTCTCGTAGTGACCCGAAATAAACGCTAGCGCCTCTTCTTCCCAACACCAGTTTTCTAGGAACTGACTTGGCAGCTCAACTGCATCCCAAGGCACACCGTTGATACCCGCAACCGCACCAGCCTCAACTTGAGTCAGCATGTGGTGAATACCGTGGCCAAATTCGTGGAACAGAGTCACTACTTCATCATGGGTAAACAGCGCTGGCTTATCACCAACTGGCTTGTTGAAGTTACACGTTAGGTAAGCCACCGGGGTTTGCAGCTCACCTGATGCAGTAATACGACGACCACGACAGTCATCCATCCAAGCACCGCCGCGTTTGTGCTCACGTGCGTACAAGTCTAAGTAGAAGCTGCCACGCAGTGTTTCACTAGCATCAAAGATGTCAAAGAAGCGCACCGACTCATGCCAAGTATCTACGCCTTCACGCTCTTTTACTGTCATACCAAACACACGGCTTAGTACTTCAAATAGACCAGAGACAGCTTTTGATTCTGGGAAGTAAGGGCGCAGCTCTTCATCCGAGATCTCAAATAAATGCTGCTTCTGCTTTTCGCTGTAGTAAGCGATGTCCCAAAGCTCCAGCTCAGACACGCCAAACTCTTTTTCCGCGAACTGGCGCAGCTCTTCCACTTCACGCTCACCTTGAGGTTTTGCTTTCACCGCTAGGTCGTTCAAAAAGCCCAGTACCTGATCCGGCGTCTCTGCCATTTTGGTTGCCAGAGACTTCTCGCTGTAGGTGCCAAAGCCAAGCATACGTGCAATTTCATGACGTAACTTAAGTTGCTCGGTGATGAGCTCGCTGTTATCCCATGTACCTGCATTTGGACCACGGTCTGATGCGCGAGTCACATACGCTTCATACAGCTCTTGGCGCAGTGCTTGGTTATCACAGTAGGTCATCACCGGCAGGTAAGATGGAATATCTAGTGTAAGAAGGTAGCCTTCTTGTTCTTTCGCTTCTGCGGCGGCTTTAGCTGCCGCTAATGCAGATTCCGGCATGCCAGCAAGCTCTGCAACGTCCGTGATCTGCTTGCTCCACCCCATGGTCGCATCAAGTACGTTGTTTGAGAACTGCGAACCCAGCTCAGACATGCGCTTGCTGATCTCACCGTAGCGATGTTGCTCATCAGCCGGTAGGCCAATGCCCGACAGTTCGAAATCGCGCAGCGCATCGGTAATGGTTTTCTTCTGTGCCTGGCTCAATGATGCAAATTCATCGCTCGCCTTGATCGCTTTGTATGCCTCAAACAAGCCTTTGTGTTGACCAACCCAAGTACCGTACTCAGAAAGTAGCGGCAAGCAGCTCTCGTAAGCTTCACGCAGTTCATCGCTGTTCACGACAGAGTTCATATGGCTCACTGGTGACCAAATGCGGCTAAGGCGGTCGTCCACCTCTTCAATTGGAGCCACTAGGTTATCCCAGCTTGGTGAGGTATTACCTTCAAGTACTTGTTCTATCTTATTGCGACACTCTTCAATCACTTGCTCTACCGCTGGCTTAACGTGCGCAGGGGTGATCTGTGAAAACGGTGGTAGGTCCGTGAAGGTTAATAGCGGGTTAGACATATAAACATTCCTTTGGCTTGGAGACTTGCGTCTTTAAGTAATTGGGTCGTCTTACAGTATTGGGCTGAATTAGCTAATAATTACATGCGAATAGTTATTAAATAGTGTCCATAACCGCAAATTTCAATAGTAGAACCAATAACTAACCGTTCACCCTCGCGACGACACACGCATTTTGGGGAGAATTTATTGGCTAGTGCGGTATATAATGGAGACAGAATACCCACCGACACCAACCACACTCTATAGCGAGAGTGTTACGAGAGTTTAATTTGTTAAGTTATCGCCACAGCTTCCACGCGGGTAACCATGCCGATGTGGTTAAGCATATTGTACAAAGCCTTATTCTTAATTCACTGAAGCAGAAGGACAAACCTTTTGTCTATCACGATACCCACTCTGGTGTTGGTCGCTACGACTTAACTCATGAATGGTCAGAAAAGACCGGCGAGTACAAACAAGGTATCGCAAGAGTTTGGGATCAAAAGCAGATTCCTGAAGAGATTCAAAGCTACCTAGACGCTATCGCCACCCTCAACAACGGTGAAAAGCTGCGTTACTACCCAGGTTCACCGCGTGTTGCGCGTGCTCACCTGCGTGAACAAGATCGTATGGTACTGACAGAGCTTCACCCAGCCGATCACCCACTGCTTGAGCAAGAGTTCCATCGCGATCGCCAAGTCTCTATCTACAAAGAAGATGGCTTCAAGCGACTAAAAGGCAGCCTGCCACCAAAAGAGCGTCGTGGTCTGGTTCTGATCGACCCACCTTATGAGCTAGCGAAAGAGTATCGTGACGTCGTAAACGCCATCTTCCAAAGCCATAAGCGCTGGGCTACGGGCATTTACGCAATTTGGTACCCAGTGGTTAACCGCTGTGATATCGAAGACATGATCGAAGGGCTAGAAGGTCTTGGCATTCGCAAGATTCTGCAAATTGAACTCGGCGTATCCCCAGACACCAATGAACGCGGTATGACAGCTTCGGGCATGATCGTGATTAACCCGCCTTGGAAACTGGAAAGCCAGATGAAAGAGATTCTGCCGTTCCTAAAAGACGCGATTGCGCCAGCAACTGGCCATTGGAAAGTCGACTGGATTGTTCCTGAATAAATCATCTTGAATTTATTCAAATAGAATCAAAAACATAAAAGTGCAGCGAACCTCTCGCTGCACTTTTTCTTTATTAAAAGATAACTTTTTTCGTCTCAGCTTCGTCTTTTCTCACCGACCTTCGTCTTAAAGGTGTAGGTAACCTCAGATCAGGATAATTTAAGCCATTCAGCACAGCTACTTGAGCGCCTAACGTCTTTAAAATCAACGCAATAGACAAGCTATTGACTTGTGATTTTGCCTCGTTTTGCATCTCAATTAGCAGTACTGACTTCCTTGGGTTTCTAACTATCTGAAAGTTCGGGAATTAGAGACTTTCTTATCCCGATCTGAGGTTAAATAAACTAATTCTTAGAGTGAGAAAGACCCCATGATTAAAGTTATCAGCTTCAAAATTTGCCCATTTGTTCAACGTGTTACTGCAGCGCTAGAAGCAAAACAGATCCCTTACGAGATTGAATACATCAGTTTGAAAGACAAACCACAATGGTTCCTGGATATCTCGCCAAACGGCCAAGTACCAGTGATGGTGACTGAGTCTGGCACAGCGTTATTCGAGTCGGATGCGATTATCGAATACATCGAAGACGAGTTCGGTCCGTTAGAGCAAGGCGTGACTAACGAACAACGCGCATTAGACCGAGCATGGAGCTACCTAGGTTCTAAACACTACTTGGCACAGTGCGGCACCATGAGCAGCAAAAACCAAGTAACGTTTGAAGAGCGTGCAGAGAAGCTGATTAAAGCGTTCCACAAAGCCGAGAATCAATTATCCGGTAACACCAAGTTCTTCAAATCAGATGAGATGAGCAATGTTGATATGGCGTGGCTACCTCTGCTACACCGTGCAGCGATCGTGAAGGCACACTCTGGCTACGACTTCTTCTGTGGCTTACCGAAGATGCAGGCGTGGCAGAAGAACGTTCTAGAGTCGAATTTAGTCGAAAAAACCGTTTCAGAAGATTTCGTTAAGCTGTTTAGCGACTTCTACCTAACCAACACCTATCTCGCTGATGGCAAGGACGTGCAAGCTCAGACCGGATGTGGCTCAAGCAGCTGCTGTGGCTAAACTTCTCATCCATTTCAACAAAGCGGAGTGATGTCTTATTCTGCTTTGTTGCTGTCTCATCGCTATTTGTCATAAGCAATGTCACTTTTTCCCATTTAGTAAATTGCTAGACTCGATTTATGATAGCAGCATAGGATAGGTAACAATTCATGTTGATAGCGTTGAGTTCACTCAGACGCACCCCAATGTAATTGTTATCAACAAAATTAATAAGCTCTTGGAGAAAGTAATGGCGACTCATTTTGATTATATCTGTATCGGCGGTGGTTCTGGCGGTATCGCATCAGCAAACCGTGCAGCAATGTACGGCGCAAAGGTTGCACTTATCGAAGCACAAGACCTTGGCGGCACATGTGTAAACGTTGGCTGTGTTCCTAAAAAGGTGATGTGGCACGGTGCTCAAGTTGCAGAAGCGATGAACCTATACGCAGAAGACTACGGCTTCGATGTAGATGTAAAAGGCTTCGACTGGAGCAAACTGGTTGAGAGCCGCCAAGCTTATATTGGTCGTATCCACCAATCTTACGATCGTGTTCTAGGCAACAACAAAGTCAACGTAATTAAAGGCTTTGCTAAGTTTGTTGACGAGAAAACGGTTGAAGTAAACGGTGAACACTACACAGCAGATCACATCCTGATCGCAGTGGGTGGTCGTCCTACGATTCCAAACATTCCAGGCGCTGAATACGGTATTGATTCAAATGGCTTCTTCGAGCTTGCTGAGCAACCAAAACGCGTTGCGGTTATCGGCGCTGGTTACATCGCAGTTGAGATTGCGGGCGTTCTACACGCACTAGGCACAGAAACACACCTATTCTGCCGTAAAGAGTCTCCACTACGTAGCTTTGACCCAATGATCATCGAGACGCTAGTAGAGGTGATGGACGCAGAAGGTCCAACGCTACACACTCACTCTGTACCAAAAGAAGTGGTTAAAGAGGCAGATGGTAGCCTAACTCTGCACCTAGAAAACGGTGAGAGCCAAAACGTTGATACCCTAATCTGGGCTATCGGTCGTCACCCAGCGACAGATGCAATTAACCTAGCATCAACGGGCGTTGAAACGAACGACCGCGGTTACATCAAGGTAGACGAATACCAAACGACTAACGTTCCTGGCATCTACTGTGTAGGTGACATCATGGAAGGTGGTATCGAGTTAACGCCTGTTGCTGTTAAAGCCGGTCGTCAGCTTTCTGAGCGCCTATTCAACGGTAAAACCAACGCGAAGATGGACTACGATCTTGTTCCTACTGTTGTATTCAGCCACCCACCAATCGGCACCATTGGTCTAACGACTCAAGAAGCTGAAGAGAAGTACGGCAAAGACAACATCAAGGTTTACACGTCTGGCTTCACTGCAATGTACACAGCAGTAACCAAACACCGTCAACCTTGTAAGATGAAGCTAGTATGTGCTGGCGAAGAAGAAACTGTAGTTGGTCTACACGGCATCGGTTTCACTGTTGACGAGATGATTCAAGGCTTCGGCGTAGCAATGAAGATGGGCGCAACCAAAGCAGACTTCGACTCTGTTGTGGCTATCCACCCTACTGGTTCGGAAGAATTCGTTACCATGCGATAATCGCATAAGCGACATTATCTAACGATTAAGAAAGCAGACTCCGGTCTGCTTTTTTTGTGCCCGCTCTGAACTTTGCTCAAAATTTCAACGTAACAGACAAGGATTTCCTCTTAACGAAACATCGGAGTGTGTTATGAACCTACTGATTGAATCTTTTGAAGGCGGCATCTACCTTGCTTATCAAGTCACAGACCATAACCGTCGACTGGTGATGGACAGTGACCACCATCCGAAAAAGTTTATGAGCCTTAACCAAGTGCGTGATCACTTCAACGACCAATCAATCACGTCAGCGACCCTGATTCATAACAGCGCCTACGACGAAATGTGTGGTGAGCAATGTGGCAGCGATATGCCACTCAGCGTTGACCTAAGATGGTAATTACCCATCCATCGCAAAACAATCCAATTGAAAAGAGGACTTGTCAGTAAGTCCTCTTTTTTGGCCTAAGCTTTTCTCTCTAACGCACCATGCGTCTATTTCTGCGCTTAATGTTGCCCTCACGGACGATGAAATCAAACAGAGGAGCAAACAGATTGGCAAACAGTATTGCGAGCATAATACCTTCTGGATAGGCCGGATTGAGAACCCGAATTCCTATCGTCATCACCCCAATCAAAATACCGTAGGCCCACTTCCCTTTATTGGTAAAGGCTGCAGATACTGGGTCGGTCGCCATAAAGAAAGTACCAAAGGCCACACCACCAAGTACAAAGTGCCAATAGAAAGGCATTGAGAACATCGCATTGGTTTCTGAGCCGATCAGATTTAACAAACTAGAAGTCGCCACAAGACCAACAACCACCCCTGCGACAATCCGCCATGAAGCTATCTTCATCACGATGAGTGCCAAACCGCTGAGCATAATGAGCAACGATGATACTTCCCCCATCGAACCAGGAATATTACCGATAAAAGCATCCATCCAAGAGATTGATTCTCCGGTCATGTTGTTCATCAATGCACTGTTACCACCTTCGTACCACTGACTCAATGGTGTCGCACCTGAATAGCCGTCTGCCGCAACCCACACTAGGCCGCCAGACATATTGGCTGGATAAGCAAAGTAGAGGAACGCGCGCCCCGCAAGAGCTGGATTAAGGAAGTTACGACCTGTACCACCAAAGATCTCTTTGGCAACAACAATACCGAAGGTGATACCTAATGCAGCTTGCCAAAGTGGAATCGTTGGCGGCAGTATCAGAGCAAACAGCACCGAACTAACGAAAAAGCCCTCGTTCACCTCATGCTTGCGCACAATGGCAAACAACACCTCCCAAAAGCCCCCTACAACAAACACGGTGGCATAAACAGGTAAGAAATAGAGCGCCCCCAGCCACATCTGGCTCAGCCAACCACTCGATGTGAGAGCTTCTGCGCTACCAAAGGCCCAGGCCAGGCGCCAGTTTCCCTCAATAACAGTGAGCAGCTCTGCGCCAGAGTAAGTCGCACTCAACCCCATGACAGTTTGATGACCTACGTTATACATACCCCAAAACATCGCAGGAAAAGTTGCTAGCCACACCATGATCATAATGCGCTTGAGATCGATACTGTCTCGGACGTGGGTCAGCCCCTTATTCACATGGCCGGGTGTATAGAATATGGTCGCTGCCGCTTCATATAATGGGTACCATTTTTCGTACTTACCACCCGCTTCGAATTGAGGGGAGACCCCCTCTATCCACTTCTTCAATTTCATATCTTTGTAACCTCATTTCAGTGAGTCACTAGCAATACGAAACAAACCGTGTTTGAGAGCAATTTGGATAACCCCTGCCAATAATTAAACCCTCACACATTCACCCAACTTCAGCTTTGAGATAGAAAAAGCAAGGCTCAAATTTTGGGGAGAAGATCACACGTTGGAATTTTCACCCTTCTTCTTAAAAATGCGACTCATTAGCTCATTTTTTCATATGTAATTGATAAAAATGTCGAAAAAACATCGAAAACTCTTATAGAATGCTCGCATAATAAAGATATAAAAAAGATCAGTTGTGCAAAAAAAAAGCAGTGGCTCCACTGAGGTTTTCTATCACCTCATGGATCTGTCAGATAAAGAAAAAAGTCTTTACCTAGAGCGATTAAAGGCTGAACAACCCGGCTTATACCAACAAGTTCTTCCACTTATTAACGAAGAACCTTCAGAGCAGATCACATCGCTGTTCGGCTTCCACGCACAGCAAGCAACCGAAACAGAGCTCGACCTCACCAACACCTTGGTAGATAAGTACCAGATCTCTCATGAGTTGGGTCGTGGTGGTATGGGAATTGTTTATGCTGCGAGCCGAGCAGACAGAACCTTCGAGCAAGACCTTGCGGTCAAATTCATTCAGCCCGCGCTCTCACACATCCTCGGTGAGCACGCTCTGTTTCAAGAAGCACAGTTGCTGGCACACCTCAACCACCCTTGTATTGCCAAAGTGTTTGATGGTGGGGTCTATGAGGAGTCGGTCTACATCGTTATGGAGCGTGTAGAGGGAGAGACGCTCTCGTTGCATTTGCAGAATCGCTCTTTGAATGAAAAGCAAAAGCTCAGCCTATTCAAAGAGATCTGCTCTGCTATCGAACACGCACACCAAAAGCAGGTACTGCACGCCGATCTCAAACCAGAAAACATCCTAATTGATCCACTAGGCTCACCTAAGATTCTGGATTTCAACCTGACTCAAAAGGTTAAACAGCCAGTTCCAGACAAAAACACCGACGTATCTCTGCTCACAGCCTATAGCAAGGCTTACGCAAGCCCAGAACAAGCTGCCGGGCAATTTCTGACTCAACAAAGTGACATCTATTCTCTGGGTAAAATCCTGGCATTGATCTTTAACTCTTCATCTAACTTAGATATCGACCTTATTGTTGAAAAGGCGACGCACCATGAGCCTTATCGACGCTATGCCAGCGTGAGTGAGTTGCGCCAAGATATTGTATGCATGTTGGAGTGCCGACCTATTTCACTCCGAGAGAAACACCCACTCCATGCTCTACTTAAGCTACTGAAGCGTCGCCCAGTACAGAGTGCCCTGACCATTCTGCTATTAATTTCAGGCGCTACCTTCTCGACCGCAATCTTCAACAAGAACCTGCAACTGCAAAAAGAGAAGCAGGTTGCCGAGGAGATGATGTACGAGGTAACAAGCCTGCTGTTTCATGCTAAGGGCAGTGATGCCGCCAAAATGTCGGTAGGTACCATGCTTGAACTCACAAGGCGTCGAATATTATCGAACCCAGATTTACCCAAAGACGTTAAGCAAAAAATGCTATTGGCAATGCTAACGCCTGCACCAGAAAAATCCGTGACTAATAAAAATAAACCAAACTCATCTAGTAACTGATTATGAAAAAAGCTCTCTTACCTTTTATTGCAACGTGCGCTTTGAGCCTAAACGTGTACGCTGATGATAACCAGCCTCTGACTGGGTACTTTATCGATTCACCAGTTTCGGGCCTCTACTACGAGACCAGCTCAAACCTCTCTGGCACTACAGATAAAGGGGCATTCCAATACAACTCAGGTGATATCGTGAGTTTCTTTATTGGCACCGATAACTCGGGCTACCTACTGACGACCCTATCCGGCCAAGAAGTCATTACGCCAACGTTGTCATCGACCCGCCCAAGTCGCAGCATCAATATGACGCGCCTGTTATTGTCATTAGATGACACGCCAGAGCATCGTGATGAGATCATCTTAGCCAGTAAGGTATTGTCGGATGTCGAGTTTCAAAAAAAACTTAAAAACCTAGATTTAAGCTACCTAGATGACCAAGACCTTGGGATCGATTTGGTTTCCGTTAAGGAAGCGGCTGAACACCTGAATCAGAGTCAGGAATACATCAAGGATAACTTTGCATCTGAAGAGATCATCTTCTCTCCAAAAGACAAAGTGCTGCATAACATCATCATCGCCAAAAAAGATTACGCGGGAAGAGCTTGCTTCTACGATTTGGCTCATCAGGCTAACCCAAAATATAAAGGGCCAATTGGCGAGTTAAGCTACCAGATTACCGACACTGAGCTGATTCAGTTCCCAGGAACAGGCGACTACTTCAACGGCTGCAACCTGCGTCCTTACCACACACCTCAAGAGATCATCCGTGAACCATTATCCGTTGGCGATGGTTGGACAGGCTTTACTAGTTGCGCACAAACGGGCTGTACTCGCCACGACCTAAGTGGGTTCTCAATCGAAGACTACAACGATGAAGGAGACTGGAAATATCGAACGGTCGCTTTGGACTTCGATACCGAGACCGAACTCTTGATGGAGAAAACTCAGGGCTTGGGCCAGAAGGAGCATATGCGTCATGCCAACAAGGGCGAGATGATCTGGTTCACCTACACCAATGAGCGTGGTAACAGCATTCCTTATGAAGGTATCTGGCAGCATACTCAATACCAGCACGCGGACATCATCACAGAGTGCCTACTGGTAAAGGATAAACGCATTCTGCTAGGGCCTAGCGAATCTGAAACCTGTCCGACAAACCACCAGCAATACACAAAAGATGTGACTGAAAAGTTTGGTGACATGTGGTGGTTGAGTAATCCAGAGCCAACGGCATCCCTTGCGCAAATGAATGTTGCAGTTCGTTGGTACGACTCGGTACCTCAACAGCATTTCACAGCATGGGAATACCTACCTGCGGGTCAAAATTGGGACCAAGGCATCCTCTACAGATTCAAACAAAAAATTTCTCTAAATCCAGATAAATCTCATAATATCAGCACCCTATCTGTTTCTGAGTTTACAAAAGTGAGGTCTAACAGCTAATGGCAACTGCAACTCCAGATATCACACAGATCATCCATCAGTGGCAATCCGGCGACAAAAGCGCCGAAGCAGACTTGTATCAATTCGCTTACTTACAGCTTCGTCAGATCGCTCAACAGGAGCGTACTCGTAGCGCACAGAAGTACGGCACCGATAACCAAGTGCTGAGCGACAGCATGAACAGCACCACAGCGTTAATTCACGATGCCTATCTGAAGATATCGTCTTCAGACCTGCAATCGATCGAGAACAAAAAAGATTTCTTTTTGATGGCAGCTAAGGTGATGCGCCAGATTCTTATCGATAACGCTCGCCACCTACAGGCGCAAAAACGTCAGCAAATGACCATGATTAGCGACCAAGATGGCGACAAGTTTGAGCAGTTCATGATGATGGACAAAGCCATTGATAATTTTAGCATTCACTACCCTCGTCAATCTCAGGCGCTAAAGCTCAAGTATCTAATGGGCATGAGAAACCGTGAGATCAGCGAGCTACTTGAGTGCAGCGCAAGCTTGATCGAGAAAGACCTCAAATTCTCCCGTTGTTGGTTGCAAAGCAAACTGGTTTAACATGAAAAAGCGCCTCTGTTTCTTGGTTGTTTCTGGCTGCGGAGCCTTCGCTCTGCTGCCACCTTGGCTTGCTTCTGAAGAAGTGAATGCACCCCGTCTAATAGGAGGTGACTCATTACTCTCAGTCAAACAAACTGCCGCTGTAGGCGCGCAGACCGCCGTGAACGCTCAGCCTACGCAAAATCGTACCTCATCAACGACACTGATAAAAAGCAAAGCCGAGCCAACCCTGTCAGAAGTTTCATTCCCAGCAGCTACTTTCGAAAGCCAAACAGATCGATTTGAGGACCCAGCTGAGAAATTTTACAGCGATACCGAAACCTTGATTGTCGCTGACGACAAAGAGCGCGCCGATCGCAACCAGAAACCACAAGTCAACTCAGCAGTACAGCAGAGTATTCAACATGAAATCAATCAATGGTCCTTTACCGAAAACTCTCCGATTAACTACTCGATTGATGTTACCGGTCTATTTGAAGACCCTGATGGTGACTTGCTGACGACACAGATTGCTGTCAATCATCCGAAATTTTCTGTTTCAAATCTCGGTGGTAGAACGAGTGTCCAAGGCACCCCAAAAGTTGGAGAAGCGCCCACTCAGCTGATTGCTCGCGCTAAAGATGATTATCACGGCTCGGAAGAGAATGCCTGGGTGAGCACCAGCTTTTCACTCCCATCCATGTCTTCAGGTTTAGAGGAAGATGGCTTACACCCTTTGATCGGTGAAACTTGGTATCGACTAGAAACCAACCACCAATTTGCTGGTAAGACGTACAACTATGAAAAGGTCTACTGCGAGGCGTTTAAGTTCATTAATGACGAAGTGTTCTTTGCCTCTTCAAGCAACTTAACCACCTGCCCGAACGAGCACGATCTGCGTAAAGTTGGAGGGTATCATGTTGATGGCAATACCTTGGTTGTCTCTAGTAATCAGTCTATTTTTGACACCGACATGCGCTGGAAAATATTGGAGACCTATCCGAGTCACCCTACCTTCACGACCGCTCATGTGACGCAAGTCAAAATGGGCAGTGAGTATGAAACCTATACGGTGGCCTCGAAAGCGCAAATAGAACAACGTATAAACACTGTGACAGGATTAGAAGCACTGCAGCTAACACCACTCAACTATATGTATTTAGCTAACGATGGTCACTACTATCTAGGCTGGTATGGCATGCATATTAGTAACTATCAACTCGGTAACCCAGCTTGGCCTGATGAGATGGATGGCGACTTAAATGTGCAGTCTTACAACACAACAGTTGTTTGTGAAGATTTGCTCAGTAAGTTTGATCACTACTCAGTTGGCGGGCAAGGGGTATACGGCGACATCATTGGTCAAACCATCGGCGAAAACTTCGAACCTATCGAATGTGGAGAGCAACCCTTGGGCCATCTTCAGTACTCTTACTTTGATGTCGATTTCTTAGGATTCGATGAATTTAAACATGGCGAAGTATTTAGCATCATACTCCGCCCCAAGAAAGAGTGGCGTCATAAGGTTGAAGAGATAAAACTCAATGTTCGATATCTAGACCCTAACGCTTAAAAGCTCCACAACGCCTGCAAGCCGGTACTGAATGTATAGGTGTCGGCTTCAGGTAGTGTGGCGTGCAACCACACACGATTTCATCTCCTGCTAAATGACTTCCTTCTAGCGTTGTTCCATATACGACATTTCCAACGCCAATTTTTCAAATAAAAATTAAATAAATTTTACGGTTTTTTTCTGCTTTTACGTGCGTTGAAAAAGCGATTAATCCCAAGTAAAACATTCACCCAACTAATATAAGCATCAGAAAATGAAACAAATAGGGCTTGGCTAGAGCTCTCTACAAAGGATATGAAATGAAAAAAGTTAGTTTACTAGCAGCGTCAGTGGCTTTCGCTCTAACAGGTTGTGGTGGCTCAGATGGTGATAGCTCTGGTGCAACTCCAGGTGGTGTTGTAATTACCGCTATCGATGGTTACTTGCAACAAGCTGAGGTTTGGGTTGATACAGATGGCGATCTTAAGCTTGATATTAATCAGGATACAAAGGTTGGCTCAACAGATGAAAATGGTCAATTCACCCTACCAAATGAGCACAAAGACAGCGTTGTATTTATCAAAGCAATCGAAAATAAAACAATCGATAAAACACGCGGTCTAGTTACAGTTCCAGGCGGCTTTGAACTAGCAACAACTGCGGGTTCAACCATCATCAACCCAATGACAAATATGGTCATTGAACAACTTGAAGCAGCAAAAGCTGCTGGTACTGAACTGACTCAAGAGCAAGCAGAAGAGAAAGTTGTGAAGTCAGTGACAGACTCAGGTCTAACAGCATCTCAAGAGCTTATCTTTGGTGACTACATTACAGATGGCACTGAGGAAGCAAAAGCACTAAACGCTATCGGTGAAACACTGGTTGATAACTCAGGCTTAACTGTCGAAGAACAACTAGAACTGACTAACCTTGTTGCTGTAGAAGCTCAAGCAATCATTGTCAGTGAAGAAAATCTGGATGATTTCTCGCCTATCGTAAATATTCCTGCAGATAATAGCCCTATCACTGTGACGCCGAACTCTCGTCCAGTGGATAGTGAAAATGGTGTATTGAAAGACATTACTCTCGCTCCTTCAGACGCTTGGTTAGACCTAGATGCTTCTACTCTTTTCCAAGATGCGGAAGGCGATACATTAACGTTCGAACTCAAAGAGCTCGCTAACGATCTCAACGGACTAGTCATCGATAGCAACACAGGCATTATCAGTGGCGACCTTACTAAAGCCGGCACCTACGATTACCAAATCTTCGCAAAAGATGAGCATGGTGCATTGTCATACCCGCTGAATCTTAAGGTCATTAAGTTGGCTGAGAACTTAGCTCCAACAGTCGATAATGAAGAGTTCTTAAGACTTCAATCCATCGTTGATCAATGGCAGCTACAACAAGGTGAGGTCTTTGAGCAAACTCTGGACGTCGCAAGCCTATTCAAAGATGCCGACGGTAATATCGTCAAGTTCCGTGCTGGCGCGTTATCCGTTGAAGGACTAACGATATCTCCAAAAGAGAGCACAAACTCAATCATCACTATTTCAGGTACTCCAACAAAAGCATATCCATCAGGCGGCTCGTTTGAGGTTGGTGGTGTCGATAATGATGGTGAAGCTATTTATGTACCATTCAGCCTACCTGAAGTATTAGAAGGTACCCCAGTAAAACCACCACAACCAGAGCTAGGCTTCACTCAAGCACACTTCGATAAAGGTGGCGTATGGCAAATGGGTAGCTTTGACTACGGTGATGCAGAGGTAGCATTTGCATCTCTACGTGTGAACAACGGCCAGAATGAACTATGTTTTGCAACAGATGACTCAAGTGACTTCTCAACTCTTAGTCGTGAAGACTGGTTAAGCACGCTAGACAACATGCAGCATAACTACTGGGATCTTGGTCGTGATAACCTACTCAAGGATACTGACTGCTCCTCGGTTACATTAAATGCCAACGGTACGATTGACCTTCCAGGAGACTCAGGTACCGATACTGCGACAATGACTTACCAGAATGTGACCATAGATGGTGACTATCAGATTGTGATGCTAGTCGAGGAATCTAACGGCCATAAAGAATTGTTTTGGATGGATTCAACAGAAGTAGAGAATGGTGTTAACTACAACTCATTCTCTTACCCAAGCCAAAACGACATGACTGTTGATGTAACGCTTGATGAATATCTACTTGTTGATGACCAAGGTAAATACAACGTTCTTTATCCTCTACTCGATAAGTTTACTTACTCAATGACAGGTAAGAATGCTGAGAACCTTGCAGAAGGCACTTACGCAGCAACACCAATCACCGAACCAGGTGAAGATTGGACAAGTAACTGGCTTGTTGGTGAGAATGTTGATGATTACGACAACACATTGATCAATCCATACCTAGGTCTAGTTGAAGACAACGACGACTGTGATTGTGTAGTAACTCGTCGCTACTTTAATTACCGCGACTTTGGTGAACTAACTATTGGTGTTGGTGACCATAATAAAGATGCACAATACGGTTACGGCCATGATGACAACGGCTTTTTCTTTATCAAGTCAGATCAAGAAGAAACTATCAAACGCATCCACGATGCTTGGGGCAAATAACTAACTCCCCTATCTAATATATAGCCTCGCTCTTGCGGGGCTTTATTCATTCAGTAAATACAAACACTCACAACAGATTCACCTCAAAAATCACCCCATGTTTAATCCACTTTTTCTCAGATTCTTTACGGTTTTTTCCTTATTTTCCGTATCTTGAACCACAGTCTCCTACACTGTAAAACCTTGCCAGTTTTTATAAATCACTTCAAATAAGTACAGATTTCACTCGGTAAGGATGAAAAGAATGAAGAAGGTTAGTTTACTAGCAGCGTCAGTGGCAATTGCACTATCAGGTTGTGGCGGTTCAGACGGTGGCTCGTCAGATGGAGCGACACCAGGCGGCATTGTGATTACAGCTATCGATGGCTATTTAGAGAATGCACAAGTTTGGGTTGATACTAACGACAACTTAAAACTGGACTCAGAAGACAAACAGCTTGATAGCAACACCAATGCAAACGGTGAGATTACTCTTCCAAATGAGTACAAAGACAAGGCCATTTTCATTAAAGCTATTGCCGGCCAAACAATCGATAAAACTCGTGGTTTAGTAACATCCAACTTCGACCTAGCAGCTACAGCAGGCGCTACCGTTATTAGCCCAATGACCAATATGGTTGTTGAGCAAATGGAAGCTAATAGCAGCCTAACTCTAGAGCAAGCACAAGAAAATGTGGTGGATTCTGTCACTGCATCAGGGCTTGAAGCTTCAAATGAACTTATTTTTGGTGACTACATTGCTGACGATTCACAAGAAGCCGAAGCACTTAACGTCATCGGTGAAACATTGGTTGATAACTCAAATATCTCAGTGGAACAACAGCTGCAGCTAACCAATGCTGTTGCAGAAGAGACCAAAAAAGTTATCGACGATCCTACAGAGAGCCTAGAAGACTTCTCTCCCGTAGTGGAGGTTCCAGAAGATGGTGGTGCTCCAATTGTCACACCAAACTCTCGCCCAGTGCATGACCAAGCTAATGGTCAGCTGGATCCTATTGTAATGGTCAAAGGAGATGCTTGGGCTCCTATCAATGCATCACAAAATTTTAGCGATGCCGAAGATGATGTTCTAACTTATGAACTCAAAGAGCTGACAGGAAAGTTAAACGGTCTAGTCATTGATAACGTATCAGGGATCATCAGTGGAACCCCTGAAGCCGTTGGTGAGTTCAATTACCAAATATTCGCGAAAGATGAACACCAATCACTCTCTTACCCGCTTAACCTCAAAGTAACGATTGAAGCGGAAAATACAGCACCTGTTCTAAATAAAGATGAAGAAGCCCGTATTCAGAAGGAAGAGGTAGAGACATGGTACTTACAAGAAGGTGAGGCTTTCTCTCAAACTCTCAATATCAGTCATCTATTTAAGGATGAAGATGGCTCGATTGAGGGGGTTAGAGTTGGTTTAGGTGGTGTTGTTGATGGGCTTTCTGTTGATACAGATAGAGAAAACATGCTCGTCACGATCCATGGCACTCCAACTACATCATGGAATCAACATGGCAAACTAACAATTAGCGTTCGAGATAATGACAACGCTTATTCAGAAGATGCCTTATTTCTAATGCCTCACGTATTAGAAGGAGCTCCTGTTGAACCACCAGTACCAGAACTCGGATTTACAGAAGCACACTTCAATAACCAAGAGTGGAAAATGGGTAGCTTTGCCGACAATGACGGTGAAATCGGCTACGCATCACTTGCTAAAGACGAGCACGGGCTAATGTTCTGCTGGGGCTCGAATAGCGATGAAAACTACTCAGGCAACATGAGTGACGCACTTGATCAATGGGGTAATAGTTATGCACCTTTTGCTAAGTTAGCCGAGCTAGATAAGCACAACGATTACATGTCGCACCAGGACAAAGATTGTATGGATGTGACAATAAATGATGGAAAAATGATTGATAAAGAAGGCAGTATCTATGAAATGCTTTATCAACATAAACCAGCAGAAGGCGAATACCAGATCATCTTGAAAGTAAATCAAGACGAACTATTCTGGCTCGATTCAACTTCTTCTACATTTGCACAAACGTCGCCAGCTTCTGAAAAAATCATCTCTGGTTTCACTGACTTCGATCTTACAGTTGAGGCTGGAGAAGAATTCGATCCTGAGCTTGATGGCTACCCGCTAACGTATGCTGCTGGTCAATTTGTATATGCTGAAAACTCATACGACTACAAGTCAATCAAACCTACAGGCTTTGAAACGCCAGGAAACCTGAGCTACGAACTTGATAGCTTTGGCCGTGAAGGAATTGTACTAGAGGAAACAGGGGCTGACTCTGATTACAAGACACGCTACCGCTACATCCAACGTGAGTTTGGTGATTTCTACATTGGGGTAAAATGGAGCGAGGAACCACAATGGAACTACGTATCAGCTCCGGAGTTTGGCCTGTACTCATATGATCAAGAATCAATGGAAAAGGTGATCGACAAACTTCCACTAATCCAAGACTAAGTTCGACGAACTCAAAACCAAAACCCCAGCACATCGCTGGGGTTTCTTTTATCTGGACCTTTTGGTTTACGGTAACCCAAATACTATTTAAGTTACTTCACACACATCACGTTAAGAAGTGATGAGCCTTTAAGTTGAGTGACATTACCATTCGTAAACAGACCTTTCTTCTGGGCGCCCCAATAAGGAAGGTGCATTGGCCAGTCTTTTTGTTCCATTACTTTTGAGTCTAAAATGGTTTGCCAATCATCTTCACTCAACAGCTCCATGCCCAAACCATTACACGTCTTTTGTGCTTGGTCGTAATCTAAGCGACTCCAAGGTTTACCTTGTTCCATGTAAAACTGTTGTTTGCCATCAAGAATGTAAGGAACAGAGTAAGTCTTACCAGAAACAGAAGCGGTTAAACGCACCTCAACCTCGGCATCACTGCTGCTTTTCGAATTGTCCGGCAGAGATTGAATTGCCATCGGCTCAGAAGCAGGTTTGTTTACAGCTTTAGGAGCAGGAGCCTTAGGTGCTGGCGCAGAAGCTTTGGCAACCGCTGCCGTCGCAGGTGCTTTTGCCGCAGTACGCTCAATAGGTTGCGCTTCTACTCGAGCTTTAGGAGCTGCTGCTTTATCCGCTTTTGCAGTCGCGGCAGCCAGTGGTGCTACATTAGTTGATTGAGATTTATCAACCATACGAATGAAGGCTTCTTTGTAACCCGATACCTTACGAACCTGAAGCAGCTCCTTGCGTGCATCAGCATAATTAGAGTATGGGCCAATCAAGCAGCGATAGTTACCTTGCTCTGGTTTCATCCATACATTAGTCGAGATGTTTTTGTAGATAGGTTTCGCTTTCTCTAATGGCAGTGGGTCATTGAGCAGCCCACACTGAACCCAGAATAGATTGCTTTCTGAATGGGTTTTGGGTGCTTTACTACCCCATATCCCTTTACCGATTGGACAAGAAGCTTCTAGTTGAGGCAGCTGGTCTGTGCTGGCTTGAGTCGCATCACAAAGCACCGATTCCGCGTGTACTTGGCCAGACAACGACGCGCCTACCGCGAACAGCGCTAAACCCAACCCCATACGAGAACCACGACATACTGCATTTATTGTCAATTTCATACCCATCACTCAACCCTCAAGGGTAAAATTATTACCGACTTGGTGTCGATAAAAAATGAATTCCATTTAAGACATTATTGACTACATCAATAACTCATAGTTCCTAAACTATAAGCAAAAAAAGAGCCGTAATTGCTTACGACTCTTAGTTTAGTGAGCTTTTTTATTAAAAATCAATCGCTCGGGATCAACCTTTATAAATTTTCGGGTTAAATACGTCGCGTAACCAGTCACCAAGCAGGTTAATTACCAGTACCAGCGTTACCAATACCACACCTGGGAAGGCAGTAATCCACCATGCACCCGAGAAGATGTAGTTAAAGCCGATACTGATCAGTGCGCCAAGTGATGGTTGGTCTACCGGAAGGCCAAGGCCTAGGAAAGAAAGTGCCGCTTCAGACATGATGGCATTTGCCACCTGCACCGTAGAGATAACCAGAATTGGAGACAAACAGTTCGGTAGAATGTGGCGGAACATGATACGAGGTGCTTTAAAGCCCATCACACGTGCCGCTTCGACATACTCTTTCTTCTTTTCTGCCAATACCGATGCACGAATCGTACGCGCATACTGCGGCCATTCGGCAATACCGATGATCACCACCAGCATCACTACTGCGTACTGAGCGTAGAAATCACTACCAAAGCTAGCCTTAAAGATAGCCGAAACAATGATCGCAACCATCATGGTTGAGAAAGAGAGCTGAACATCGGCGAAGCGCATTAGGAAGCTATCGATACGACCACCGAAGTAGCCCGCAGACAAACCGATGATGATACCTAGGGTTAGCTGAAGACCTACCGCCAAGAAACCAATCGTTAGTGACAGACGAGAGCCGTAAAGCATAGTCGATAGAATGTCACGACCTTGCTCATCAGTACCCAATAGGAAACGCTCATCACCATCTTCCATCCATGATGGCGGTAGCTCTGAGTCCATGATGTCAATCGACGTCACATCATATGGGTCAGTCGGCGCGAGAATCGGTGCAGCCAGAGCCATCACCAAGAATGCGGTAAAGACAGCGAAGCTGAACATCGCCACTTTGTCACGTAAGAAGTAGTACAGAATGTCTGACTGCTTAAAGCGCTCCCAACGAGATGGAGCTGTTGTTGATTGTTCCATGATTATGCTCCTTTCCCTGTAATGTTCACTGTTGGGTTAATGATGCCGTATAGCAAGTCAACAATGGTGTTGGTTACTACGAAAATCAGGCCAACAAAAATAACGTATGCGGTAATCAGTGGTGTATCCACTCGGTTAATCGCTTCAAGGAATAGGAAGCCGGTACCCGGCCACTGGAATACAGTTTCAGTAAGAATGGTGTAAGCCACCATGGTACCAATCTGAACACCACCCACCGTTAGTACAGGGAGCATGGTGTTTTTCAGCGCATGTTGGTAGTAGATCTTGTTCAGTGCTAAGCCTTTCGCTTTACCGAACTTGATGTATTCAGAGCTCAGTACTTCCAGCATCTCAGAACGTACGAGACGGATGAACAGCGGTAGCATGATAGAAGCGAGCGCAATACTTGGCAGAACTAAGTGTGCAAGGCCATCTAGCGTAAAGAAGCCAGATTCCCAACCAAGCCAGTTGGCAGTTTCACCACGTCCATAAGAAGGCAACCAGCCAAGCTCAATAGAGAACACATACATCAGCATAATGGCAGTTAAGAACACTGGAATCGAGATACCGATACTACTGCCCGCCATGACCAGCTTGGTAAAGAAACTTTTTGGGTGAATCGCCGAGTAGACCCCAAGTGGGATCGACAAACAAACAATGATAAGCGATGCACCAAACACTAACTCAAGTGTAGCCACCAGCTTGTCTAAGATAACGTCCACAGCTGGACGCTTAAAGAAGTACGAAGTACCAAGATCACCCTGTAGAGCAGCACCTACAAAGCGAGTGTATTTTGTAATGAAGGGATCGTTGAGGCCCAGCTCATCACGCAGCGCTTGACGCTCCGCTTCTGAAACAGACTGACCTACCAACTCACGTAACGGGTCGCCCAGGTTATCCTGAATGGCAAACGCCACCAAACTGATCACAAACATCACTATCAGTGCCTGAAACAGGCGCTTGACCAGAAACGTAAACATTCCTTGCCCCTTATCTATCCATGACTATCTAGTTAAGTCCGTAACTAGACAACAAATATTCAGTCTTAAAAAAGGTATCTAGCCAGACTGAAGGAAGACTAAATACCGAAACTTAATAGAACAACTTAAAAAGCGAGAGCCTGAACCAACAGGCTCTCACATCTAGCAAGCTAGATTACTGTACAACTAGGTCGCCGAAGTAAGGCATAACCATTGGGTTAACGATGTCAGCAGCACCAACGTTAGACTTAGCGCCCCACGCTTCACTTTGCCAGTGTAGCGGTACGAATGCTGCGTCGTTGTAAAGTGTTGCTTCAACGCCTTTCAGCATTTGAGAACGCTTAGCTGGATCAGTTTCAGTGTTAGATGCTTCTACTGTTGCATCCATCTCTGGGTTTGAGTAACCAGAACAGTTGTACTGACCACGACCAGTCTCTTCGTTACGAGTCATAGTTAGGAACTCGTTGAAGTTCGCTGAATCTTCTGTATCTGAGTGCCAGCCGATCATCATCATGTCTGCTGAACATAGGTCGAACTCAGGCCAGTATTGCGCTTTAGGCATTGTTTTCAGATCAACCTTGATGCCGATCTTAGACAGCATTGCTGCAGATGCTTGAGCAACTTTCGCATCGTTCACGTAACGGTTGTTTGGTGCCATCATCGTTAGCGTGAAGCCGTCTGCGTAGCCCGCTTCTTTCATCAGCTCTTTCGCTTTCTTAAGATCGTAACGTGGCACTAGCTCCTCGTTGTGACCTGCGTAGCCTGTTGGGCTTTGCTGACCAGCAGCTGTTGCGAAGCCTTTCATGATCTTCTTAACGATACCTTCGTTGTTGATTGCGTGAACAATCGCCTGACGAACGCGAACATCTTTCAGTGCTTCGTTGCTGTTTTGGTTCATTTGGAACGTGATGATACGAGTACCAGGTAGCGTCACAAGGTCGATGCCTTTCGCGTTCTTAACACGTTTGTGATCGTTTGGTGCTACTGGGTGAATCATGTCTACGTCACCAGAAAGAAGTGCTGCTACACGCGTTGCGTCTTCTTTGATTGGTACTAGCGTTAGGTTATCAACGTTACCTTTTGTCTCTGTGTCCCAGTAATCGTTGAAACGTTTGAACTGAACTTTTACGCCCTGCTCACGCTCAGTAACGATGAATGGACCTGTACCAGAAACGTTAGTCGAAGCGAACGAGTTACCGTGCTTCACTAGCTCTGACTTATCTTTACCATCCGCAGTCTTACCAGAGTAGAACTTGCTGTCCATTGGGAAGATGTAAGTCGCTGTTTGTAGTACTAGTGGGTAAGCCGCTTTCGATACTAGCTCAACGGTGTAGTCATCCACTTTTACCATTTTCTCGTATGGCGTGAAGATAGACTTGAAGTCTGGAGACGCTTGTAGACGCTCGAAAGTCCACACAACATCGTCAGCTGTTAGTTCGTTACCAGAGTGGAATTTCACACCCTTACGTAGGTTAAAGCGGAAAGTCGTTTCATCAACACGCTCCCAGCTAGATGCTAGGCGGCCTTCAAAATCCATCTCTTGAGTGAAACGTACTAGAGGGTCAAACACCATGTGAGACATTTGCAGTGTGCCACCAGACAGCTGCTCGTGCGGGTCAAGTGATACTGGGTCAGCTGCGTAGCCAACGGTAATATCTGCTGCTGCTGCACTAAAGCTTAGGCCAGCTGCCATCAAAGCGACTGCTAATTTGCTTTTCATGGTTTTCATTTGCATAACTCCTTCATGCGGGAATCCAGATCCCTAGTTGTTGTATTTGCGTCTGTTTTATTTTTAAAGCAGGCTCAACCTCACCCGCTTACATTTATACCGCGGCGTTCGCCACTGCTTTTTCTTCTCGTAAGCCTGTAAATTCAGGCATTAAAGAAATCAATTGTTTGCTGTACTCATGCTGAGGTGATTGGAACAACTGCTCGGTCGGCGCAACCTCAAGCAGTGTACCCATCTGCATTACACCCACGCGGTCACACATCTGACGAATAACCGGTAAATCGTGACTGATGAACAGCATGGTTAGGTTTAGCTCATCCTGTAGGTCTTTTAGTAGGTTAAGGATTTGCGCTTGAACAGACACATCCAGTGCCGACGTTGGTTCATCACAAATCAGAAGACGAGGACGAGTTGCCAGAGCACGAGCGATAGAGATACGCTGACGCTGGCCACCAGAGAATTCGTGTGGGTACTTAACACCAGCCATCTTACCCAGACCTACATGATCTAAGAGATCGTGTACGATCTGACGCGTTTCATTCTCGTTACGAGTTAGCTTATGGAAACGGATTGGCTCAGCAATGATGTCGAATATCTTCATTCGAGGGTTCATTGATGTGTAAGGGTTTTGGAACACCATCTGCATCTGACGACGCATTGGGCGGCGCTCTTTTTCAGACTTCAGGCCAGTTAAGTCAACGCCTTCAAACGTTACCTTGCCCGAGTTTGGTGCGTACAGGCCAGCAATCACACGTGCGATTGTTGATTTACCAGAACCAGACTCACCTACAAGACCAAAGGTTTCACCTTCATGAACTTCAAAGCTCACATTGTTTGAAGCTTGAACGTACTCACGACGGCTCTCAAAGAATGAATCTTTAGTGGTAAAACGCAAGTTTACGTTTTCCACATTTAGTAGTGGACCAGTGTATTCACGGTGATCTTGGCTTTGACCCAACCAGTGGTTTTTAACATCCAGAGGTTCCATCTCGTGCGCTTCTTCGATGTAGCTCACTAGAGGGAAGCGATCGAGTTTGCGATCTGAACGTGGAACCGCAGAGATCAAGCTGTGCGTGTATGGGTGCTCAGGAGTACCAAGGACTTGCGCCGTTGGACCAAACTCAACTAAGTCACCGCGGTACATTACCGCTACGCGATCGGTTACGTTAGAAACCACACCCATATCGTGCGTTACCAACATACAACCTACGTTCTTCTTGATGCACAATTCACGAATCAGACCTAGGATTTGGTCTTGGATCGATACATCCAGTGCTGTGGTAGGTTCATCGGCAATAATAAGATCTGGCTCACCCGCCAGTGCAATTGCGATAACCACACGCTGACGCATACCGCCAGAGAATTGGTGGGGATATTGTTTCAGACGGTTTTCTGGTTGCGGGATACCCACTTGATTCATCAAGTCAAGGGAACGCTCATAGGCTTCTTGCTCAGAAACGTTCATGTTAGCGTGAATCGTTTCTTTCAGTTGCTGCTCAACGGTGAAAAGAGGGTTAAGAGATGTCATCGGGTCTTGGAAGATGAACCCGATCTTTGAACCGCGTACTTTACGCATATCTTCAGGTGATAAACCTGATACTTTCTCACCATCTAAGAAAACTTCACCACTCGCGATGCGGCCTGGAGGGCTCAATAGATCGATAACCGCGTTACCAACCGTTGACTTACCAGCACCAGATTCCCCTACTACACCCACGATCTCTCCGCGCTCAATGTTGAACGAGAGTGATTTCACCGCAGCGTGCACACCATGACGAGATGGGTATTCGATACGAAGGTTTTTTACTTCTAAAAGTGACATTACCAGACCTCTACTGCTTTGGCAGCTTTCTGCCCTGTCTGCAAAATTGAATCCATTCTTACCAGAATAATGTTCTGATATTTTATACGGATGACAATTTGGCAAATAATTCACAGAAAAGCAACAAAAATAGGATAAAAAGTCGACATTAAACGTCAAGCAAGCAAAAACACCATATAATTATTCACTTGATAAGCATATAGTAAGAAGAATTCAGCATTTATTTCGTATTAGAAAAGTCAAGCAAACGCCTTTATACATATACTTGTATAAGATTTTTAAACCGTTAAAGCACTTTTTCCTTTTAGTCACTTTAGATAAATAATTATTCCACTAAACGATTAACAATATAGAAACATAAACCAATTTTAGTGAAAATAACCGCCACTTAATCCAAATAACATCACAAAATCAGAAGTTTAAACCAAAATTTATTTACAGAATTGATAGTAAGATCTACTCAAGAAAGGCAGTAATATTTCGGGGATAGTAGAGATTTGAAAGGAAAAATCACCGTAAGCAATAGTCTTGCCTCTACCTCAATAAGGTTAAGTGAAGCTGTCTAATTCATAAAACATCTCCTCAATAAGGTTTGGTGATAAATTACCCACCAACTCCAGAAAAAGAACATTATCTTAATCAGATAAATGCCCCAAAAAGGCAAATATGCTTAATATTAGTGCAAAGATTCATCAACCACTTCAATAAATTATTCGCCGTAGCACTGAATTAGCGCAAAGCCTACCCACTTGATGGTGTTCATATGCTTTAAAGTGCATTTAAACATCGTCAATAGACAGTACTGATTGTGAGTTTGTTTATAGAGATCGATGGCAAATGCTAATAGAAACTCTGTTAAGGATGACAGGGGAAGATATGCGGAGCAGACAAGTTCCTAAAGGGTAGTGCTCTGGCCTCTCACATATTTCAGATATAAAAAAAGACCGCCATTTCTGATGCGGACGGCTACTTGAGGCTTTCTTATCGTGGACGGTGAAGAGGGAGGCGATGCGGCTGGGCTTTCACAGAGCTGACGTCCCAGCTACCGAAAACACCATTATATTTTCGCCAAATTGAAAAAAAGCTCATCATTTCTGATGAGCCTTCTTAAAAGTGGTTCGTGAAGGGAGATTCGATCGGACTGGCGTACCAGCCTCTGACACTCAGGTCTAAAATCATCTATATTTCGGATGTAAAAAGGCCCCGTCATTTCTGACGAGGCTTTCTCATAGTGGTCGATGAAAAGGGAGGCGATGCGACTGGGCTTCCAGCCCCCGAAAACACCATTATATATTCGCCAAATAGAAAAAAAGCTCATCATTTCTGATGAGCTTTCTTAAAAGTGGTCGGTGAAGAGGGATTCGAACCCCCGACCCTCTGGTCCCAAACCAGATGCGCTACCAAGCTGCGCTATTCACCGACAAAATTAATGGGGGGGGGGGGGGGGGGGGGGGGGGGGGGGGGGGGGGGGGGGGGGGGGGGGGGGGGGGGGGGGGGGGGGGGGGGGGGAGTGGTCGGTGAAGAGGGATTCGAACCCCCGACCCTCTGGTCCCAAACCAGATGCGCTACCAAGCTGCGCTATTCACCGACTTATGTTTTGTTCCGATTTTATCAGAACTGGGAGCCGAAGCTACCGATATTCTTTAAAAGAAAAATGGGGTGGCTAACGAGATTCGAACTCGCGACCACCGGAATCACAATCCAGGGCTCTACCAACTGAGCTATAGCCACCATTGTTTCTTTCTTGCCAATTTCTCACTTGTTGAAACAAGTGTCCGGATGGCGCGCCTGAAAGGATTCGAACCTTCGGCCTTTGGCTCCGGAGGCCAACGCTCTATCCAGCTGAGCTACAGGCGCATGCCCTGTCGGCGGAGTGGAATAATACGTATATCACCCTAGGTCGTCTAGTACTTTTTTTATTTTTTTTCTCGTTTGCTCTCTTTTTCGACAGTTAATATGTGATAAACCCCTTATTTGAGTACTAGAACCCCCTATTGCCTATAAGTTGTTGTTTATTGCAACAACTTATCGGGATATAATCACCCATTATTTACATTGATTTAACAGTAGCTTTTTGCAACTAAAATCAACACACCCCTCTAACACTATAATTGGTAGGCACGTACTTACCTTGGGAATGTAAAGTGAGTTTAATGGATATGTCTCGTCGAATTTTAAGCCTTGTCATCGCAGCAGTGACTTTTTCAACGACAGCGGTCGCATCAGAACTGAGCCAAGCAGAGCATGACGCTATTGCTGAGCGCATCAAGCCCGTTGGTCAAGTTTACCTAGTTGGTAGCGAACCTGTTGCAGCAGAACCAACTGGTCCTCGTGATGGCGCAACTGTTTACGGTACTTTTTGTATTGCTTGTCACGCATCTGGCGTAAGTGGCGCACCAAAGACTGGTGATGCTGCGGATTGGGCACCTCGTATTGCTCAAGGCCGAGACATCCTAGCGGACCACGCAATCAACGGCTTCAACGCGATGCCAGCGAAAGGTTCATGTATGGACTGTTCAGACGATGAGATCAAAGACGCTATCGAGCACATGATCGCTGGTCTATAAGCAAACCAAAATTCTAAAAAAAGGAGACCACATGGTCTCCTTTTTGTTTTTCTGCTTATTTCTTATTAAACATCGCTCTGATATTAGCGATATGCGCTTGGCCTTTCTCCATACGCTCTTCTTGCGATTGAGGTTTCTTCACTGTCTCCCACTCAACATCATCGTGTGGCAATTCATCTAAGAAGCGGCTCTGCGTTGGTTTGATCAATTCACCAAATTGGCGACGTTCACGACATTTAGTAAAGGTCAGCTCTTTCTGAGCTCGGGTAATACCCACGTACATCAATCGACGCTCTTCTTCGACGTTACCTTCATCAACACTGGTTTGATGTGGAAGAATCCCCTCTTCCGCGCCCATTAGGTAGACATATGGGAACTCGAGACCTTTAGAGGCGTGTAAAGTCATCAGTTGCACTTGGTCGGCATCATCGTCATCTTCGCCACGCTCCATCATGTCACGCAGAGTCAGTCGCTGAACCACTTCTCTCAATGTCTTCTCTTCTTTATCGTAGTTGTCACCCTCAAGGTCAGCGACAATCCAGCTATAAAGATCAGAGACGTTCTTCATGCGCATTTCTGCCGCTTTCGGACTCGCTGACGTTTCGTATAACCAATCTTCGTAGTTAATGTCGCGAACCAAAGATCGCACTGCATCAACCGTATTACCACGCTCTGCATTATCAGAGATACGTACAATCCAATCGGTGAAGCGGCGCAGGTTCTCTAGCCCTCGACCTGTCAGTGTCTGCTCCAAGCCCATCTCAAAGCTCGCTTCAAACAAGCTCTTGCCACGCATGTTGGCATAGCTACCCAGCTTCTCGAGTGTCACCGGGCCAATCTCACGACGCGGGGTGTTCACAATACGTAGGAAAGCATTATCGTCATCCGGATTCACCAGCACTCGTAGGTAAGCCATGATGTCTTTAATCTCTGCACGAGCGAAGAATGACGTGCCACCCGAGATCTTGTAAGGAATACGGTTCTGCATCAGCGCTTTTTCAATCAAGCGCGATTGATGGTTACCTCGGTAGAGCACCGCATAATCTTTGTATTCGGTACGATTTAAGAATTTATGAGCAATGATTTCACCGGTAATACGTTCTGCTTCATGGTCTTCATTCTTAGCGTTGAGTACCTTGAGCTTTTCGCCGTCTGGGATCTCAGAGAAAAGAGACTTTTCATAAACGTGCGGGTTATTGGCGATCAAGATATTGGCCGCTCGCAGAATACGACTGGTTGAGCGGTAGTTCTGCTCTAGCTTAATTAGACGAAGGTTCGGGTAGTCTTCACCTAGTAGCACCAAGTTTTGCGGTTTCGCACCACGCCATGAGTAGATCGATTGGTCATCATCACCTACCACCGTCAAGCGACCTCGTTCGCCGACCAACAGACGCACTAACTCATACTGACTGGTGTTGGTATCTTGGTACTCATCGACCAACAAATAGCGAATGCGAGACTGCCAACGCTCACGCACTTCTTGATTGGTTTTCAGCAGCAATACTGGCATTGCAATCAAATCATCAAAGTCGAGCGCGTTATACGCCTTCATCTGCTTTTGGTACATCTCAAAACAGAAAGCAAAAAGCTGCTCTTGCTCACCCTTAGCGCGCGCTTTCGCTTGATCTGGCGTGAGCATGTCATTTTTCCAGTTTGAGATGGTGCTCAATAGCTGACGCAGAAGATCCTTATCGCCATCAATCTGCTTTTCCGTTAGCTCTTTAAGTAGAGCAAGCTGGTCTTGATCATCAAACAGTGAAAAGCCCGCTTTTAAGCCAAGCGCCTTATATTCTCGGCGGATGATGTTCAAACCCATGGTGTGGAAGGTCGAAACGATCAGCCCTTTAGATTCATTCTTACCTAATGTCTGTCCAACACGCTCTTTCATTTCACGTGCGGCTTTATTGGTGAAGGTCACAGCCGCAATATTTCGCGCCTTGTAGCCACACTCCTGAACCAAGTAAGCAATCTTGTTGGTGATAACACGTGTTTTGCCCGATCCAGCACCCGCTAATACTAAACAGGGCCCCGATACGTACTTCACAGCTTCGTCTTGTCTTGGGTTCAGTCTCATTAGATTCTCGATGTCATCTCAGGGGTCAATTGGAATTCGCGCCTATAATAATGCTGCAATGTTTTGAATGCTACGTTCTCTTATACAAGATTTTTACGCTCTACGCATAAAACTTACTTGCACAAATGGATGGTTCTTGAGCTATAATGAATGAACGTTCATTCATTACTGATAAGATTATGAACAATCATACTTCTCAAGATAAGCGCTTACAGATTCTATCTGCCGCTGAAACAGTCATTGCAGCGGAAGGTTTTCAAGGCCTTTCAATGCAGAAACTGGCGAAAGAAGCAGGCGTAGCTGCAGGCACTATATATCGCTATTTCGATGATAAAGAGCACTTGATTGAAGAGGTGCGTATTCAGGTTACACAACGTATTGCTGAAGCAGTCCAGTTCGGGGTAGACGACTCCGCACCGATTAAGCAGCGTTACAGAACCATGTGGCTCAACATATGGAACCTGGCTGGCACCAACTTAGCGGCGATCAAAAACCGCGTTCAATATGACTCTTTACCTGTAACAAATAGTAAAACTTTCAGGGAACTAGAAAGAAAAATGTTTGCCCAAGTTGAGCTGTTGTTTAACGAAGGCAAAGAGCAAGGGCTATTTAAACCACTTGATAATGAAGTATTAAGTGGACTGAGCTTAGCGGCAAGTGTGTCACTCGCCCGCAAGCATTCTTTAGGTTTTTACCAACTCGATGATGAGGCTTTAGAAGCTGCCATTGAAGCGAGCTGGGATGCAATAATTAAACACTGATCGGAGTTTTGACCATAATGAAAAAGTGGACTTTCTTCATGTTACTCATTGCTGTGCTTCTTTTTGGCAGCGTTATTGGGTTCAACATGTTCAAACAACAAAAAATTGCTGAATACATGGCAAACCGACCTGAGCCTGAGTTCCCGGTAACGGTAACTGACGTTCAACCGATCGACTGGGTTCCAGTAATCGAAGCTATCGGTTTCATCGAACCAAACCAAGGTGTAACACTGGCAAACGAAACCAGTGGCGTTATCGATCAAATCTCTTTTGAATCGGGTACTGAGGTTAAGAGCGACCAACTATTAGTACGTCTAGATTCAGACGTTGAGAAAGCAAACCTGAAAAGCTCTCAAGCGCGACTACCGGCAGCACAAGCTAAGTACAAGCGTTACCAAGGCCTATTCAAGAAAGGTTCTATCTCAAAAGAAGCATACGACGAAGCAGAAGCGAACTACTTCTCTCTATCTGCTGATATTGAGAGCCTAAAAGCTTCGATCGCTCGTCGTGAAATTCGCGCACCATTCGACGGTACTGTGGGTATTCGTAATGTGTACCTAGGTCAATACCTTCAATCTGGTACTGATATCGTTCGTCTAGAAGACACCAGTGTGATGCGTCTGCGCTTCACGGTTTCTCAAACAGACATCTCACGCATCAATGTTGGCCAAGCGGTTGATATCTTCGTTGATGCTTACCCAGAGACACCGTTTGAAGGTTCAATCAGCGCTATCGAACCAGCAGTAAGCGTGCAAAGTGGTCTGATTCAAGTTCAAGCAGACATTCCAAACAGTGATGGCAAGCTACGTAGCGGTATGTTCGCTCGTGCCAACATCATTCTACCGACTCTAGAGAACCAAGTTGCACTGCCTCAAACAGCAATCACTTTCACTCTATACGGTGACAATGTTTACATCTTGACTGAAGAAGATGGCGTAAAACGCGTTACACAACACGTAGTAAAAGTAGGTGAACGTACTGCAGACATCGCACACATTCTTGAAGGTGTGAAAGCGGGTGATGTAGTCGTGACTTCAGGTCAAGTTCGTCTAAGTAATGGTGCCAAGGTGAAAGTTGTTGAGAGTGATGCAATCACACCACCTTCTGAAACACCTCAGTTATAATTGGAGTCACAATGCGCTTTACTGATGTTTTTATTAAACGTCCAGTTCTAGCGGTATCCATCAGCTTCTTGATAGCTCTGCTTGGTTTGCAAGCAATCTTCAAGATGCAGGTGCGTGAATACCCAGAAATGACGAATACCGTAGTAACCGTTACCACGAGTTACTACGGTGCGAGTGCCGATCTTATCCAAGGTTTTATTACTCAGCCTCTTGAGCAAGCTGTTGCTCAGGCGGATAACATCGACTATATGACTTCATCTTCGGTTCTTGGTAGCTCTACCATTACTGTAAACATGAAGTTGAACACAGATCCAAACGCAGCTCTGTCTGACATACTGGCCAAGACAAACTCGGTTCGTTCCCAGCTTCCAAGAGAGGCAGAAGATCCAACTGTAACCATGTCTACGGGTTCGACAACGGCGGTACTGTACATTGGCTTTACTAGTGATGAATTGGCTTCGAGCCAGATTACCGACTACCTAGAACGTGTAATCAACCCGCAGCTATTTACGGTAAACGGTGTATCTAAGGTTGACCTATATGGTGGTATGAAATACGCACTTCGCGTATGGCTAGACCCGTCAAAAATGGCAGCAGTTGACCTAACTGCTAGCGATGTAATGACGGTACTGAACGCCAACAACTACCAATCAGCGACGGGCCAAGCGACGGGTGAGTTCGTACTTTACAACGGCAGTGCTGATACCCAAGTATCCAACGTTGAAGAGCTAGAGAATCTTGTAGTACGAAGCGGCGAAGGCGAAATTATCCGTCTATCTGACATTGCTAAGGTTTCTCTAGAGAAGAGCCACGATGTTTACCGAGCAAGTGCCAACGGTCAGGAAGCGGTTGTTGCAGCGATTAACGCAGCACCAAGTGCAAACCCGATCAACATTGCGGCAGATGTACTAGAGCTTCTTCCTCAACTAGAGAAGAACCTACCAAGCAACATCTCGATGAACGTGATGTATGACTCGACTATTGCAATCAATGAATCTATTCAAGAGGTTATTAAAACTATTCTTGAAGCGGCTTTGATCGTATTGGTCGTTATTACACTGTTCCTAGGTTCGTTCCGTGCAGTACTGATTCCAATCGTTACTATTCCATTGTCTCTAATCGGTGTGGCAATGGTAATGCAGGCAATGGGTTTCTCATGGAACCTGATGACGCTACTGGCGATGGTACTCGCTATCGGTCTGGTGGTAGATGATGCGATCGTTGTTCTTGAGAACGTCGACCGTCACATCAAGCTTGGTGAATCGCCATTCCGTGCAGCAATCATCGGTACTCGTGAAATCGCGGTTCCAGTTATTGCAATGACACTGACGCTAGGTGCGGTATATGCACCGATCGCAATGATGGGTGGTATTACGGGCTCACTATTTAAAGAGTTCGCACTAACACTTGCCGGTTCGGTATTTGTATCGGGCATCGTAGCACTGACGCTTTCTCCTATGATGTGTTCAAAAATGCTTAAAGCTCACGCAGAGCCAAGCAAGTTTGAGCAGAAAGTACACAATGTTCTTGATGGCATGACGAATCGCTATGAGCGCATGCTTGGTGCTGTTATGCAGCATCGTCCAGTGTTCATTGGTTTCGCTATCATCGTATTTGCAAGTCTGCCAATGCTGTTCAAATTTATCCCGAGTGAGCTCGCACCATCTGAGGATAAAGGTGTAATCATGCTTATGGGTACCGCACCGTCGAATGCGAACCTAGACTTCATGCAAAACACCATGAACGACGTCAACACGATTCTTTCTGATCAACCAGAAGTAGCATATGCTCAGGTATTTACTGGTGTGCCAAACGCAAACCAAGCCTTTGGTATTGCATCAATGGTGCCTTGGAGTGAGCGTGAAGCAAGTCAGTCTGACGTTGCTAACCGTGTAGGTGAATTAGTTAAAGATGTTCCAGGAATGGCTGTAACGGCGTTCCAAATGCCAGAGCTTCCAGGTGCAGGTTCAGGTCTTCCAATTCAGTTTGTTATTACAACACCAAACAGCTTTGAGAGCCTTTTCCAGATCACAACTGACATTCTGGCAGAAGTATCTTCAAACCCGCTATTCGTTTACTCAGATCTTGATCTGAACTACGACTCAGCGACCATGAAGATCAACATCGATAAAGACAAAGCAGGTGCTTACGGCGTGACAATGCAAGATATTGGTATCACGCTAGGTACTATGATGTCCGATGGTTACGTTAACCGTATCGACCTGAATGGCCGTTCGTACGAAGTTATCCCACAGGTTGAACGTAAGTTCCGTCTGAACCCTGAGTCGATGAACAATTACTACGTACGTGCAGCTGATGGCAGAGCCGTACCTCTGGGCAGTTTGATTACCATTGATGTGGTGGCAGAGCCTCGCTCTCTTCCTCACTTCAACCAACTGAACTCAGCAACGATTGGTGCCGTACCTGCTCCAGGCGCTGCGATGGGTGATGCGATTGCATGGTTTGAGAACATTGCAGAGACCAAACTACCAAGTGGCTACAACCATGACTACATGGGTGAGGCTCGCCAATACGTAACCGAAGGTAGCGCGCTATACGCAACATTTGGTCTAGCACTGGCGATCATCTTCCTAGTACTGGCAATTCAGTTCGAGTCAGTGAAGGATCCACTGGTTATCATGGTTTCGGTACCACTAGCTATCTGTGGTGCATTGATTGCCCTTGCATGGGGTGCAGCAACCATGAACATCTACTCGCAAGTAGGTTTGATCACACTGGTTGGTCTGATTACCAAGCACGGTATCTTGATCTGTGAGGTGGCAAAAGAAGAGCAGCTGCACAACAAGAAATCACGTATTGAAGCAGTAATGGAAGCGGCGAAGGTTCGTCTACGTCCTATCCTAATGACAACTGCAGCGATGATCGCAGGTCTTATCCCACTGATGTACGCAAGTGGTGCAGGTGCTGCTCAACGTTTCAGTATCGGTATTGTTATCGTTGCTGGTCTAGCAATTGGTACTATCTTCACGCTGTTCGTGTTGCCTGTTATCTACAGCTACCTAGCAGAGAAACACAAACCACTACCGGTTTTTGTTGAAGATAAAGACTTAGAGAAACTAGCACGTGTCGATGAAGCGAAAGCGGCACACCGAGAGTTAGCGGACAACAACTAACCTCAAGTTTCACGTTAATCGCAAAAAGGTCACTCGGTGACCTTTTTTTATACGCCACAGGCGACATCTCCACTGCGATTAAATAGAATAGTAGGAAATAATCAGGAGTTTTAATTGATATGTTTGATCCAAAAAAACTAGAGCAGATTGCGAAACAAATCCATGACTCTATGCCTCAGCCAGTGAAAGAGCTAGGTTCTGATGTGGACCAAAAGGTTCGCCAAGTTATCCAAGGCCAACTAAACAAGCTAGACGTTGTCAGCCGTGAAGAGTTCGATGTTCAAACTCAGGTTCTACTACGTACACGTCAGAAGCTAACTGAGATGGAACAAAAACTAGCAGATCTAGAAGCGAAGCTAGCTGACAAATAAGCGTAAATGCAAAAATACAAAAGGGTTGATGTGTAAGCATCAACCCTTTTTTATACGCTCATATTCTGTGAAGGTATACTCCAAGCAATACTCTTCCATTGCTTTAAGGCGTGATAGTGAAGACATACATCGTCCACATCTTCAGGAGCAAGTTGGCGAGCTCTGTAAAAACAAAAAGGCTTGGTCAACGGCGACCAAGCCTTTTAATTAGATGTTGTGTTTTTTATTTATGACTCCAATTTTTTGGAGTTCTCTAAATTCTTGCGATGCTAATTAGCCGCCTACTGCAATGCGCTTCATGTCGCTCATGTAAGCACGTAGCTCTTCACCGATGTACTCAACTGGGTGGTTACGGATAGCTTCGTTCACTTCGATTAGACGAGCATTGTCTACTTGGTTAGATGTTTCACCTAGACCTTTACCAATCACGTCTGTAGATACTGAAGGCATGAACTTCTCACGTAGTAGTGGTGTTGCTACGTTAGCAAATAGGTAGTTACCGTATTCAGCTGTATCAGAGATTACTACGTTCATTTCGTATAGACGCTTACGAGCAACCGTGTTTGCGATTAGTGGAAGCTCATGTAGAGATTCGTAGTATGCAGACTCATCGATGATGCCAGATGCAGTCATGGCTTCGAACGCTAGCTCAACACCAGCACGAACCATTGCAACCATTAGGATACCGTTGTCGAAGTACTCTTGCTCAGAGATTTCAACATCACCTTCAGGGTAGTTTTCGAATGCAGTTTGACCTGTCTCTTCACGCCAGCCTAGTAGGTTCGCATCGTCGTTTGCCCAGTCAGCCATCATAGTGCTAGAGAAGTGACCTGTGATTACGTCATCCATGTGCTTGTTGTACAGTGGACGCATAAGCTCTTTTAGCTCTTCAGAAAGCTCGAACGCTTTGATTTTCGCTGGGTTTGATAGACGGTCCATCATGTGTGTCACACCACCAAACTTTAGTGCTTCCGTAACAGTTTCCCAACCGTACTGTAGAAGCTTACCTGCGTAGCTCGGGTCAATACCTTCAGCAACCATCTTCTCGTAAGAAACGATAGAGCCAGCTTGTAGCATGCCACATAGAATGGTCTGTTCGCCCACTAGATCCGATTTCACTTCAGCAACAAATGAAGACTCTAGACAGCCCGCACGGTGACCACCAGTACCAGCAGCCCATGCTTTCGCGATATCCCAACCTTCACCCTTTGGATCATTCTCTGGGTGAACAGCGATAAGAGTCGGAACACCGAAACCACGCTTGTACTCTTCACGTACTTCTGTACCAGGACACTTAGGTGCAACCATAACAACCGTTAGGTCTTTACGAACCTGCATGCCTTCTTCAACAATGTTGAAGCCGTGAGAGTAACCTAGTGCAGCACCCTCTTTCATTAGAGGCATTACTGTCTCAACAACGTTTGTGTGCTGTTTGTCTGGAGTTAGGTTGATCACTAGATCTGCTTCTGGGATTAGGTTTTCGTAGCTGTCTACTTCAAAACCGTTCTCTTTTGCGTTTTTGTAAGATTGACGTTGCTCGTCAATCGCAGCCTGGCGAAGTGCGTAAGCTACGTTCAGGCCAGAGTCACGCATGTTTAGACCTTGGTTCAGGCCTTGAGCACCACAACCAACGATAACGACTTTCTTACCTTTCAGGTAATCCGCTTCAGTTGCAAATTCACTGCGGTCCATGAAACGACAACGACCTAATTGGTCCAGCTGCTCGCGTAGGTTTAAAGTATTGAAATAGTTAGCCATCTGGGCGCTCCTTTTAAGAATTTTTCCGTTGAGGTCGGTAGCTTTGTTACCGAATGAGTTCATACTAAAACAGACATGCGGTTGCTTAAAGTGATATATTCACAATTAGTTATTGCAATTAATGCAACGTGGAAACATTCGTAATATATGAACATAAAATCATTACAGTTATTCATACATTTGTGTGACAGCAAAAACTTCAGCAAGACTGCGGCGGCGATGCACGTCAGCCCATCGGCTTTAAGTCGCCAAATACAGAAACTCGAAGATGAAACAGGGCAAGAGCTGCTGATTCGAGATAACCGTAGTGTCGACCTCACTCCAGCAGGAAAACAATTGCTTCCCGTTGCACTCAATATTGTCAGTGAATGGCAACAGTACAACCTTCATTTAAAAGGCGGAGAACAAGAGCTGAAAGGTGAGATTCGAATCTTCTGCTCAGTGACTGCAAGCTATAGTCATCTGCCTGAGTTAATTACTGAGTTTCGAGCTCTCCATCCTTATATTGAATTTAAGCTCTCAACTGGCGACCCAGCTCAAGCGATAGATAAGATCCTCAATGACGAAGTCGATATCGCTATTTCCGCTAAGCCAGATATCCTTCCATCACGCCTCGAATTTGAAACAATTAGCGATATCCCGCTATCTGTTATCTCTCCAGCAGGAGTCAGTAGCTTCAGCCAACAACTACAGGCTGAGCACATCGATTGGAATGATCTACCATTCATCATCCCAGAGGCAGGCACAGCTCGTGAGCGTGCGAATGCATGGTTTAAGAAGCTGAAAATCAAACCTAATATCTATGCTCAGGTATCTGGTCATGAAGCGATAGTCAGCATGGTAGCGCTTGGGTGTGGTATTGGAATTGCCCCAGATGTGGTGATCAATAACAGCCCTGTAAGAGATAAGGTTGAACGCTTAAAGATAGAACCAATTAAGCCCTTTGAATTAGGCGTATGTTGTAAGCGAGCGCAATTAGATAACCCACTCATCCGAGCGTTCTGGCAGGTCGCAGAAGGGAAATATTTAACGGATTAGCTATCAGAAATAGTTAATAGAGAGAACGATATGGAAGGGCACGCTAGTGCTCTTTTTTTGTTACTTGAATTCGACACGACAGAAATGAAAAAAGCCCGCTGATTTCTCAGCGGGCTTTTCAATGGTGGTGGAGGGATAGGGATTTGAACCCTAGAACCGCTATTAACGGTTGCCGGTTTTCAAGACCGGTGCTTTCGACCACTCAGCCATCCCTCCAACAAATTGTCATCAACAGATTAGTACACTGTTGAAGTTGTTATTTGCTATGCAAATAACGAAATTAAAGCCTGGCGATGTCCTACTCTCACATGGGGAAGCCCCACACTACCATCGGCGCTATTGCGTTTCACTTCTGA
>NZ_JFFR01000017.1 GCF_000695685.1 Vibrio fortis | reverse complement strand
ATCGGTGCTAATTAGAGTACCAGAGGTTGTGGTGGCTTTATCCGCTTCGTCGACGGTTACCTTTGCACTACTCACTGTAGCGGAGTCGTTAGTACCGTTAATGGTTACTTTAATTGTCGAAGGTGTGCCATCAACAGAGGCAACCGTAAACGTCTCTTCAACTTTGTCACCGACATTCAGTTGGTTGAATGCGCTGTTGGCCGTGAAAACCCAATGACCATTGGCATCAATGGTTAGGTCGCCATGGGTACCTGTGATCGAAGCTGGTGTGAAGGCGTTATCTGGGTTATCGATATCGGTACTGGTTAAGGTGCCAGAGGCTGTGATTGCTGAGTCCGTTTCATCGATGGAGACTGCAGCACTGCTGACGGTGGCGGCATCATTGGTACCGTTGATGGTCACTTTAATTGTGGATGGTGTGCCATCGACAGACGTTACCGTAAATGTCTCGTCAACTTTGTCGCCGGCATTCAGTTGGTTGAACGCGCTGTTAGCGGTAAAGACCCAATGACCATGGGAATCTATGGTTAAGTCGCCGTGGTTACCTGCGATTGAAGAAGGGGTAAAGGCATTATCTGGGTTATCGACATCGGTGCTGGTTAGCGTACCTGAAGTCGTGATTGCGGAGTCCGTTTCATCAACGGCTACCGTTGCGCTACTCACCGTAGCTGCATCGTTAGTGCCGTTTATTGTTACCTTGATAGTGGATGGAGTGCCATCAATAGACGTTACCGTGAATGTCTCTTCAACTTTGTCGCCAACGTTCAGTTGGTTGAACGCGCTGTTGGCGGTAAACACCCAGTGACCATTGGCATCAATGGTTAGGTCGCCGTGTGTACCGGTGATTGAATCTGGTGTGAAGGCGTTGTCAGAGTTATCAACGTCGGTACTGGTTAAGGTGCCAGAGGTTGTGATTGCGGAGTCAGTTTCATCAACAGAAACAGTGGCACTGCTCACCGTTGCTGCGTCGTTAGTACCGTTGATGGTGACCTTGATAGTTGACGGGGTACCATCGACAGAGGTGACTGTAAATGTCTCTTCAACTTTGTCGCCGACATTGAGTTGGTTGAACGCGCTGTTGGCAGTGAACACCCAGTGACCATTGGCGTCTATGGTTAGGTCACCATTAGTGCCCGTGATCGAATCTGGAGTAAACGCGTTGTCCGGATTATCAACATCAGTACTGGTTAGGGTGCCTGATGTGGTTATTGCCGTGTCTGTTTCATCGACAGCTACAGTCGCACTGCTGACGGTAGCCGCATCGTTGGTACCATTGATGGTCACTTTAATTGTGGAAGGTGTACCATCGACAGACGTTACCGCGAATGTTTCTTCAACTTTATCGCCGACATTGAGTTGGTTGAACGCACTGTTGGCAGTGAATACCCAGTGACCATTAGCGTCTATGGTTAGGTCACCGTGTGTGCCTGAGATTGAGTCTGGCGTAAAGGCGTTATCCGGATTATCGATATCGTTGCTGGTTAGGGTGCCAAAGGTTGTAATTGTTGAGTCTGTTTCATCAACGGCTACCGTTGCGCTACTCACCGTAGCTGCGTCGTTGGTACCATTAATGGTCACTTTGATTGTGGATGGTGTTCCATCAACAGACGTTACCGTAAACGTCTCTTCAACTTTGTCGCCAACGTTGAGTTGGTTGAATGCGCTGTTGGCCGTAAACACCCAGTGACCATTAGCATCAATGGTTAAATCCCCGTTGCTGCCGTGCTGAGTTGAAGCAGTAAAGGCGTTATCCGGGTTATCGATATCGGTGCTGATTAGGGTGCCAGAGGCTGTGATTGCTGAGTCCGTTTCATCAACAGCCACAGTTGCACTGCTCACCGTAGCAGCATCATTAGTGCCGTTTATTGTTACCTTGATAGTAGACGGAGTACCGTCGACAGAAGTAACCGTAAAGGTCTCTTCAACTTTGTCGCCAACGTTCAGTTGGTTGAACGCGCTGTTGGCGGTAAACACCCAGTGACCATTGGCATCAATGGTTAGGTCGCCATGCGTACCTGTGATCGAAGGGGGGGGGGGGGGGGGGGGGGGGGGGGGGGGGGGGGGGGGGGGGGGGGGGGGGGGGGGGGGGGGGGGGGGGGGGGTAAATGTCTCTTCAACTTTGTCGCCAACGTTCAGTTGGTTGAACGCGCTGTTGGCGGTAAACACCCAGTGACCATTGGCATTAATGGTTAGATCGCCGTGTGTACCGGTGATTGAATCTGGCGTAAAGGCGTTATCTGGATTATCAACATCAGTGCTGGTTAGGGTGCCAGAGGTCGTGACGGGTTTATCCGTTTCA
>NZ_JFFR01000016.1 GCF_000695685.1 Vibrio fortis | reverse complement strand
GACGCACTAATTATGGCTCTGGCTTTTAGCTAACCCACGATATTGGAGGCTAGCACCTCGTGGGGGTCATTATGTCTATGTTTATAGGTGTAGATATACTTGAATATTTAGCTTCATGGGCATCATCAAAATCCAAGATATTTAGCGGTGAAAGTTTAATCGTTGAATTGTCAGAGAGACTTGGTGACGAAGTAAAAGCTCAATACATTGAAATTGAAGGAAACGGCTTGCTATCTAGAGCAACTTTGTGGGAAACGGGCAACCTGGTTTTAGAAGCCATTGACATTGAATCAGAGCAGCATGCTATATCGGAAATCTATGAGTTGCGAGATCATGCCCAAATCGACGACAAACTAAATTGGTGGCTAAGTGAAATTGCCACTTATGAGAAAGTCTAAACATAACAAACAGTTTAAGAGGGGGTCAGCACGCGTGGCATTTTTAGTATGCGTTGATTTCGGTGTTGAAGTGCCATACAGCGGCTTAGTCATTGTGTGCTTCACCCCTTAACTGGGCGTTAGCCGTCACGGAGCTTGCTATACTCAAAGTGATAGAATAGTATCACTTTAGTATTCCTTTGGAGCAGCTCTCATGAAAGTAGAACTAGTTACATCACTCAAACGTCAAGCAACTAAGATCCTCGCTGATCTCCACGATACCAAAGAACCAGTGTTAATTACTGAGCATGGTAAGCCATCTGCGTATCTTGTTGATGTTGATGACTACGAATTTATGCAAAATCGTTTAGCTATTCTTGAGGGTATTGCACGAGGTGAGCGTGCACTAGCTGATGGTAAAGTGGTAAGTCATGATGAAGCCAAGGACAAAATGTCAAAATGGCTGAAATAATCTGGACTGAGCCAGCGTTATCTGACCTCAACGATATCGCTGAATACATCGCACTTGAAAATATCGTAGCTGCGAAGCAATTAGTGCAAACGATCTTCTCCAAAGTCGAACGCCTACAAACTTTCCCAGAGTCAGGTCGTATTCCACCCGAGCTAGAACATTTAAGTTATCGTGAAGTTGTCGTTAATCCATGTCGTATTTTCTATAAACAAGACGGTGACAAAGTGTTTATTCTGTTCGTTATGCGTGTAGAGAGAGATTTGCGTAAGTTCTTGTTGAGTAAGCAATAACGTTTTGAAATGAGCGGATAACAAGTATTTATGAGAGATTCTCAACGCTTGGCAGTTTTGTTTCTACTTCAAATTTAGCGTTTATGGCACAATGCTTTAGGCTTGCTTGTAGGTGTTGTTCACCCCTTAATTGGGCGTTGATATGACCCCCACCGTCAATAAGAGCGTAGAAGTTTCTGCTCCCGCATTTATAGAGCCTTTCTTGTTATTTAGGGGATAGTGTTATCACATAGAT
>NZ_JFFR01000015.1 GCF_000695685.1 Vibrio fortis | reverse complement strand
TTAGGTAAATCCGGTTCTTCATAACGCTGAGATACGATGTCGAGCCACTACGGTGGTGAAGTCATTGATGCCATGCTTCCAGGAAAAGCCTCTAAGCTTCAGATTGTAAGGAATCGTACCCCAAACCGACACAGGTGGTCGGGTAGAGAATACCAAGGCGCTTGAGAGAACTCGGGTGAAGGAACTAGGCAAAATGGTACCGTAACTTCGGGAGAAGGTACGCTCTTATCGGTGAAGTCCCTCGCGGATGGAGCTGACGAGAGTCGCAGATACCAGGTGGCTGCAACTGTTTATTAAAAACACAGCACTGTGCAAAATCGTAAGATGACGTATACGGTGTGACGCCTGCCCGGTGCCGGAAGGTTAATTGATGGGGTTAGACTTCGGTCGAAGCTCTTGATCGAAGCCCCGGTAAACGGCGGCCGTAACTATAACGGTCCTAAGGTAGCGAAATTCCTTGTCGGGTAAGTTCCGACCTGCACGAATGGCGTAATGATGGCCACGCTGTCTCCACCCGAGACTCAGTGAAATTGAAATCGCTGTGAAGATGCAGTGTACCCGCGGCTAGACGGAAAGACCCCGTGAACCTTTACTACAGCTTGGCACTGAACATTGACCCTACATGTGTAGGATAGGTGGGAGACTTTGAAACCGCGTCGCTAGATGTGGTGGAGTCGTCCTTGAAATACCACCCTTGTAGTGTTGATGTTCTAACGTTGGTCCCTGAATCGGGATTACGGACAGTGCCTGGTGGGTAGTTTGACTGGGGCGGTCTCCTCCCAAAGAGTAACGGAGGAGCACGAAGGTGGGCTAATCACGGTTGGACATCGTGAGGTTAGTGCAATGGCATAAGCCCGCTTGACTGCGAGAATGACAATTCGAGCAGGTGCGAAAGCAGGTCATAGTGATCCGGTGGTTCTGAATGGAAGGGCCATCGCTCAACGGATAAAAGGTACTCCGGGGATAACAGGCTGATACCGCCCAAGAGTTCATATCGACGGCGGTGTTTGGCACCTCGATGTCGGCTCATCACATCCTGGGGCTGAAGTCGGTCCCAAGGGTATGGCTGTTCGCCATTTAAAGTGGTACGCGAGCTGGGTTTAGAACGTCGTGAGACAGTTCGGTCCCTATCTGCCGTGGGCGTTGGAAGATTGAAGGGGGCTGCTCCTAGTACGAGAGGACCGGAGTGGACGAACCTCTGGTGTTCGGGTTGTCATGCCAATGGCATTGCCCGGTAGCTAAGTTCGGAATCGATAACCGCTGAAAGCATCTAAGCGGGAAGCGAGCCCTGAGAT